>CAUSAK010000004.1:0-63106 GCA_963529535.1 uncultured Granulicatella sp. | reverse complement strand
AACCATTCCTTAAAAAATATCTTGGAAATCCAAAAATTATTCATGTAGAAAATAAACAAATTGTTTCTCCAACGATTACGAATCAATTATTAGTAACGAAAACACAAAATCCATTAGAAGTATTATTTGAATTAATTACGTTGGGACATCCATACTTAATGTTAATTTTCGTCAATACAAAACAAAAAGCGGATGAAGTGACAAAATTTTTACGTGAGAAAAATTTAAAAGTAGCAACGATTCATGGAGATATTCCTGCTCGTGAGCGTCGTCGTGTGATGAAGCAAATTCAACAAATGGACTATCAATATGTAGTAGCAACAGATTTAGCGGCTCGAGGGATTGATATTGAAGGTGTTTCTCATGTCATTAACTTAGAAATTCCAGATGAATTAGAATTTTTCATTCACCGTGTTGGTCGTACGGGTCGAAATGGTTTAGCAGGACAAGCCATCACTTTCTACACACCTAACCAAGAACAAGCCATCCAAACCCTTGAAGCTAAAGGAATCTCATTTGAAACAATGGAATTAAAAAATGGCGAATTAGTCGAAAGTTATGACCGCTCTCGTCGTGAAAAAAGAAAAAACACCCAAAGTTCTGACTTAGATCCTCGATTAAAAGGAATGATTAAAAAAGCGAAAAAAAATGTCAAACCTGGATATAAGAAAAAACTCACACAAGAAATCAAACAAAAACAAAGAATTGAACGCAAAAAACAAAATCGTCAATCTTCAAGGAAGAAAAATAGTAAATAAAATTTCCATCTTTTCACTAAACAAAAAAGCATACCAGATTCGTCATCTCGTATGCTTTTGTTTTTATTTAATCACAATATTCCGAACTTCTCCACGAGAAGTTACTTGCATTTCTACCATTTTGTCTTTTTGTAAGAATGGTAAATGGTTTTCAATCGTTGCTGGAGCACGATACACTTTTTCATCCACTAATAAATAGTAAATCGTATTTCCGTTGATTACCACACCTTGAATATCTTGAACTTTACCTATCACACTTGTTACAGAATCATCATTTTCTGTTCCAACTTGTTCTGTCGGTGCAGATTGTTCATATTTTTGAATCAAACGGTTGACGCTTGTTTCTACATATACGTTTTGATAATTTTCTACATCGATTAAGGCGTATTTTTTAATCAAACCTGAACCATCTTTTAAGGATAAAATATACATCGGTCTGCCATTGAGGCTAATGAGTAGTGGAAAGGTTGCTTTATACCCTGTTTCTTGGACACTACCTTCTGCTGAACTCATTGCAGAAAACTCTTCTGCCGCAGAAATTGGATACATTTTTGCTTCTTTTGTACGAGTATTAACTAACACGAATCCAATATTTGAATTGTCTGAAGCTACCGAAGTAATCCCTGTATAAAGGTAAATATCATCATTCATTGGTAAGTAGTTATACCCTTTTGTAGGAACTGTCACTCCTTTTTTAGAAAAAATCGTATTCCAGAATCCTAATTTATATTTTCCATTCATTTCTAACTGATGTAAAATTAATTCCGCACTATACACACGGTCTACCCAATGAGGAATTTCTTGTAAATTATAATGCTTACTTTCACCTGTCAGAGCGTTCACCGTAATTAAACCATTCACTTCAGGCTCTCTTAAGAAAAAGTTACGACTATACGTTGAAGCAATATAATACGGCGTCCCCTCATCATCGACTTCAAAACTTGGACTACCAAATAATGTAAATGGATGATGGAAACGTAAATGACGATGAATATTACGATTGAAGTACTCTGCTTCACTATAACGAATCGGCTGTTCCGGTTTCTTCACTTCTACATCACCCGTTACCATATCCACTTGCATATAATTTGGGATTCCTTCTTGATGGTTTGAGAACCATTTCCAAAATCCTGCATATTTTAATGGAGAGACACGATACGGATGATTTTGAATATTAATTTGCGTATAATCTTCTGCTACTTCGAATTGAGATACTAAATCAGTTAAGGCCCCTATTCTACGATTACCTAATCTTGAAGCTGTGTCACGATCAATTAATGGAATTTGTGTTACATCAGTCTTAGGAAAATCTGTCGCAAAATCTGCATTTTGAACTTGAATCATTTTTGAATACGATTCTGCAAAAAATAATGGAGACAAAATAAAATGACTTGCCGCAGCAATAACGATTAAAACTCCAACTATTGATAATACAATTTTAGAAACTAAGTGACTTTTAGACTGGCTCACTTGCTCCCAAGAAAACTTACTAGTGCTAGTTTTAAAAGCAATACTAGCTCCTGTCACCCATTCAATGGTTCCAACTAATACTAAAATCAAGGCTAAAAATACCCAGAAAGCAGGTGAAGCATAATGAATTGGTGGTAGATTTTTATAATAGTATAGTGCAATAATAATTACTGCAATAACATATAAAATTGATTTTGAAAAATTTAATCGAAAACTCTTTCCTTGTTGATTTCTATCGCTTCGATTGGCACTATTGGTTACATCTTTCATTTGTATTCCCCCTTTTGTTGTCTTTATTATATGTTTATCTTATAAAACTGTCCATACAACTTTGGAATGATTTTGTTATCTAGCGTGAATTGGATGATGATTCTTGATAAATATCGATTTATCCATAAAAAATACCGTCTCCCAAAATGATCTTTAGAAAACGGTATTTCCTCTATGAAGCGTATAAATTTTGTCACAATATACTGTTTTTCACAATTCATTTATGGTACACTCTCTGCGTAGAAAGTTTTAAAGCGGTGGCAATCTCTATAAAGGTAGGTGATGCTTATGAGCATCTTCATTAAATCTATCAAAAGGGGGTTGTTCTTTATCAGTCTATGAAGCGTTGACATTGGTGTATTCCTTTGCGACTTTACTAGTTGCGTTAGTAGCACTAGTTGTCAAACTGATAGAAATCAAGACAAAAAAATAACACCGCTCTAACTTTGACAGGTTAGCGGCGTTATCTTAGCGTCAAAATCTTGCCACCGTCTTTTCAACGGTCTACATCAGAGTCGAGTTCCCGCTCGGCTCTTTTTGTATCTTTATTATACCAAAAACAAAATGAATTGCAAATTTTGGCAAATCTAAAGTCTACTTTACCTTTTAAAATTATGTCATTCTGTCTCAGAAAAACACAAGCTTATCCCTCATGACAATCCTACCTACTACGTTCACCCTCATCACACAAAAATAGTCGCCTCATTCCTCAGAAATCGGCGACTCCATCCTATCTACTATTGTAAATCTTTTGAACTTGTCATAATCGCATCAATCAATCCATAATCTAACGCTTCTTGAGCGGTCATATAGTTATCACGATCTGTATCTTTCTCAATCGTTTTAATTTTTTGACCCGTTTGTTTTGCTAAAATCGCATTTAAACGTTCACGTGTTTTTAAAATTTGTCGAGCCACAATTTCAATTTCTGTCGCTTGCCCTTGAGCGCCACCTAATGGTTGGTGAATTAAAATTTCAGCATTCGGTAATGCATAACGTTTACCTTTTGTACCAGCTGTTAATAAGAATGAACCCATTGAAGCCGCTAATCCCATCGCAATTGTTTGGACATCTGCTTTAATAAAATTCATCGTATCATAAATTGCTAAACCTGCTGTGACACTTCCACCGGGCGAATTGATATACATATAAATATCTTTCTCCGGGTCTTGTGCATCTAAAAATAATAACTGCGCAATAATCGCATTTGCCATATCATCATGAATAGGTCCGCTTACCATAATAATACGATCTTTTAATAATCTTGAATAAATATCATACGCACGCTCTCCACGTGATGATTGTTCAATAACTGTAGGAATTAAATTCATCCTGAATCCTCCATCTCTCTTAAAATTTCATTTTTCTATATCAGTGTAACGAATTTGTCAATAAAGGTCAAAAACTTAGCCTTATTCCACAAATTCTAAAATCTTCTGCCAAACTTCACCCGTAAAGACCGAAAAAGGACTACCACCACTACCTAGGACACTATAACCAATCATTAAGCCCACGAGAAATAATATCAATGCTAACCCTAAAAATACTGCTATACGAATCAATACAATGATAAGAAATGGCTGACGATCATAAAATTGTTCTATTCTTTTAAACATATACTCACCTCTTATGATTTACGAATCGCATCATCGTCAAATATATTCACTGTTGGATTCATCACAACACGTTTAGAAGAAAATAATCGCTTCAATCCATAAAAGAAACTACGCTCTCTCTTAATACGGTCTAGTAAAATACCTGTCCCAATAGCAACACTTTCCAGTGGATTATCTGCTAAAAATACTGGAACTTGTAGTCGGTCCGATAACATACGGTCAATACCATGAATTAAGGCACCACCACCCGTTACCACAATTCCTCGTTCAATAATATCTCCCGCTAATTCTGGCGGAGTATCTTCTAATACTAAACGAGTTTCCTCGCAAATCGTATCTAAAATTTCTTTCAAGCAATGATAAATTTCATTCGTGTAAATCGTTACCGTCTTAGGAAGTCCAGTTGTCATGTCACGACCTTTCACAATCATATCTGACTGATTTTCTACTTCGATTGCTGAACCTAAATCCATCTTAATCGCTTCAGCTGTTCTCTCGCCGATGATTAACTGATATTCTTCTTTGATATAATCCATAATCTGATGATCCATATCGTCACCTGCTAATTTAATCGAACGACTGGATACCGTTGCTCCCATGGAAAGCACCGCAATATCACTTGTTCCACCACCAATATCCACAATCATATTTCCAGAAGGTGAGAAAATATCTAATCCAACTCCAACTGCTGCAACTTTTGGTTCCTCTTCTAAATAAATCGAATGTCCTCCACACTTAATTGCTGCTTGAATAATCGCTTTCTGTTCTACTGTAGTCACATTTGTTGGCGTGCAAATTAAAATATCCGGTTTTTGAAAGAATGTATTCAAATGTAATTTATGAATAAACATTTCTAATAATTGTTCTGTTACCGCAATATCTGCAATAACTCCACCTTTTAGCGGATGAACAATGGAAATATCTCGTGGCGTTCTACCTAACATACGATAGGCTTTTTCACCCACCGCAATCACTGTATTACTTTTATCATCAACAGCGACTAATGATGGTTCATTTAAGATAATACCGCGGTCTTTTAAATAAATTAAAATATTTGCAGTCCCTAAATCAATTCCAATATCTCTTGCCATAGGTCTCCCTTTCTCATTCTAGTCATTGTATTTTATATTCTGTCTTTTCATCTATGTCGCATCACATTCATCCATAGTCACTAAGCATTATAACATACTTTTGATGGATGGACTATTTTTGTGGTGAAAATACTAAAAATTTGTTTCTGTTCAAAACAAATAGCAAAAAGGAGAATGCGTTTTAAACGACATTCTCCTGAAAATGATTCATTAAACAGATAATAAAATATTTACGTTACAATGCTTATAATCCTAGTTCTTTTTTTAATGCAAACTGCAAAACACTAGAAAAATTAATAGACTTTTCTTCCGATAAATCATTTAACCACTTTGGAATTGTTAATATTTTCTTAATTGATTGTTTCATCAACCTTATTTGACAAAGATCCACAACAAAAAAGACTTTTCATTATAGCATGACAACAAGGTTCTTGCGTCCTTTGCCATTATAGAAAAGTCTTTTCGTAAACTCATTATGCTTGTTGACTAACAATATAGTTCACAGCATCTCCAATTGTTACAATTTTTTCTGCATCTTCATCAGAAATCTGAATGCCGAATGTATCTTCTAATTCCATGACTAATTCAACAACATCTAATGAATCAGCACCTAAGTCTTCTTGGAAAGTTGTATCTTTTGTAATTTTTAACACATCGACACTAAAACGTTCCGAGAT
This sequence comes from uncultured Granulicatella sp., assembly GCA_963529535.1. GTDB lineage: Bacteria > Bacillota > Bacilli > Lactobacillales > Aerococcaceae > Granulicatella. Next base: position 57,224 of record CAUSAK010000004.1, on the reverse strand, counting down.
TAACTGAATTACTTTTTCTAATACTTCTTGCTCTGACATTTGTTATCCTCCTTGTCTAAGCGATTTCTCCCTACAATCCTATTTTACTCAAAATTGCGAATATTGTCTATCTTTTATTTTGAAAGCACTTTAATTTTCCCTACAAATTCTATAAACTATTTTTCCAAATTTCAGCTTGCTCTTTCGTTGTTAGTACAAAATGTCCTGGAGTAATTTCAAACATTTCTTCTGACTCATTTTGGACTGTTGGTTGATAAATCACTCTTTTACGATTTCTTTCATATTGAGGATCTGGTAAAGGAATGGCTGATAATAGACTCTTCGTATACGGATGGAATGGTTGATGATAAACAGCATCAGCAGTTCCTAATTCTACAATTTTCCCTTGATACATCACTGCAATTCGATCACTGATATATTTTACCATCGATAAATCATGTGCAATAAATAAATACGTTAATTGTTGCTCTTTTTGTAATTGTTTTAATAAATTCACGATTTGTGCTTGAATGGATACATCTAATGCTGAAATTGGCTCATCACAGACAATAAAACGAGGATTTACTGCTAAAGCTCTTGCAATCCCGATTCTTTGACGTTGCCCTCCAGAAAACTCATGTGGGTAACGATTGGCATGTTCTGGATTCAATCCTACCATTTTCAATAATTCATTTACTTTTGCATCTCTTTCGGCACGAGTTTTAACAACACCATGGATGTCCATTCCTTCAGCAATAATATCTCTAACTTTCATTCTTCCATTTAAAGAAGCATATGGATCTTGGAAAATCATTTGAGCTTGTTTTCTAAAATCTTTCAATTCTTTAGTCTTTGTTGGAATTTCTTTTCCATCAAATAAAATTTGACCGTCTGTTGCATCATTCAATCGCAAAATCGAACGACCTGTCGTAGATTTTCCTGAACCTGATTCTCCAACAAGACCGAAAGTCTCTCCTTCAAAAATTTCAAAACTAATATCATCAACTGCTTTTACAACTTGTTTCGAAGAAGAACCAAAGTAACACTTTAAGCCTTTAACTTCGACTAATTTACGTTTACTCATTTGTCACTCTCCTACTTTCAAATTGTGCCCAGCGTTTTTGAATTTCTTCTGGTGGCTCTACTTTTGGAGCACGTTCATCTAATAACCATGTCGCTGCAGCATGTGTATTCGATACAGCAAACATTGGTGGCATTTCTTCAAAATCAATATCTAGTGCATAGTCGCTTCTTAGGGCAAATACATCTCCCTTTGGAGGACTTAATAAATCTGGCGGTGTTCCTGGAATCGTATATAAGGATCCTTCCTCTTCTAAAGAAGGCATCGAGCATAATAATCCCCAAGTATATGGATGTCTTGGATTGTAAAAAATTTCATCGACTAGTCCATATTCCACAATCTTCCCAGCATACATTACTGCCACTCTATCTGCAACATTCGCTACAACCCCTAAATCATGCGTAATAAAAATAATAGAAGTGCCATGTTTTTGTTGAATTTCTTTTAATAATTCTAATATTTGTGCTTGAATCGTTACATCCAATGCAGTCGTTGGTTCGTCTGCAATTAAAATATCTGGATTACATGCTAATGCAATCGCAATAACGATTCTTTGTCTTTGTCCACCAGAAAATTGATGTGGATAATCATTCACTCTTTTTTCCGCATTTGGAATTCCGACTTGTTCTAATAATTGAACGGCTTGTTGCAAAGCTTCTTTCTTCGATAATTTTAAATGCTTAATCATCGATTCTGCCACTTGCATGCCAACTTTCATCGTTGGGTCTAATGACGTCATTGGATCTTGGAAAATCATCGCAATTTTCTTCCCACGAATTTGTTGCATTTCAGATTCTGATTTTTCTAAAATATTTTCTTGTTCGAAAATAATTTCTCCATTTTCAATGAAAGCATTGGAAGATAATAATTGCATAATAGATCTAGTCGTAACGGATTTCCCTGAACCAGATTCTCCAACAATTGCTAAAGTTTCTCCTTTTTTCAAGTCAAAATCTATCCCTCGAACTGCTTGAACTTTTCCATCAAATGTTTGAAAGGATACTTGTAAATTTTTTACACTTAAAATTGTTTCACTCATACATTTCTCCTATTCTTTCATTTTTGGATCAAAGGCATCTCTTAATCCATCTGCTAATAAATTAAAACTAATCATTAAAATACATAATACAATCGCCGGGAACCACATTAAGTGTGGTAAAAATCTAAATGTTTTATACCCATCATTAATGAGCGAACCTAACGAAGCATTTGGTACTGGAACCCCAATTCCTAAGAAACTTAAAAATGCTTCAAAGAAAATCGCTGAAGGAATGGAAAACATCGTTTGAATAATAATAATTCCAGCAATATTTGGCAAAAGGTGTTTCAATGCAATTTTCCAAAAACTTTGTCCTAATGATTTAGACGCTAACACATATTCTAAATTTTTTAATTTTAATGTTTGCGCACGAACAACACGAGCCATTGTTAACCAGCTCGTAACCCCAATGGCCAAAATAATCGTACCAATCCCCGGTTGTAAAAATAATAACATTAACACTAAGATAACTAAGTTTGGAATAGCAGTCATAATTTCTAAAACACGTTGCATTACTGTATCGACACGACCACCAAACCAGCCAGAAATCAACCCATATAATACCCCTACGGTTAAATCAAACATTGCAGCAGCGAAGGCAATTAATAATGATAATCTTGTTCCATATAAAATTCGAGACAATAAATCTCGTCCTAAAGCATCTGTCCCTAAATAGTAATAAGTCCTCTCAGGAACTCCTGCTTGAGCATACGCATCTACCCCCGCTCTCATCCCTTTAAAAACACCAGGAATTTTAGCCGGCAAATTCGCAAATTGAACATTTTGTTCTAATGGATCATGCGGACTAATAAAAGACGCTAATAAAGCAAGAATGATAAAGAGAACTACAATTCCTAACGATACAACAGCTCCCTTATTTTTTTTCAATCGTCTCCATGCATCTTGTAAAAAACTTTGAGGAGGAAGTGAAATAGTTTCCACTTGTTCAAAAGACGATGCTATACGTTTAAATGCTACTTTTTTTGTCATTATGAAGCTTCTCCTCCTTGTGTTAAACGAATTCTAGGATCAATGAATCCATATAATAAATCAACCATTAAAATTGTCACAACTAATAAAAATGAATACATCATTGTCACACCCATAATCGTTGGATAATCATTTGTTAAAATGGATTTAACAAATTGCTCCCCAATACCAGGAATGGCAAAAATATTTTCAATTACCATTGAACCTGTCATTAAACCAACTAACATTGGACCAGCAATAGTCACTAAAGGAATCAATGCATTACGTACTCCATGTTTCATGACCACTTCCATACGGCTCAAACCTTTTGCACGTGCTAATTCCATATAATCAGACTGTAACACTTCAACCATTTCCGTACGAATAAAACGAGCAGAATCCGCTACTGGAGAAATGGATAAGGCTAAAGTCGGTAAAATCGAAGAAATAAATCCTTGATTCCATAATGCAATTGGTAAAATCGGAAAAATAACGCCGAATACTAATTGTAAAACAACCGCAAATACAAAACTTGGCACTGAACGTCCAATAATCGCAAAGAAAGTAGCTCCAGTATCCACAATCGTATTTTGTTTCATCGCTGCCACTAATCCAAGTAATGTACCCATTCCCATACCGAAAATCAATGCTTGTAACCCAATTTGAAACGATGGGCCTACACGGCTAGATAATAAATTTAAGACCGTTGAATTATATTGGAAAGACATTCCTAAATCTAATCGGACTAAACCACCTAGATAAATGAAATATTGCATCCAAACAGGTTTATCCAACCCATATTTTGCATTCATAATTTGTAATTGAGCATCTGTTAAATTTTCTTCATTCGCATAAGGCGAACCCGGTAATAATTTCATTAAGAAAAACGTAATTGTCGCAATTAAAAATAATGTAACAATCATGTAGAAAATCCGTTTTAAAATATATTTCGTATATTGATTCATGTACTTCCTCCTGAAAATACTCTTCACTTTTTAATAAAGAATGTTTTATCTATCATACTATTTTTAGCTTTTATAATTCAATCATTTTGTTTGAAAAGTTTTAAAATGTAGTGTACATTTCATTAAAATTACAAAAATAAAAGAGAGAAAGAGTACAATCTGTTGTGTAAACTCAAAAAAAGAGTATAAAAAAAGGAATCAAGCAACCATAAGTCACTTCATTCCTTCAAAAAAATAATTTAACTGAGCTACTTTATCCCCTGTTAGAAAAGCTCACGATTGGTTTATCTCTCTCCACCAACCGTAGTAGTCACTTCTTCCACGGAATGTTTTGGATTGTTTGATGAATGAGTTTCTTCATTCGATTGTTTTTCCGAAACTGATGACGTATTCGTCTCATGCGTTACAGCTTCTCTACGAGTATCACTTTCAGTATGAGTGAATTTCTTCGAATGATCGACCGCTGTTCTTGCTTTTTCAGTCTCTTTTTCTACTTTCTTCACTTCTTGTGGAATATCTTTTAGCCAAATTCCGTTTGCATCCATGGTGTAGCCATCTGGAGTTTTTCCATTAGCAATAAATTGACCATCTTCTTTGAAGAAATACCAATTTTGGTCAATTTTTTGCCACCCATTGTTAGCTTTTTCCCCTGATTCTCTATAATAATAGTTTTCTTGCCAACCTGTTAACAAATGTCCATCATTAGCTAATAGATACTCATTCTTATCTAGTTTCAACTCACCCGTTTTCATATTTCCATCGTTACCTAAATAATACCATTTATCCGAATCTTTCACCCAACCTGTGTTCATTTCACCAGATTCAGCTAAATAATACCAAGCTTTATCAATCCATTTCCAACCAGATAACATATCCCCATCTTTTGATAAATAATACCAAGCACCATTCGACGGAAGCCAACCCGTTTCCATTTGTCCATACTCATTAAAGAAATACCATTTTTCATCAATCTTTTCCCATTTTGTAGCCATCTCGCCACTTTCGTGTAAATAAAACCAATGATTACGCCATTCCTTCCATTGATGTTCTAACATTTCTCCATTTCCTTTGAAGAAATAGAAATTTTTACCAATTTCACTCCAACCAATTGCGTGTTCTCCAGTAGCATATTGATATTTCCATGCTCCATTTTCTTGATACCATTTTTCTTCATATTTTGGAATACGAGGATACATTGTTGAAATATTATCTATTCCATCTTTTCGAATATCAAATACGGTAGCATCATATTCATTACTACTTGCCTTTATTAATTCAGCTCCATATGACTTCAATTGTTGAATAACATCCGTAGCTACATGATCCTTTTTCCATGGATCAGAACTGGAAGTTTGTACCACAATCGATGGATGTAACTGACTTAGAAATCTGGACGTGTTTGAAAATTCCGCATCAAAATGATGATTAAACTTCATCATATCCACTTTTCCAATGATTGAACCATAACGATCTTCATTCCCATAATCTAAGTTATTCAAATCTCCTGCAGTAAAAATTCTTTTTCCATTTACCGTAATCAAACTAATAATCGAATTTGAATTATCATCTACAACTGGTGTTAACTGTCCGTTCGTATACTGATTTTCAACATTATACAATTGAATCTCCATGTCACCTAAGAAGAAGTGCGATTGTTCCTTTGTAATATCTTGTAAGACAGGAATCCCTTTTTGACCCGCAACAGATAGCACCTTATCATATTCATATTGACTATCCCAAAGTCTCTCCTTATCCGTAATTCGACTATCACTATAACGTTTCATATAAACTTTATTGACGTTAAAATGTTCCATCAATTCATCTGCATTCCCAATATGATCCGAATGAGCATGCGTAATTAAAATAAAATCCAACGTTTCAACACCCACATTTTTCAAATGGCGTATAACACGTTCAGTCATGACATTACGATAATCGGTATTATCACCATTACGATAGGGATAACGAGGATCACTTCCATCCGGAAAATCATAGTCTTCCCCCGTATCAATCATCGCATAATGTCCATTACTTTCTAATAAAATCGCATCACTTCCTTTATTGGTGAGTGATACATTTATAAAATGAATTTTATTAACACCATTTTCTTGAGCTTGGATTGGATTCATTAATGTTCCAACCATCAATACTCCCATTGAAAAAGCTAATCGCCATTTTTTCATATTATTTCCTCCTTATTTCCTCTATAAGTATAAAGAAAACTTCTTCTTAAAACAACTAAAAAGAGAGCCGAAGCCCTCTTTTTATCGAATGTTTATACCCATTCACCGTTTTCGTTTACATAGTATCCATCTGGAGTTTTTGTATTAGTTAATAGTGATCCTGATTTATCTAAGAAGTACCATTTTCCACCGACTTGTTTCCAGCCTGTTTGCATTGCGCCAGATCCATCTAAGTAGTACCATTCTCCGCCAACTTTAAGCCAGCCAGTTTTCATTGCTCCTGAACCATCCAGGAAGTACCATGCTGACCCTACTAATACCCAGCCTGTTTGCATTGCGCCAGATTCATTCATGTAATACCAATGACCATTAATGAATTTCCAACCTGTTTGCATTGAACCATCTTCATTTAGGTAGTACCAATAAGCATCTTGGAACCAACCTGTTACCATTTTCCCTGCTGTATCGAAGAAATACCATTTCCCTTCGTATTTACTCCAACCAGCTTTTGCTGTTTCTTGGCTTAATTGATATTTTTTACCACCAATTACGATAATTCCTTGTCCTAGAGTACCATCTTCATTAATATAGTAGTTCTTTCCACCGTCAGTGATTAAACCTTTTTCACTTTTACCATCTGCTGTAATGTAGTAGAATTTTTCGCCATCTTTGATAAAACCTGTTTTATTCTTCCCATCTTCTGTGAAATAATACCATTTATCTTCTACTTTTTTCAAACCTAATTCTTGGATACCATTCGTAAAGTAATAGGTTTTATCCTTACTTTCAGTTGATCTCAAGCCATTAATTTTAGAACCATCTTCTTCAAAATAGTAAATTTTTTCGCCAATTTTCTTGAATCCAACTACTTTTTCTCCTTCTTCATTGAAAAAGTAGCGAGTTTGATTTTCGTTATTTTCTAAGAATCCTGTTGTTGCCGCACCGTCAATTCCAAAGAAATATGTCTTATCTTTAATTGTTACCCAACCAGTAGCAGATTTTCCATCTACTTTCAAATATTTTTTTCCATATACTTCTTTCCACACATATTCGTGAGATTTTTCTTTTTCAGAATTCCCTGTATTTGACGTTGTATTGTTTGAAGCATTTCCTGTCCCTGAAGTTGATCCATTTGCAGTACTTCCTGAGCCTGTAGTTGTTCCGTTTGCAGTACTTCCTGTTCCTGCAGTTGTTCCGTTTGCAGTACTTCCTGTTCCTGCAGTTGTTCCGTTTGCAGTACTTCCTGATCCTGCAGTTGTTCCATTTGCAGTACTTCCTGTTCCTGCTGTTGATGTTGTTTCAGCACTTACCAAAACATGATTGGCTTCGTTTAACGCCAATGCTCCAACTAAAGTAAACGCAGCCAATGCTGTTGTCATAAATTTTTTTGTTTTCATGTTCGTTCTCTCCCTTTCGTATTATACTTTAATAATAGATTTTATCTTGTATTATGTCAATTATTTTTCTATTTTAATCTACAAAAAAAGAGAGCTTACGCTCTCTTTTTCTAAGTTCATATTAAATATTAAACCCATTCACCGTTTTCGTTTACAGTGTATCCATCTGGTGTAGTAGTGCTAACTAATAATGCACCTGAACCATTTGCATAGTACCATTTACCATTTACTTCAAACCATCCAGTTAACATTGCACCTGAGCCGTTTAGGTAGTACCAAGTACCATCTAATTGTACCCAACCAGTTTGCATTGCACCTGAGCCGTTTAGGTAGTACCAAGTACCATCTAATTGTACCCAACCAGTTTGCATTACGCCTTCAGCGTTTAAGTAGTACCAAGTTCCTTTGTCGTTAACCCAAGCAGATTTAGCTGTTTCACCTTTAGAGTTTACAACATAAGACCAGTTACCTTTAGCGTCTTTGCTCCATCCAAATGTAACAACTGGTGCTTCAGTTGGAGTATCGCTCACTGATAATGTAGCTTCATTGAAAGCAACACCTTGTTTGTCATATTCAGCTTTAGCAGCAGTTACAGCTTTTTCATAGTCATATTTTGCATCTTTTGTTGCAGCCATCTTTTCTAACTTAGTTGCTAATTTAGTATCTAATGCATCACGTAAGTTACTTACTGTAGTTTCAAAAGTAGAAATAGCTTTATCTTCAATTTTACCTGTATTCGCTACTGCTGGAGTAGTAGCTGATGCTGCACCAGCAATTACAACGTCTAACTCTTCAATAGCTTTAGTTAAAGTATCCATTTGTTTATCAGCATTTTCAATTACTTTTTTATATTCTGCTTTTTTAGCAAGAGCATCTTTAAGTTCTGAATCTGCTTTTTCTTTAGATGCTTTTGTTGCTTCCACTCTTGCTTGTGCTTCTTTTTTATCTGCTTCGTAATGAGCAACGTTTTCAGCACTTGTTCCTGCTAATGGTTCTTTAGCAAGTTGTTGTTTTAAGGCAACTAAAGCAGCATCATAATTTGCTTGAGCAGTTTCTGCCGCTAAATATAAACCAGTTGAAGCAGCCACAGGTGGAGTTGCTGTTGGATCTTTTTTAACTCCAAGTTCTCTTTCTACCGCATCTAATTTAGGTTGTGTAACAGTTCTATCAGTTCCATATTGTGCTTTTAAGTCAGCTAATTTTTGTCTTAGAATATGAGCATTTTTTTGTTTTCCTTTTACTTCAACTAAGTCCGCAACAGCTTTGTTATAAGCTTCTAGAGCTTCATCGTATTCTTTCACTGCAACTTTTTCAGCTTCTACTGCACCCTCGAAAGCTACTTTCTTTGTTCTCATAGCATTAACAAGGTTTTGACGTGTTGAAAGTGCTGCTGCTTCAGCTCTTAATTGGTCAGGTGATTTTGCTGCATTTAAAAGACCTTCTGAAGCCTTTGCAGCTGGTTCAGGTTGTGCAACAGGTAATGTACGACCATTTTCATCTGTAGCAGCTGACGCTGTATTGTACGCTGCAAACAATGTTAAAGCTGCAACGCTTGATAATAATAATTTTTTCTTCATAATATTGTACCTCTCTTTATTTTTTTTGGTTTTTATATTATATGTTTATGCTACATCACTATCCTTACATTGTCAAGTTATTTTACGAAAAAAGTTGTGAATTTACTTTTTTGTGATAATTTATGATGGTAATAAGTTCATAACTTGCTATTGTTTGGAATGACTTCACATAAGATATAATATGTTTTTTCAAACAACAACATAATAACACTTCTATACACCTTGTGCAAGTGTTATTATATTACGTTTATTTTACAAATATTTTGTGCATTTGTTACAAATAACTACGATTTTCTTCTGTACTGAACTATCCCTAATCCTAATATGTCATTAATATCTATCCTTACTTTAAACCTTATTGCCATTTTTAGTTATTTTATTATGAATATCTAATCCATATAATCACATCTACGATTTTATAACTGAAATAGGGTTGCAAGAACTAAGTATTTCTTTTTGCTTTGATTGTGAGACATGAGTATATATCTGTGTAACACTAATTGAACTATGTCCTAACATTTGCTGAATATACCGAATATCTACATTTTTATCCAGTAGCATTGTTGCAAAACTATGTCTAAACATATGAGGGGGAATTGTTATACCCATATCGTTAGCTTCTGCAACTTTTTTTAACAACAATCGTACGCTCTGTTCGGATAATTTTTTAGTTTTTTCAAATAGGGGGAATAAAACAATTTTAGTTCCGTAATTAAGTACCGTCAGGTTGCTTAAAATAATCCCGATAATGTATAGTAAGTCACGTCTTTAAATTGGAAATTGGTTTTTCGCAATATAGTTGATTATAATTTGGAATTTATTCATTAATTTTTTTCTATATTTAACAACAAACGATATTTCAGATTTTAAAAGCATTAGAATAAAAAATAGTATACTTATTCTTTCAACAGCCAAAAATAATAAACACGGAATAGAATTTCTTAATTTCTCTTCAACAAATATAGAAATCAGCGGAACGAAAATTCTCGATTTATCACAAATCATTATAAACATATAACAGAATAGAATAACTATATTGATCTTAAACTTCAATTTTATTATTTTTTCTTTTCCCTTTGGAGTATCCTTATACTTTTCAAATTTTCTTCGTTTTTTATTAGAATATTCATCAGATAAATAGATTATATCTTCAGAAAAAATTTGAGTTAAGATTACAAATAGTAATGCTATTAGAGTCCAAGTATCCTTATTTAAATAACCAATAGATACTAAAACTAACATTAGTATCCCACCGGAAACAACATTTAATCGGTACATTTTAAATAAATAATTAATTGAAATTACATATAATATCACACAAAGTATTACTAATATAGCCATAATTTCTACAAGTACATTTTTTATTGACAATAGGAATAAGCAAAAATTCCACTGATTTAACAAGCATGTAACATAATAAACTCTACTTAAATCTGAAACATTTCTACACCTAATCCATTTTCTGTATGAATCAAAAGATTTTTCATTAACCCAAATTGTCTTTTCGTATTTTTGTCTACATATGACTACAATGAATAAAATGAAATTTACAATCATTGAAAGAATAACTATACTTATTAAAAGCATATCTATTTCTACGTTTTTACAAAGTATACTGATACAAAATAATTCAAAAACCCAAATAACTAATTCCTTTATTTTTACTACTTTTTCAGAATAAATAATCTTATTAAAATAATTAAAAATTAGCTTATTATCTCTTTTACTAAAATAAAATTCAAATGTAAAATGATGACCATTTACATTTATACAATACTTATCATTATATTTTTCATAAATAATATTTTTCTTTTTTTGATTTTCAGTATCCATCAAAGAAATATTCACTTCATGCAATAATTTACTAAACTCTGTTTTAAAATCCTCTCTAGTAATATGAAAATTCTCTTCTAATTCTTTTAAGTCTAATATAAATGAATCTTTTAATTCTATTTTAAAATCATAATTTTTATTTTCTAATAAATCATTTAGTAATTTCTTCTTATAATCTTCATGCATTATATTTCTTCCTTTCATCTTATTGTTAGAAACAAACAAATTTGTCGAACAACACAAAAGACGACCGAAGTCGCCTTGAATAAATTTTATTCTGTTATTGTTTCCTGGGTTATATATTCGTCTAATTCAATTACAGAGATACTTAATCGTTTTGCACCTTCTTCTTTAGAGAGAAGTCCGTCTTTTATTAAACTAATAATCGTCATTTTTGTTCCATGTTCAATTCCTTCTTCAAGTTGGTGTTTCATGACTTGATAGTATACGTCTTCATATTTTTCCATTAATTCCGCAAGCCTCCGTTCTTCACCTGACAGATTTGAGAAGTTCACGATTTTCTGTGCTTCCTTTAATCCTCTGCTTGATTTCGGTTTAATTGTACCATTTTTTAGAAAGTCTCGCCACTCTGATAAATCTGTATTTTCTCCTTCGAGAATGGCTTTATCTGTTAAGTTTACTAGATAAATTCGCCAATAAGGTTGGTGTTTTTTATTTTTAATTTCTCGATGACAAGCCAAGTTGGTTAATCCAATCTCTACTCGTGCTTCTTGAAATTCTGGGAATACTGTAAAATTTGTAACAACAATAGAAATAATCGATTTTGTACTTTCTGCTTTATAGTTTTGCGTATAAGTGGTTGCCATGTAGTTAAAGATACGTTCAAAAAAATCTTTATGCTGATAGAGTTGCATTTCAATCATAATTTCCATGCCATCTTCCGTAGTAGCTGCTACATCAACAATCGTACTATACATAACAGGGTTTAGATTTTCTATTTCTTTTTGATAATATTCTATCTGATACGGATTTGTTGGTCTAACATTTGTTAGCTTCATTCCCGTAACTGCCTCGATGAAGTCTTCGAGAATATATTCCTTTCCTGTTGTTGTCATCATTTTTTTGAAGAGTAGGTCATTTGTTGGTTTGATTTTCATAGTGATTCCTCCTTTATTTTTCTCTTCATCTATATATACGCAAAAAATGGAGGAAAATATTTTTTATCATCAACTTTTTTATTTTCTATAAACCAAAAAGCCGAAGAGTTTTCCCTTCGACTTCTTGTTTTCTATCGTTTCTAATTAAATCTGCATTTGAGTATTTAGCAATTTCTTATCTAGATATTCCCAATTGATTCTTCTATTCCTCAACAGTCATATACTCGTCTAGTTCAATTACGGAAATACTCAATCGTTTTGCTCCTTCTTCTTTAGAGAGAAGTCCGTCTTTGATTAAACTTATAATCATCATTTTCTTTCCGTGCTCGATGCCATATGCTTTCCCTTTCGTTATTCCTTCTGCAAGACCTTCCTTTCTTGCATCTTTCTTATCTTTTTCTACAGTCGCTAAAAAACTTGAATATGCTTGGAGATAGCGTGTTCTTTCGTCATACATTTTTCGTTCCTCGCTATTCGTCAGTAGTTATATATTCGTCTAATTCAATTACAGAAATGCTTAATCGTTTTGCACCTTCTTCTTTGGAAAGAAGTCCGTCTTTTATTAAGCTAATAATCATCATTTTCTTCCCGTGCTCGATGCCGTGTACTCTACCTTCGGCTATTCCTTGTGCTTTCCCTTTCGATATCCCTTCTGCAAGACCTTCCATTCTTGCTTGAGTAGTTGCTTGTCTTTTTTCTTCTTCAACAGAGGCTAGATGACCTAAATATGCTTGGATATATCTTGTTCGTTCATCATACATTTTTCGTTCCTCCTTTGTCCAGTCTATTCGGCTCACAATTCGATCGGCTTGTTCTAATACTCTTTCAGGGCTTTGTGTATAGGGTTGATTCCCGAAAAACTCAATCCATCTTACTTTCTTGTACTCTTGTATCTTATCTTTATTATACTTCTCTAATTCTAAAAATGCCATCATCGCTAAGTTTTGTTCTTCTGCAAAACCTTTAAAATAAACTTTTAATTCATCATTTCTAGTTTTTTCTTTGAGGCAGTATACGTGAACCATTTCCTCATTATGAAAATATTTTTTTTGCATAATGGCAATGGTGTACACCGGTAACATTTCTTCTGCAATTCGATGTGTTTCCACGCCATCTTTTTTATGTTTATCAGCATTTTTAGTGACTTGATTACATAGATATAACCATAAACGCTTGATAAAGTCAAATTGATAGGCTACTTGAATTTCAATAATAACTTGTGTGCCGTTATTTAATTCCGCTAATACGTCAATACTGGTTACATAAGTTTTAATATCTTCAAATTTATGATCATGTATTTGTATTCCGTCTAGTATTTTTACATGGTGTACTGGTAAATCTAATATATCGCTAATAAACTGTGCCGTAATTTCAGGATTACTGAAAATTTTCTTTGCCATTAAATCCATCATGGGTCTTGCATCTTTAATTCGTTCTTTCATTTTTACCACTTCCTGTTCTTATTTGAAGATGACTACTCAAGAATTTTCATTTGTATTTGTCACTTCATTATATATATACGAAAAAATTCTCGAAAAATAGTTTTTTACCATAAACTTTTTTTCATTTATTAGCACAAAAAGCCGAATTGTTTCCCTTCCTACTTCTCTCTTTCGTTCTATTCCATACTATTGTTATGCTTCAAAATCTTGTATAACGGTACGTTCAATATAAAATGCAGAAATGATAGTCTTATTTCTCATTGCTTATAGAAAATAATTCAACCAAATAGAAAACTTAAAATTTATCTCATCAAAAAAGAACAGCCTCTCTAAGATAACTGCCCTTCATTTCACCGTTATTCCATCTCTTTCCTAAATGCTTCGATTTCTTCGATTGACAACCCTGTATGCTTTCGGATTTCTTCCATCTTCTGTAGTAGCTGCTACATCCACAATCGTTCTATACATCGTAGGATCCACATTTTCTATCGGTTTTTCATAAGATTCTATTTAAAACGGATTTGTCGATTTAACAGTTGTTAGTTTCATTCTTGCCACCTCCTCGATAAAGTCTTCCAGAACAAATTCTGTTTTTTACTTGTCATCATTTTTTGAAGAATCAGTCGTTTGTTAGTTGTATTTTCATATTAATTCCTACTTTGTTTCTATCTTCACCTATATACAAACAAAGTCGAAGAGTTGCCCCTTCGACTTTGCGTCAAATACTATTGTTCGTTTTTAAAAACTGGTGTAACCGTGCGATCGACATAAGATGCAGATACAACGTCCACATATTCTTTTTTACCTGATTTTTCAAAAGCATGAGCATTGACGATTTTTTGCATCGCTGCTTTTATTGTAGCTTCGTCCAAATTCTCGGCTGGTTTTGCAATGACCATATTTTTATGTTTTCCTTCTTCATTTTTAAAGACTAATGTTAATTCCTTTGTTTGTGTCATGTTCATTCACTCCTTTTAATCGTTTATGCAATCGTTTGGCTATAATGCGTTACAACCGTTACATAGCTTACCGTATCTTTTAATAAAGTTTTCATTGCTTCACCAATTTCTTTTACAGCTTGTTCATCTGCTGTTTCCATCAAGTTCGGCAAGCTTTTGATTCGTTTTGCCTTCCCTTTTTCCTCATCCATTTTAAATACTTCTAATGTTGCTTTTTGAAATACTTTTGCCATTTTGTTTCCTCCTAGTGATTTTTTTGTAGTGTCATGACTTCCTACACTATAAATAGAAATTTCTGATTATGTTTTACCCCTTTATAATAATTTTTCATTGACGATTTTTTGAATATTTTCATAAGAATAGCCTTTTTCTTCTAAGTGTTGTTTTCTTTCTTCACCATTTCCCCACAATCCTATGATTACTTCTTCTGCCAACTCTTCATCAGTTTTTTCTTCTGTTATTTGATTAGTTTCTTCTATTGTATATGTTGTCTTATTGGATAACATTTCTTCCACCGTCATTCCTAACTTTGAAAAGTCATTCATTCGTGTAACAAAATATTCTTTAACACTTTCCGTTGTTCCTCCATGTAATGCAAGACTTCGATGGGGACAAGAAGTTGAAACAAATTCATGATGAAGCCGAACCGTTTCTGTCGTAATGGGCAATCCGTAAAATAGTAAATCTTCCGTTGCTTGCATCAATGCCATATCCTCATTTTCCAGAAATTCTTCATCACTGACTTTCATACTTTCACAAACTTCATATCCAATCGAGCGAATATTACTCCACCAATCTCCCGTATGATAGGCAATATGATTTGTATTCACTACTCTTACAATGCTTTCTCTACTACAATAATAATGTGCAATTCCTAGTGCTTTATCACGATTTCTGAGCCATTCAATATATTGTACAGGAGTCATTGACCCTGCATCATTATGAATGACAACAAATGCTACTTCTATTAAGTAACCACTATCTTCCATTAAACTTTCATGAATTTTTTCTGCCATTTGATTTTCCTCCTTGGCAACATTCTTGATATTTCCTTTGAATGGCTTCTCGATCTCGATAATATTTACTCTTACAACGTCCTTCTATTTTTGCTAATTCTTTTATGGAATAAGATTGGTTTAAAAACAACTCCAAAGTTTTCTTTTGTCGAGGCGTTAACATCGTAAACATTTCTTCTAAACTTTCTCGAATTTCTAATTGTTCTTGAATATCATTAGTTTCTCCAAGCATAAATTCCAACGTTTCATCTTGACACTCATGTTGCGTTTGTCGGTTGACTTTTGAAAAATATCCCAAACATAACCATGTAAATCCTCTTTTGATATAAGTTACATAAATAAACCGTTTCTCTTCAAACGGATTCCCTCCAATTTTTTGATAGGTTTCTAATAGAAAGATTCTTCCGATTTGTAACAAGTCTAGGTACTCTGGATTTGTTTTTGATACATGATATTTTTTCAACACTGCATACAATACTGATTCAAATTGTTGGAGATACTGTTCACTCCAATCTTGTGGCATATCCCAGTAGTCCATTCTTTTCACTCCTTTATATGTTCTTACAAGATCTTGTTACCTAAACTGTAGAATAATTGGTGCAATGAATCAAAAATGGTCATTCTATTTTTTTGCAATAAAACGTTGTTTTTGGAGTTATTTCCATTATTCTTATATTTTTTCTTATTTTTTGTGACTTTATTCACTTTTAGTAGTATAATAAGGTAAAGAAAAAAATTATAAGGAGGAATACTTATGTTAAACCGAATAATAGATTTTAATCGTAGTTGTGATGAGAAGATTTTTGAATTTTGCATCCAACACAACCTTCCAGATATCAACAAAGATATCGTTTTGTTGTATGATATTAGCGATGATAATCGAACCGACTGTAAAAGCATAATTATCACCGCCGATGATCAATGGTATATAACGCGCCAAACTACGTCTCAATTATTCCAGACTTTACAAGATAATCTTTTGATTTCTTATACCATCAGTAAAGAAATCACAAAAAAATTATCTCCATTCCGTAAAAAGATTCCTTATTGCTATGATGATTTCTTCTATTTTCCCATTTATACTGCTACCAATCATCATCACTGGTGTGGCTATCATCATCATATTGACAAGCAAAAAGTGGGAGACTCTCTGCATTTATTCTTCGACCAACCTCTAGAAATCATTTTGCCTTATAAATATTCCACATCAATCACAAACACAGTATTGTTTGATTCTCTTATCAAAAATAATAAGGAGTTTCATGAACATTATTATCAAGATGTCTCTACTCATTCTTCACCCAATAAACAACTTTCTATCACCAAGTTTTGTAATTTTTTAATTCCAATTGTTTTAGAACAAATTAATCAAGTATCACCGGATGAAATAGATCAGCAAACTTGGCTTGGCGTAATCCATCATTTTAATACATCATCAAAGTAAGCGTCCTATAACGAGGTGTCTATCATCAGTTCGTAACTTCATTATACTACGAGTAAGAAGTAGAACTGGCTTAGATCCAGAAAAATAGATCCCCTATTTATTGACACATATGCCTGTAGGAAACATTCTAGAAAAAATGAGATTCTAGAGGCTTATTTACCGTGGAATGAAATGATTCAAGAAAATTATAAATTAAAAACAGCTCTCCATATCATACGGAGAGCTGTTTTTCTATATACTTGGTAATTGGATGCTTACCCTATACAGTGTTGCGGAACATATTTAATGTCGATTTGTACTTTTTCTCTTGGATAAGTAGTTGGTATTGGTATTCATTTACTCTTAGGATACGTTCTTTTTTTCTTTCTTCTCAGTTAATTGAAGTTTTTAATCATTTTTTCATAGTACAGTATGAACGTGTATACCCTATTCTTTGACATTGTTCATAAACCTCTACTAATCCATCTCTGTTATAACGTTTATAAATTTTACGTATAAGTTCTAATTCTTCTTTTTTATGTTCATTCGGATGATGTAGAGTTCTTCGACTCTTTGGAAGTAATGATTGTGCAGTGCCATCATATCAACTTCTCCATCGAGCAATTTGTTGTCTAGTTGTATGGTATTTTCTTGCTGCCTTAGCGTTATTATCATGTTTTATTGCATATTCTACTTCACGCTGTCTTAATTTGATTTCTTCTGTTATAATAGATTTCATAAGAGAACCTCTTTCCTGATTTTTGAGCAACTTCAGTATAACATTGGTTCTCTTTTTTGCCATAAATGTATGATACCCTAACAAAAAAGGTTCTAAACACTATTATTTTAAATTTCAATAAAACCATTATCTAACTCTTAAATTTATTTGTACAATCTGAATCATTACTAGAGTTAAATCTATCAAGAATCCTAAAACTTTCATTTATAATTGTACTTTTTATGCCAAGATATAAACGCTTATCACCAATAATATAAAATTCTTCTTTTGCTCTAGTAGCAGCCACATTTAAAATATTTGGGTTAGCTGAACCTACAGCCCAATGTGCAGCTCCTTGGCTTCTTTCATCACATCCTAAAACAAAAAATACTATTGGAGCTTCTCTTCCTTGGAAAGTGTGGACGGTACCAATATTAGTAACTTTCCCTTTTGCATCATATCGTGTAAATCCGATTTTCTTAAGTTCTTGTGATAAGCAATAAGCAACATTTTTAAATGGTGTAATAACGTATATAGTATCTTTTTTTGATGTATCATTTATATCTGGATTCTGATCCATCAAATCTGAAATTTTATTTTTTAAAAATTCACCTTGTTCTTTAACATATTTGTCAATTGCATTTCCAGAGATATCATACCAAACCGCTTTCCCTGGAGCATCTGTACTTTGTACCATATTTCCACCATATGATATAGCATTTGAAATATCAAACATTGGATTTCTACATCTTCTATGTACCCATAGTGGAATCCCAATCCATTTATCTCCATTACAAAAACCATATCTACTAACAGCATCCACCAAAGTTTGAGTAGAAGCTTCATCAGATAGATATATATCAGATACACGGTAACAGTGTCTTAACAAACCCAGTATTTCAGAATCTAATGTAAACACAGGTTTTATTTGCGCTGGATCACCTACAACCATTACTTGTTTACTTCGAAATATTGCACCTACACTCGATTGTGGCAATGCTTGACCAGCTTCATCAACAAATAAATATCCTATTGTTTTTTTACCTAAATTTTTACACATTGTATGAACACTTGCAAACGTAGTGCTAATAACCGGTATTACCATATTCATCCAATTCCATGCTTCTTCTATCATTTCCTTATTATCAAGGTATTCCTTTTGTTTATTCCATATGATTTGTGCTGCTTGTATACTTTTGATATTTTCATATAAAAACTGTTTTCTAAGTTTTAATGCAGCAATAAACAATCTTGATTGAAGGCATCTATATTCTTTCTCAAACCACGGATTATCCATTTGAAGTGTATTATAATTCGCATTCATATCCAACACTTTTACTGATGCAGCATTTATCTCTTTAGACAACAATTGAATACTCTCATCTATTTCTTTAATTTTGCCTAACTCTTCTTCAACTATTTGTTGATTCTTTTTCTTCTTTTGATAAATTTTATCTTCATATTCTTTCTCTTTATTCAGAATAATATTGATTTCCTCTTCAAGACTATGTTTATAATTATTTAATTCTCTATTTTTATCAATAATTTGTATAAGTTCTTCTGAAAAATTTCTCATTCTCTCCTTATAATCTTGTTTTATTTTTTTAGCAGAAAAGAACCACGGTTTTTGTAATTTCAACGCATCAATTGACAAATTTATTTGATTCTGTTTAGCTAGATTGTTATTTATTTTCCCATCAGTATTCCTAACTTCTTCTTCAATCTGAATTTTTCTGATATATAATTGTTGTTGATACTCCTTATATTCGCCTTCAATAATTTTTAACTCTTTTTCAAATTCATCTTTCTGCTGTTGACAATGATAAATAGAGTATTCATAATCCTCTTTTAACTTTTTTAATAGTGGATATTTTTCACAAAACATTTGTTTTTCTTGTTTAAATTTAAGAAGATATTCATACTGTATCTTAAAGTCATTATAGACATCCTTATTAGATACATAATTATTTTTTAAATCATTAATAACCTCTCCTATTGAAGTAAGGATATTATTCATATTATCCTTTTTACCACCTTCCAAGGAAAACAATCCCCAGAACTTGTCTTCTTTTTCATTCTGTTCCCTACCCACTGAAATATTAGAATTTGAAATATCCCAAAAATAATCTGCTTTTCTCAATTCTTCAATAAACATCTCATCAATTCCACTTATTAATGGTAACTCATTAACAATATTCTGAACTGCTCCATTATTTGAACTTGCAACGAGAGCACCTTTGTCAGCTATTGATGTTGGCATTTTACCAATCCTAGTGTTTTCAAGGCAGGATACTTTATCTTTAATTTCTTTTGACTTTAATCCTATAATTTCATTTGCTTGTTCTACAACAAGTTCAGCAAATATATCTTTTAGCAAGGTAGTTTTTCCTGTGCCAGGCGGGCCATTTACGCTACGGATTTTTTCGTTATCATATCCAATCGCTAAATTCACAGCGACTTGTTGCATAAACGAAAGAGCATAGTTAGGATTACTCGGGAATCTAGCAACAGGATAATTTTTCGGTTGTAAAATATTCCAAAATATATCAGGATTAAAAGAATCCCTATCCTTCCTACTATCAAGATTAACTCTATCTTTTTTAATACCTAATAAATATTTATCAAGATTTTCGGATGTTATCCTTTTCGCCTTCTCTAAATCATTAATAAAAAAAGAATGTAAATGTATTGCATCTGACTCCAAATTAGTCAACACTTTCATTCTACAATTACTAAGATTTAGCGAATAATTCTGCATTAACTTTCTAAAGGCATTATTAAAAAAATCAGCATAACTTTTATGTTTAGGATAATTAAATAAGTCTTTTATATAATTTTTATTTTCTTCTTCATATTCCAAAAAATCTTTTTCTTTTGGAACACATTTATTTTTCAAAATATAATTACTAGCTGTAAAAAAAGTCATGCTATCAACTAATTGGAGGTCTTTATCAAAATAAAGAGCAAATGAAAATTTATCTCCAACATTTATCTCTTCTTCCGACTTTTTAAGATTATATTCTTTTCTCAGTATTGAAACAATCTCTTCAAATTTAAAAATGTCAAGGTATAATACTATTCCACCGTTTTGATAAGTTTTCAGCCTCTTCTGTGATATTGCCTCAGAAAATAAAGAATAAAAATCATTATCTCTTGGGAACTCAATCATCTTTATGTTTTTATCTTTTAACCTAATATCCCCTTCCGATAAATGTTCCACCATTATCCACGCTTCTAAGATATTTTCTTTCGTATTCATTTCTTTCTCCATTTCTTTTATTTCCATTTCTCCTTTGTTAAATATCTTCATTTTTTCTCTTTCTATAACTAAAAGATTATAATTTTTGTACTTTTATTTTGTTTAGGTATAACTATTGCTCAATTTAATTTAGAATATCTATCTAATAGTTATATCTTTTTATTTTGATTCATTTTATAAATTAATCTTAAAGTAACTATTTTTTATGTTTCATTCTGCGGTTGATAATCATTTAATAAACTTCCATTCATAGACTTATTCTTTAAAAAAGAAACACACCAACGCAACAATAATTGCAAATCCGATTGTTTCGTTTGATATATTTATGTCCCATTTGCACAACTCACTGAGAAATCGGACAACAAGTATAATAAATAATACTATGAATGAACTAACCCTAACAAATTGAATTATTGCTCGACTTTTATTTTTTCCCATTTTCTTTCCCTCCTTATTTTCCCCTGGATTTTCTGTATATTTTTTAAAATCAAATGTTCCTTTTTTCATGTTTTTATATTCTTCACAAGCTTTTTCATAAGATTCTTTCATATATTTTGTTTCATCAATTTTTCTTCTCAAAAGTTTTGCTTTCAAGTTTTCATTAACTTCCCAATTATGCTTTAATAGACATCTAATAAAAATACGAATGACTTCTTGCTCCTCTTCTGTTAATAAATATCTATTTCTAAAGAAAGCTTTTTTCTTTCTTCTTAAATGATCACAAAAATCTATTACAAGATTTGTAAACCAAAAAAATGAATAGATTTTAACTTTGGAATCATCTACTTTTCCATACCTTAGTGCCGTTCTTAGCAACTGCACTTCTTCCATTGTTATTTCTGCTGAACCAGCTGCTTTAAACAATGTTTTTCTCCACTCTGATTCTAAATCTAAAGAACGTCTATAAACTGTTGATAAAGCAATAAATGCTACAATTCCAGAAATAATTGCTGCAAAAAGTTGTTCATTTAAAAATTCAATAACACTCAATTTTTCACACCTCTTTTTATTAATATTTTATTTAAGTATAATGCAATACTAATAATATGTAAAAAAATGAGCATTCTTTAAACCTAAATTTGAATTGACATTTATTCCCATAATCTTCTTATTAAGGTATCATTAAACCTCTAAAAACACATAAAGGACAGACGTAATTAAACGACTATCCTTTGTGTTACTTCTATTCAATTTTATTTTAACTCTACGATTTCTCCATTAAGATAATTTGTACTTCTGTACACTCCTACACATATGTAGTTCTGTAGTTGGGTCTTTAGCAATTTAGTATCCAGATGGTTCTGATTGATTCTTTTATTCTTCAGTAGTCATATACTCTTCTAATTCAATTATAGAGATACTTAATCGTTTTGCACCTTCTTCTTTAGAAAGAATTCCGTCTTTTATTAAGTTAATAATCATCATTTTCTTTCCGCACTCTATCCCGTGTACTTTTTCTTCTGCTTTACCTTCTGTCATAGCCTGAATTATTGTTTGTTTCTTTTTCTACAGTCGCTAAAAATTTGAATAAACTTGAAAATATTGCGTTCTTTCACCATACATTTTTCGTTCATCCTTTGTCCAGTCTACTCGACTTACAATTCGATTTGCTTGTTCTAATATTCTTTCGTAATAACACAAAAAAGAGAAGACCAAACTGATCCTCTCCCGGTATTAGTTATCAGGGAACTAGTACAGTTGTCAAAAAGCATTTTATTGACATTCTGTATTAAGTTCTATGAATTTTTCTTTATTTATCGCTCTTATCGGTGGATTACTATCCGTGATAATCTCCTTCACAATATCTCCATACATCTGTTCTGGGATATTACTTGGTTTTTCAGGAGATAGATATTTCTTTGGTATCATAGTATCATTTAATGCGAAAATCTGCTTTTTATCCACCACTGTATTGCGGACGAAGGGAACTTGATTTCCTGCCCGTATTAGATAATAATGTTCTCTAAATTTTTTATTTCCTCCACATTTAGCTATCATCGTAGCCTTATGAGTTTGACACTTAAACAATACCTTGTTATTTTGAACATTTGAATGACAGATATAATAATGCTTTATTAAGGCTAAATCAGAATTTACATCGGGGAACGGCATTAAAACTTTAATAACATCCTTTTCACTAATCAATGACTAATCTCCCATTTGATTCGACTTCAACATAAACTGGATTCAATAATTCCTCATTTGTACTTAATGAATCCAACAATTCTAAATGTTCCTCGTTTAAATTCATAAAATCCTCTTTTGAAAACACAAAATTCTTTTGACCTATCCTTAATATTTCATAGTCGAAATCAGGCTCTGAGCTTTTTAAAAGATTTAAAATTTCAATATCATCATCTGTAATATCTTCTTTGCTCATTGGAATTTGTTTTTGTCCAACATCTATTTTTTCTTTATGAGTAGACCACATATGAAATTGATGTGTCAAATCAGATAATTCGGAATCTGTCAATGTATTAATAATGAATTGACTTATTCTAGCATTATTTTCATCAATATTAAAATCGCATTTTTTTTGTCTCAGATACTCTTGAATTTCATCTTTTCTATAAGTAATATCTCCGTAAAAATTCGAAAATACTGGTCCGTTTTTATATGCTTTTAAATATGTAAAATCTGAGGGTTTTTTTTCTGCAAATTGAAACATTTCATATAAAAATAAAAATTTTTGAAGCTGTAACTTTGAAAACTTGGCAATGTCTTCTTGCTGATTAAGCCAAGCAATCTTATCTAACATGCTAGTAGAAGTATTTAAAACCATAGTTTCCTCCTTATCATTACAAAAAAACATAAGCACCACATCTGTCACCTATGTTCATCTTTTCAATCTATTTCCTAATAATTTTACACCTTTTGTGTAACTTTTGTCAACGAAGCTCACTCCAACCTATATAAAATTGTTAATATAGGAATGCACAAAAAGCCAAAGAGTTTCCTTCGACTTCTTGTTTTCGTTTGTTCAAAACTATTTTACTATTTTGAATACGCTTACTACTTTTCGATAAAAATTACCTCTGTATGAGAATCGCATCTTCTTTCTATCGATTCTAATTCAATATGCAAATGAGATTTCTAAATTCGTATCGATTGCTGCAATGATTTTCTCCAGCATGGAAATAGTCGGCTTGACTGATCCATTTTCAATTCGTCGGATAGTTGATTGAGATTTGTCCATTTTTAAACAAATCTGTTTGATTTAATTTCTTGTTTTTTCTTAGTTTTTTACCATTATGGCAATTTGTAATTCTGCATGAGACTCCATATACAGTTGTTCTGCATTTGGGTCTTTAGCAATTTCTTCTTGCATTGAAATTACGAGTTCGTACTAGACTATCCGCTCTATCTTAGACACAACCTAAAAATACCGACCTCCAACTGTTAAATTTTTAGTCTAACTTTTTAGAGGTCGGTAAAGTATATTTTATAATTTCATAATCATAACCTTTAATTGATTGGGAGATGTATAACCTTCTACTTGTTTAAACCCAAAAACTTCTTTTGTGTCTTAGAAAGCTTTTCTACATACTTTTATGGCATAGTTAAAGATTTATTTGCTAGAAAAAATAACCTAACAAATTTATGGTTTAATCAAACACCAAATAAGTCGTAGAAGCTCCTACTTTCTCTAAATGAATTGCCTTATTATGCAAAAAGTATTCCACATCATTTGATTTTCCATCTTGTTGCGAAATACTTTTAAACCTATTAATTATCTCAGCCAGTTCATTCTCAGATAATTCTTTCATCAATTGACGTAAAGTTAAAATTTGGTATTTCACTTTTTAGACTTCTTTAACTGGCGAACAAAATTTGATACTTCTTCTTTTCCTCTTAAAGTCTCAGCAGAAACTTTAGTTAAATATGCTTTGATTATTTTTCAATGCTTTGACCAATGCATCTGTATGGTTATGATGAAATATAATATTAGTTGTGAAATTTTCTGTAGCCATAATGTAACCCCCTTCTTACTCTACAAGCATTGCATACAGCACCAGCTTGAAATTTACAATCTAATAGGTTCACAAATAAAATAGAATAACCATCTATATTATTAATCAAAAACACTCTACTTAGTAGACAACTTCCCATCTTCCAACACATAAATCTTGTGATAGTCCTCTGGATGTTTCGGTATACGGTGAGAAATTTCTATGAAACTAATTTGTCTGTCTTTTAATAGTTCTCGAATAAAAGTAGTTGTTTCTTCATCAACTGCAGAAGAAAATTCATCTATTAATAATACTTCATATGAACGAAGCAGTAATCTCGCTAAGCATAATCGGGCTTTTTCTCCTCCAGATAAATTGTCAACTAAATTTACAGTTTCATCCATTAAATCATATCGTTCAAGTAAATAAGACAAATGCACTTCTTTTAGAACATTCTCCATCTGTTCTACAGAATACTCTTCACCAAGGGTTAGATTAAACGCTAATGAATTCATGAAAATTGTAGATTCTTGCATAAAATAACCAATCTTAGCTTTTTGAAAAGCATTATTCTTCACTGAAGTCTCAACACCTGCAAAACTTATTTGCCCAGCTTGTGGATGGATATCTCCATAAATACAATCTAATAAAGTTGTTTTCCCACTTCCTGAAGGCCCCATTAATAAAATCCGTTCTCCTTTATTCATCATAAAGTGTAACTCCTGCAAAATCGTATGTTCTTTTACTGTCAAATGAATATTCATTAACTGAATAGGAAAAACATCTGTGACAAGTACTTCTTCTTCCTTCATCGGTTCAAATTCCAAATATTTATTCATTCGTTGAACCATTGGAATCGTTGTATTCATTTTTTGATAAAAATCCATCGCATTTAATAATGGACTAATAATACGATCACTTGCTAAATAAATTGCCATTACTACAGATAATTTCAAATCACCCTGAATAGAAAAATAAACACCAATTGCTAAAGGAAGAAAAGAACTAATTCCGGATACTAAATTCGCTAATATTTTTGAAAGAAAACGTAAGTGATTCATCTGATAATAATCTTCTTCAGTCGCACGAATTTTACAACCCAAATTCGAAATGGCAATCGATTCTACTCGGAAATTTTTAATCACACGTTTATAATCAATGAACTCATGTTGCCTTGCAATGTATTGTTGATTATTCTGTGACCACTCTTGTGCTTTAACTTTAATCTTCTTCGTAAACAAATGCGGAATGAGCAAAGGTAAAATTGCAAACGCTAAGAAAATAATTGTCATTTTCAAATCTAAAATAACGATATAAATAAAAGTAACAAACGAAAAAGTCAGACAATAGACAAAACTAATAAACGAAACAATGCCTTGTTGTTGAATCACATTCCATTCCGTTAATAAAATGGACTCCACTTCACTTTGTTCAAAGTCACCTGCATAATAATTCGTAATCAGTTTTTCCTTCGTTTGAATCGACAATAATTTTAGTAGTCGTTGTTGAAATTCATCCCAAATAAACACTCCAAAACGAACAAAACCATACCCTAATATCCCAACAATCGAAATAAGTACTAAATCCGAAACATTTTTAGAAGTTCCCACTTCAATTAAATTGGAAATAAAATAAGGAATTACAATTCCATCCAATGCCGTAATACCCATTCCAATAACAATGAGCAAGAGAATTTTCTTTGGAATCGATTGGAATAATTTTAATAAACTCAACATATTCAATTTCTCCCCTTTTTAAGTATTATTATTCACTATATCCCAAAGTAGAGGGTTAGTAAATAGTTTTCTGGCAAGAAATTTAACTCTCAATTGTTACTATAAGACAAAGTCTTTGACGCTTTTCATATTCTACTTCTAACCGTTATTCCCTTACACAAACAAGTAATGACTTTTTATAGTAGCAGTAGTGATAGAAGTCGTTCCGACTTCTATCACTGGAAACTTCGAGACCTAGGCTCGAAGTTTAGCAATGAGACTCGCTAAGCGAGGCTGCTTGCGTCCTCTCTGCTACTATCAGACAAAGTCAATTAAACTTTTTTCTCTTTCATCACAATGCTTCCATCTTGTATTTCTAAACAATAATCAAATTGTTGCATAAATTCTTCATCATATTGATGTGTACTATAAACGATTAATTTATTTTCTAACTGTTTCACTACTTCTTCTACTTTCAAGCGATTCTGAGAATCCAACCCAGCAGTCGGTTCATCAAATAATAAAATTTCTCTATCAAAGAATAATAATCTCGCCAAATCAATTCTTCTCTTTTCACCACCTGATGCAGTCGAAAGAATACTATCAAACTCCGTTGACTGATTAACCCATTTTTCTAATCCAACCTGCTTACATAATGCTTGAAACTGAGTATCAGTAATTGAATTTTGTAAACTAATATTCTCTTTTAATGATAATTGAAAGAGTGAAGTTTCTTGCCCAATATAAGAAATTTGATGAGAAATTTTTTCTAATTCAGAACTATCCAACAATTTCCCATTTTCTAATTGAAATTTCAATGATTGATTTTCAACAGGAATTGAACCAATCAATGATTTTAAAAAGGTTGATTTTCCACTACCACTTTCACCAATCAAAAGATACTTCTTCCCTTTTTCTAATTGAAGATTCAAATGTTGAAATATTAATTTTTCATCAAAATTTACCGAAAAATCTTCAAAAATAATTTTTTGGATATTAGATTCTTCTTTTACAGCTTCAATGTTTCTTTGATCGATGATTTCAAACACTTTATCTTTTACACTTTTAGCAGCAACTACTTCCGTATAGCTCGCTCCAAATCCTTGAATAGGATATGCTACATATTGTGTTAATTGTTTAATTGTAAAAAATACTGCTAAAGTAACCGAATGATTTAATACAAAATAACCTCCTAATACCCAAGAGAATACATTTACAAACATTCTCAATCCATAAGAAATGGCATAAACAAATTTATTAGTATGAGTTACGTATACCTTTGCTTCTACTAACTCACGACTTTTACTTCTTAAACGTTTATTAAATAACGGAAAAACATCATATACTTTTAAAGTTGTAAAAGAATCGAATATCTCTGTTAATAACGATAAATACTTTTCATTGATTTGAGATAAATTTAATTTTGCATTTCCTAAAATTTTTCTTGAAAAATATGGCAACGCAAATGGTAGCGAACTTAATCCAATCATTAAAATAGCAAACAAAGGACTAATGACTATGGCAGATACGAATCCTAAAATAAATACCCATACATCATTGTACATACTTAACAATTCTTTAATATAATCACTTTCAATAGTTTCTAAATCTTTTGTGTACATATTCAAGTAGTAATCTCTACCTAATTTTTCAAACTCCACAATGGATTGACTTTCAATTGATTCGAGTAAATCTTCTCGAATATGATACATTAATTCCTGCGTAAGTCTTTCATTTACAACATCTACTGCATAATCTAAATATGAATCAATTAATACATAAACAAAGGATAAGACAGCAATCCAGACAAAATTTTCAAATTTCCCTTCAGTGATAGTTTCCACTAATAAATTAATAATATAAGCCATAAAAACAACAGATACTGCCCCAAGCATACTAACGAAAGAAAAGGCAATAAATGGTTTCATACTTTTACGAATATAACGATACATTAAAATTCCTCCATAAAAATCTAAAATACAAACATTACTCGATTAAAAAACATGATGTTACCTCCTTCACATTAAATTTTAGAAGATTAAACCACTTCCAATTCAGATTATAGTTCAATTAAAAAAAAAAAAACAATACGATTAGAAAATTTCTCAATAAAATTTCTACACGAAACACATTTTGACAATAAACAAAGTCATTTGCGCTTTACGTATTCTACTTCTAAACGCTATCCCCTTAAATACAACAAGTAATGACTTTTCATAGTAGCAGTAGTAATAGAAGTCGCTCCGACTTCTATTACAGGAAACTTTGAGACCCTAGGCTCAAAGTTTAGCAATGAGACTCGCTTTGCGAGGCTGCTTGCGTCCTTTCTGCTACTATAGACAAAGTCATTTACGCTTTACGTATTCTACTTCTAAACACTATCCTCTTCCATCAAACAAGTAATGACTTTTCATAGTAGCACTAGTAATAGAAGTCGCTCCGACTTCTATTACAGGAAACTTTGAGACCATAGGCTCAAAGTTTAGGCATGAAACCAAAGGTTTGCTGCCGTCCTTTGCTACTATAGATAAAGTCATTTACGCATAAAAAAACATCTCATAAATGCTCTCCACATTTACAAGATGTTTTTACAATTAGTTATTTATTATTATTGTTATTATCTAAAAAATAAATCAAAGTTTGCAATTCATTTGTTAAGTCAACATTTTGAACACGAATATGATCCGGTGCAGTTAAACGAAGCGGTGTAAAGTTTAAAATACCACGTACATTCGCTTCAACTAATAAATCAGCTGTCTCTTGAGCTACTTCTTGAGGCACAGTTAAAATCGCCACTTGAATTTGCTGAACACGAATTTGTTCCACTAAATCCTTCATAGAATAAACAGGAACTCCACTAACGATTTTGCCTACCATAGTATCTTCAACTTCAAACGCTGCACTAATTCTCACATGATTACTTTGATGGAAATTATAGTTCAATAACGCTTGCCCTAAATTCCCAACTCCTACTAAAGCAACATTTGTTAAACGATCATGGCTTAATTGTTGACTGAAGAAATCTAATAAATATTCTACATCATATCCATAACCACGTTTACCTAATGTTCCAAAGTATGAAAAGTCACGACGAATCGTAGCACTATCTACCTTTACTGCATCGCTTAATTCTGTTGATGAAATACGACGTTTCCCTGCATCATGTAAAAACCGTAAATAACGGTGATAAATTGCCAATCGCTTTGCGGTAGCTTTTGGAATTTCAACTTTTTTCATATTTTAATCTCCTTTATATCAATTTCATAAATATTTTAGCACAAGAACTATTATTTTCACAAACAATATGATTGATCTTTTTTTTAAATATAATATTTTTCAATTTTTATTCTACCTTTCTTTTACAAACGTTCACATTCCTTACGCATTGTGATTTTTTCCCAATCTTACATTTTATCAAAAAACACATAAAACTTTTGTCCTTTTCACTTGTATGATAGAATAAATTTGAAACTTCATAGAAAGAGGATTATGACATGATTTTATTACAAGGTCACGGGCTTGCAAGACATTTTGGGCCTGATGTACTATTTGAAAATATTTCCCTTGAAGTCCAAGAACGTTCTCGAATCGCATTAGTGGGGAGAAATGGAACAGGGAAATCAACTTTATTAAAAATTTTAGCAGGGATTGAAGAACCTAGTTTAGGAATGGTCAGTAAGAAAAAAGACCTTTCCATCGGTTACTTAGATCAATATGCTTCAGTCGATTCTGAAAATACCATTTGGGAAGAAATGATTGAATTATTTAAAGGAGTCGAAGCTCTAAAAAAGGAAGCTCTTTTAATAGCTGATAAATTAGGAAATCCAGACATATTAGAAAACGAATCACTCTACCAACAAACATTAGCTCGTTATGATAATTTGCAAGAACAATTAAATAAAATGAATGCTTATGGCTATGAAGGTGAAATTCGCTCTGTCTTACATGGATTCCAATTTTATCCTGAAGATTATGATAAACCTATTCAACAATTATCCGGTGGACAAAGAACTCGTTTAGCCTTAGCTAAAATTTTATTAGAAAAACATGATGTCTTAATTTTAGACGAACCTACCAACCATTTAGATATTGAAACATTAACATGGTTAGAAGATTACTTAAAATCTTCACCCGTATCACTACTCATTGTCAGCCATGACCAATACTTTTTAGATAAAGTCTGTCAAGAAGTATATGAAATTCATCATCACACTTGCGAATATTATAAGGGCAATTATTCATACTATGTAACTGAACGTGAAAATCGTTTCGTACTACAACAGAAAGCTTATGAAAAACAACAAGAGAAAATTCAAAAATTAGAAGAATTTGTTGCGAAAAATATTGTTCGTGCCTCTACTACGAAACGAGCACAATCTCGTAGAAAACAATTAGAAAAAATGGAACGAATCGAAAAACCACAGTCAGATTCAAGATCCGCTCGTTTTTCATTTTCTGTTCAAAAAGAATCTGGGAATCAAGTTTTAAATGTGCAAGATGCAATTATTGGATATGACGGGCAAACGCTAGCGGGCCCAATCAATTTAAACATCCGCAAACAAGAAGCAATTGCAATTGTTGGTCCAAATGGAATTGGAAAATCAACATTATTAAAATCTCTGATACAAGAAATTCCATGGATTGCAGGAGAAAGTTCATTTGGAGCTAATGTTCAAGTCGGTTACTATGATCAAAATTTAACTGGTCTAAATTCTAAAACAACCGTTTTAGAAGAGCTTTGGAGCCGACATACGACGATGCCTGAAAAAGATATTCGTACGATTTTAGGAAGTTTCTTATTTTCAGGAAAGGATGTAGAAAAATCCACTGCTCAATTAAGTGGGGGAGAAAAAGCAAGACTTGCTTTAGCAAAACTTTCATTAGAACATGATAATTTCTTATTACTCGACGAACCAACGAACCACTTAGATATCGATAGTAAGGAAGTTCTTGAACAAGCGCTCATTGAATATGATGGAACCATTTGCTTTGTTTCACACGACCGTTATTTCATTAATCAAGTGGCAACTTCTATTTTAGAAATCACTCCTGAAGGAAGTACCTTGTATTTAGGAGATTACGATTACTATATTGAAAAAAAACAAGAGCTTGAAGCCTTAAAACAAGAAGAAGCCACTCCTGTCGTTCAAGCAGAAGTAGCTTTAACCGATACTAAGAAAAATTACTTGAGTTCAAAAGAAGAACAAAAACAACTTCGTACTCTAACAAGACAAGTAGAACAGTTAGAAGAAAAACTGCATCAAATCGAACAAGAAATTTCTTCCGTTCACGAAGAGTTAACGTTAGAAGAAGTTTATACGAATCCTACTCGTTCTAGTGAACTTCAACAAATTTTACAAAACTTAAATGAATCATTAGAAGAAGTAATGATGGAATGGGAAGAAGCTAGCTTAGCTTTGGAAGAATTCCAAGCTTAATCATTCTCTCAAACAAAAATCAAAAGACTTTTCCTCGTAGCTTACGACATGTTTGCTACTGAAGAAAAGTCTTTTTAAATTCTTACTCATTCATCCATTGGCTTTGATACAGATGTTGGTAAAACCCTTGCCTTGCAATCAGTTCCTCATGTGTTCCTTGTTCTATCACTTGTCCATCTTTCAATACTAATATTTTATCTGCATTTTGAATCGTTGAAAGTCTATGAGCCACAATGAAACTTGTTTTCCCTTCCATTAATGTTTGGAAAGCTTGTTGAATTTTCAACTCTGTTCTTGTATCAATGGAAGAAGTCGCTTCATCAAGAATGAGCATCGATGGCTTGCTTAACATTACTCTAGCAATGGACAAGAGTTGTCTCTGTCCTTGTGAGAAGTCTTCTCCTTGTCGATGAAGAGGTGTTTCTAATCCTTGTGGTAGCTTTTCAATCATTTTATCTAATTGACATTGCATTAATACTTGTTGAATTTCTTCATCGGTTGTATTGGGATTTCCTAATAATAAATTTTCTCGAATAGTCCCCGATTGCAACCAAGTTTCTTGTAACACCATTCCAAATAATTGTCTCAGTTGCTGTCTAGTCATGGCTTTTATGGATATGCCATCAATGGTAATAGATCCTTTATCGACTTCATAAAATCGCATTAATAAGTTAATGAGTGTACTCTTCCCACTTCCAGTTGGTCCTACAATCGCAATTTTTTCTCCAGGTTTTACTTCTAAAGAAAAATCCTCGATCAGTGATTGGTCTTTTTGGTAAGAAAATGACACCTGTTCAAATAGAACTTCCCCTTTCATCATTTCAGGCAATTGGATGTCTTTTCCTTCTTCCATTTCAATGGGCTCTTCCATCAATTCAAATACACGGCTTGCACAAGCAATTGAATTTTGAAACTCAGTCATCACACCTGAAATTTCATTAAAAGGCTTTGTATACTGATTTGCATACGTTAAAAATGCTGCCAATTGTCCAATACTTAATTGAAATTTCAATACAAAAAATGCTCCCACTAATCCTACTACGGTGTACACTAAGCTGTTCACAAAACGAGTTGCTGGATTCGTAATCGAAGAATAAAAAATGGCTTTTAAAGAACGGTTCGCCAAATTTTCATTCATCTCATCAAAAGTTGTTAAAACATTTTCTTCTTGACTATAGGCTTGAACTACTTTTATCCCAGTAATCGTTTCATGAGTAAAGGCTGTTTGTTCAGCTCTTAATGTTGATTGCTCATGAAATAAATGATAGGTTTTTTTAGCAATAAAAGAGGCAACAACAAATGAAATGGGCGTTAAAAGAAGCACAACGATTGTCATTGTTAATTGAATACTAAACATCCAAAATAATGTACTAATAATCGTTAAGATTCCTGTAAATAATTGAGAAAATCCTAGTAATAGTCCATCTGCTATTTGTTCTGTATCCGAGATTACAATACTTTGAAGAGAACCATGTGCTGTTATATCTAAATAACTCAGAGGCATTTTAGATAAATGAATAAAGACATCATCTCTCAATGATTTCACCATACCATAAGCAATATGATTATGACATAAACTCATCACATATTGACTCACCATACTGATTAGTGCTAACACAAAAATCCATAATAAGCCATTTGTTACAATAGAAAATTGTACTTCACCAACTCCAATCATCGCATCAATGGTTTGACCGATTACTTTTGGAATCCATACACTAGATAACACACTCATCATTGCTAAAAGAAGAGAAAGTAGTAAGAGAAAACCATAGGATTTTAAATAAGGAAATAATTTTTTATACACTTCCCTTTTTTCATGCTTCATAATACTGTTCCTCCTTTTGAAATTGTGAGGCAGTTATTTCTTGATAAATCGCATTTGTTTCCAGTAACTCTTCATGCGTTCCAATTCCCACGATTTTTCCTTTTTCCATCACAATGATTTGATGAGCTTGCATCACTGAAGCCGCTCTTTGAGAGACAATAATAGTTGTTGGTTTAAACGGAGTTTTTGAAATGGCTTTTCTTAAGGCTGCATCCGTTGCATAATCTAAAGCAGAAAAACTATCATCTAATATTAAAATCTCTGGCTTTCTAACGATGGCTCGCGCAATTGTTAAACGTTGTTTTTGTCCACCAGATAGATTTCTTCCTTCTTGTTCCAATACATACTCTAATTGATTTGGTTTTTGTTCAACCATTTCTTTTGCTTGGGCTATTTCTAAGGCTTCATATAATTCTTGAGTGGTAGCATCAGATTTTCCCCATCTTAAATTTTCAGCAATCGTTCCTCTAAATAAAACTGCCTTTTGTGGAACAATCCCTATTTTCTGTCTTAATTCTTCTGTTGGAATAGTTTCTAGGGGTTGCCCATTTATACGAATCGTTCCACTTGTTGGTCGATAAAATTTAGGAATCAATGAAATCAGTGAAGTTTTCCCACTTCCTATTCCACCAATAATGCCTAAAGTTTCCCCTTTTTTTAGAGAGAACGTTAAGTTTTCTAATACTTCATGACTATCTCCTTCATATTTCAGAGAAACATTTTCAAATGAAAGTACAATATCTGTCTCTTCTGTTGAAGATAAGCTGTCCATCTCTTCTGCAAACTTGTCATGTTGCTCAATTGTCAATATTTCTTCAATTCTCTTAGCACTAGCAACGGAACGTGTTACTTGAATGGTTAAATTTGCTAATTTAATGAGCTCTAATAATATTTGAGACATATAATTTACTAATGCAATGACTTGTCCCTTTGTTAAGATTCCTGTATCAATTTGTACCGCTCCTAATTGTAATAACACAATAATCGCAATATTAATAATAATCATCGTCATTGGATTCGTTAAACTCGATAGATAACTGACGAATTTTTGCTGACTCGCTAATGCTTCTGTCTCAACTTGAAAAGTATTTTGTTCTATTTCCACTCGATTAAAAGCCCGAAGAACTCTCACTCCTGTTAAATTCTCCATTGTTTTTTGAGTGATACGATCCATTCCTTCTTGTACTTTTGTAAATAAAGGAATCGTTTTTAATAAAATCGTATAAATGATGATGGCTAAAACAGGAATCGTTACAACAAATACCCAAGCTGCTTGTACATTTACAATAAACGCCATAATCATTGCCCCTAAAACTACAAAAGGGGATCGAAGTAATAATCGTAAAAATAAATTCCAACCTGTTTGAACTTGTTGAATATCACTGGTCATTTTTGTAATCAGTGAATCCGTCCCAAGTTGATCAATAGTTGAAAAATCTAATGTTGTAATTTTTTCTAATAAAGCATAACGTAATTTCTTAGCAAAGCCCGTCGCTGATTTAGCAGCAAAATACTGTGCAGTAATCGAAACGACTAAGCCAATAATTGCAAGAATCATTAACAAACCGCACATCGTTAGAATATAGGACGGGCGATTTTGGGCAATTCCCACATCCATTAATTGAGCCATCACTAAGGGTACAAATAATTCAAAACTAGCTTCTAATAATTTAAATAAAGGTGCTAGCAAACTTTCTTTTTTATAATAGCTTGCATATTTCCATAATGTTTTCAAAAACTTACTCCTAATCCAAAAATTTAATAATTAAATTGTAACAAAGTCTTACAAAAAATCAAACATATGCAAA
Source organism: uncultured Granulicatella sp. (assembly GCA_963529535.1). Classification (GTDB taxonomy): domain Bacteria; phylum Bacillota; class Bacilli; order Lactobacillales; family Aerococcaceae; genus Granulicatella. The sequence goes on along the minus strand of CAUSAK010000004.1, from coordinate 21,527 downwards.
AAAACTTTTCGAAACATTAGTTTCGAAAAGTTTTTTACACAGCTCTATCGATGTAGCACGAGTGCTACTTCAGAAAAGTCATTATCTACGCAATTCTTTCTCTTCAATTAACTCCGCAATTTGTACTGCATTACTTGCTGCACCTTTACGAATATTATCTCCCACACACCAAATATGGAAACTATTCGGTTGAGAAATATCACGACGAATTCTTCCAACAAACACTTCATCATGCCCAGTTGCCATTAAAGGTGTTGGATATTCATTATTAGCAGGATTATCCACGACTACAACACCAGGAGCTTTCGATAAAATTTCACGAATTTCTTCTGGAGTAGTATCTTTTTCAAAAGTGACATTAATTTCTACTGAATGTGAATTCATAACAGGCACACGCACACAAGTTGCAGTAATTGCTACTGATTCATCTAACCCTAAAATTTTACGAGTTTCTTGAATCATTTTCATTTCTTCTTTTGTATATCCATTTTCTAAGAAAACATCAATATGTGGTAATACATTATTATAAATTGGATGAGGATAATTTGTTGGAGCTAATCCTTTTTCCCCGTTGACTAAATCATTAATCCCTGCTTGCCCTGAACCAGATACTGCTTGATAAGTTGTGTAAGCGACTCTCTTCAAGCCAAACGCTTTATGTAGTGGTTTTAATGGCACTACTGATTGAATTGTAGAGCAGTTTGGATTCGCAATAATTTTTCTTTCTAAAGTTGGTTCATTACACTCTGGAACTACTAAATCAATCTCAGGATCCATTCTCCATGCACTTGAATTATCAATGACAATCACTCCATCTTTTTCTGCGATTGGAGCAAATTTTAATGAAGTTCCTCCACCAGCTGAGAAAATCGCATAATCAATCTCACGTTTAAAAGAATTTTCTGTTAATTCTTCGACAACATAATCTTTTCCTCTAAATTGTAATACTTTCCCTGCTGAACGAGCAGAAGCTAATAAGTATAAATGTTCTACAGAAAGGTTACTTTCTGCTAATCTTTCAATCATTTTTGTACCTACAACACCTGTTGCACCTACAATTGCAATATTTACCATAATGAATCTCCTCTTTACTATAAGTCTATGTGATGAAAATTATATCGAATGTTTCTAAAAATGTAAAGAAATTGTCCTTCTAACGAGTACATTTGTATCTATTTACAATACACTTCTTTATGAATGCTTCATCCTTACAAACATTCAGCGCAATCGAAATCCATCTATTTTACTAAGAATTATTTTCCCTTCATATTCTTTTAAATCAGAAGTTAATGTCCATTTCCTATTTTATCCTTATTCCTATAATTTATATTGCGCTCGAAGTTCTAATATCATATCTCGAAGTTGTGCCGCTTTTTCAAAGTTCAAGTCTTTAGCTGCAGCACGCATTTCTAATTCCATCACTTCAATGGCTTCTCTTCTTTGTTGAGCCGTCATTTGTTTGAAATCAGTCTGAGTTGTTTCTTCTTTTTCAACTGCATGAGTAATCGCAATTAAATCACGAATATTTTTATGAATCGTTTTCGGCGTGATTCCATGTTCTTTATTATAAGCTTCTTGAATACTTCTACGACGATTGGTTTCATCAATGGCATATTTCATAGAATCTGTAATCTTATCAGCATACATAATCACTCGTCCATTCGCATTTCTTGCGGCACGTCCAATTGTTTGAACTAAGGAACGTTCACTTCTTAAAAATCCTTCCTTATCCGCATCTAAAATGGCAACAAGGGATACTTCCGGCACATCCAATCCTTCTCTTAATAAGTTAATGCCGACTAATACATCAAATTCACCTAGACGTAAATTTCGAATAATTTCTGTTCTTTCTAATGTTTTAATATCACTATGAAGATATTTCACACGAATGCCGACTTCTTTTAAGTAATCGGTTAAATCTTCCGACATTTTCTTCGTTAATGTCGTAATAAATACTCGTTCATTCTTTTCAATTCGGTCATGAATTTCACGGATTAAATCATCAATTTGTCCATTAATTGGTCGAACTTCAATTAACGGATCCAGTAATCCTGTTGGTCGGATAATTTGTTCTGTAACGGTTGGAGTATGAGCCATTTCATAAGGCCCTGGAGTTGCAGAAACATAAATCATTTGTGGAATTCTTTCTTCAAATTCTTCAAATCGTAATGGTCGATTATCTAAAGCACTCGGTAATCGGAATCCATATTGAATTAACTGTTCTTTACGAGCACGGTCTCCATTAAACATTGCTCTAATTTGCGACATGGTAATATGCGACTCATCCACAACATATAATGCATCTTCTGGGAAGAAGTCTAATAAGGTATACGGTGCTTCTCCTGGTTTTCTTCCGTCCATATGTCTTGAATAATTTTCAATTCCATTACAATAGCCCATTTCTAGTAACATCTCAATATCATAGTTCGTTCGTTGTTCTAATCGTTGTGCTTCTAATAATTGGTTATTTTCTCTTAATTCTTCTAAACGTTCTTTCAATTCTGCTTTAATTGTAGTAACTGCCCGGCTAATTTCATCTTCATTCGACACAAAGTGAGCGGCTGGGAAAATAGGTACATGTTCTACGGTAGCTTTCACTTCTCCTGTTAAAACATCAATTTCTTTTAAAGCTTCAATTTCATCACTAAAAAATTCCACACGAATGGCAGAAGAATCATGACCCGGAGGGAAAATATCTACAACATCTCCTCTCACACGAAAACTACCTCTTCGAAAATCAATATCATTTCGCTCAAATTGCATTTCTACTAATCGAGTGAGTAAGTGATTCCGTTCTACTTCCATTCCTTCTCGTAAAGATAAAACATGTTCTCTATAATTTTCAGGATTTACTAGTCCATAAATACATGAAACAGAAGCCACAACAATGACATCTCTTCTTTCAAGCAAGGCACTTGTAGCAGAGTGGCGTAATTTATCAATTTCATCATTGACGCTAGATTCTTTTTCAATATACGTATCACTAGAAGGAACATAGGCTTCAGGCTGGTAATAATCATAATAAGATACAAAATATTCTACAGCATTATTCGGGAAAAATTCTTTCAATTCTCCATATAACTGTCCCGCTAATGTTTTGTTGTGAGCTAATACTAAAGTAGGCTTATTCACTTCTTTAATCACATTAGCAATCGTAAAAGTTTTACCCGTTCCTGTTGCTCCTAGTAAGGTTTGTTCATGTTTTCCTTCTAAAATTCCAGAGACTAATTCTTTAATCGCTTGTGGTTGATCTCCCTGCGGTTGATAGGGAGAATGTAGTTCAAAATGATCCATTCTTCCACTCCTTTTTCCATATTCCTAAATAGTATAGCATGCTCGAAGTGGAAAACAAACCAGAGTAGCTTATCTATCATTCATATTATCGTTCTATCGGAAGCTCCACTTGAAAATATTCCAGTAGACGTTTCATCGTATCTTGTCCATCATAACAAGTGTCCATTAAATAATTGGGATTATGTAAAAATTCTTTTAATCCTCGGTAGTAATAAAATTTCTTTTTATCTTCTATTATAAAAGGAATCAATGAATGTTTCAGACATTCTTTAAAAGCAATTAGTCGTCCTACCCGACCATTTCCATCTTGAAATGGATGAATTTTCTCAAATTGAAAGTGAAATTCTACAATGTCTTCAAATGTAATCTGTTTTTTCTCTTGATACTTGGTTAGTAAATCTTGCATATCATTTGCTACATTGCTAGGAGATGAAGTTTCAATTCCAACTACTACATTTGGTCGTGTTTTATACTCTCCAACATTGAACCAAGAAAGTGTTTCATCTTTTGTTCTACTTTTCAATAAATAGTGTAATTGTTTAATTATTTCTTCTGTTAACTCTTCTTCTGCAATCTCAATACAGTAATCCATTGCTCGAAAGTGATTCACTGTTTCAATAATATCATCAACACTGACAGCCTCTTGACTAAACAGGGTATTTGTTTCAAATATATGCCTCGTTTGTTCTTCATTTAAACGACTTCCCTCAATATGATTCGAGTTATAAGTCATACGTATTTGTAGCTCATGATAAATCCCTCCAGAAATCCCAACATCCTTCTCTTCCCTTAACTGTCTAAGTATTGGATTATTAGGAACAACAGTGTAAAGAGTTTCTTCTGCACAATCAAAAAAGTCACAAAATTTTCGAATAACTCTTGGAGAAAGTTTTTCTCCTTTTGAAATTTTAGCAAGTGTTCTTGAAGAAATATGAAGAATTTTTGTTAAATCTGATTTATTTAATTGCTTTTGCTTTAATAATTGAAGTAATCCATTATATTGATACATATTTCACCTCTAATTTCTTTACTTATTATTTCAAAAAACATTTAAAAAGTAAAGATTTTAACACTCTTACCTTCAATCTTTTCAACATTTATACAATAAAAGTCACATGAAAACGTACTATTTCATCGCAAGACTTGCTTTTTTATAAGGACTTTTGTATAATAATTCCTGTTGGAGACAACTGATCAGTGATTATATAAATGTAAGAAAGAGGGGTGAACCCATTGCCAAATATCGCATCACAAATCAAACGTGTTCGTACTAACAAAAAGTCAACACTTGCTAACAACGCTCAAACTTCTGCTATGCGTACAGCTATCAAAAAATTTGACGCTGCTGTAGCTGAAGGTGCTGAAAATGCTGAAGAATTATTACGTGCTGCTCACAAAGCAATCGACGGAGCTGCTTCTAAAGGATTAATCCACAAAAACAAAGCTTCTCGTGATAAATCACGTCTTGCTTCAAAATTAAGCAAATAATAAAAAGCCTGAGAAATCCATTCTCGGGCCTTTTTTTGTACTATTTTTACTATCATTTTTTCATTTCAAACTGCCTATGCACTCTTTTGACAAAACTTCAAAATAAATGTTTCTAATTGCAACTCTTTCATTCCTAGTCCTGTTTTCAAGGCATACTCTGTTTCTACTAATAATCGATACGCTGCTTCTAGTAAAGCAATCGAAAATTTTCTAGATTGTCCTAGAGCAAGTTTTACACGGTATGGATGAATCCCTAATACCTTTTGCATTTCAGGTTCATGATAGCCTTCTTTTTGTAAGTAGCTCACTTGTAGTAATAAGCGAAATTGCCCTAGTAAAATGGCATTCATTTTAATCGGGTCTTCTTTTTGCAATAATAAATCTCGATAAATATCAATCGCTACTTTACTGTCTTTTCTCAATACAGCTTCTCCTAGTTCAAAAATATTTTGTTCTAAACTTTTTGGAACCAATGTTGCCACTAACTCAGCATCAATAACTTTCGTGTCCATCGCAGATAAGATTAACTTATCGAGTTCTCTCATCGCATCTGTTAGAGAATAATGTAATTTTTCTAAAAATAAATGTAAGACAGAAGTTTCCATTAAAACCCCATTTTCTTGGATTTTACTTTGAACCATCATTCTTACATCTTTCTCTTCCAGAGAAGAAGCATCTAATAATACCGCCACTTTTTTTAATTGTTTCACCACTTTTTTACGAGCATCTAATTTTTCATAAGGTGCAAAAAATACAACAACAGAAGAGTCTAATGGATTTTCTAGATAAAACTGTAACCTTTCTAATTGGTGATCGATTTTCGCTTTTTCTTTTTCTCCGGTTAAAAAATACGGTTTGTCAATCATCACTAAACGTCTATCTCCAAAAAATGGAATGGATTCTGCATCTTCAATAGCTGTTTGAACAGAGATTTCTTCCATATTAAATCGAGCGACATTTAATTCTCGGTCTTCAAAAGCCACTACAGATTCTAAAAATACTTGTCTTGCCCAATTTTGTAAATAGTCTTCTTTTCCTTGAACAATATAAATGGGCAACAATTTCCCCGATTTAATTTCTTCCATTTTCTTTTGAAATTCCATGAATGACTCCCCTTTCTCTTAGTCTAGTGTATCGTGAAGTGTTCTTTTTGTCCATGCTTTCACTCATCTTTATGACTTTTTATCGTGTGGTATTTTTGAACACCATTTTCTTGCATCATATGAACTGCTCCATCTTCTTCTGATATCCAAATATGAGGTATTTGTTGTTCTAATTTATCCAAGAAGCGTGAACTAATATACGTTTTAACAATTCCATTCCCTTTTTCTAATAGTAAACTTTTTGTTTGCATTTGTGTAAATCCATTTATTTTTTCAATTACCTCTGCATTTTTCTTAGTAGCTATAACAAAATCAGCTTTATTCGGTGGAGTTTTCATCTTATCTTCTACTATGAGTATTCGTTCTCCCTGGATTGTAAAAATAGAATTTCGAACACCTTTCTTACTTTCATTCTCTGGAATCAATTCCCATTTCACCCCAGAAAGTAACTGTCTCTCTCCTACTTCATGAAACTGTGTCGTAACGTTCCATTCTCCAAAGTGTCTTTTTTCAGAAAGATTTTTAGAAATAACAACCTCACCTACGGAAAAATCTTGTATCATTTCTTTTAAGTCCTCACTATCTTCCACACTTGCATTTGTTAACACAATCGAATCTAACTGAGAAACTCCTTCGACTAAAATATTATTCATAACGGTTTTAGAAAAAGATTGCTTACGAAGGACATTCCCCTTCGAATCCGTGAATGAATTTCCTCCCCTCAATATTAATGTGGCATGATTCAATCCTTTTGGAATATATACTATCGAAACTTGCGAACCCGTACTTAAAAAGATGATTTGTTCATGCAGATGATAAGGAATGCTTAGCGCAATAAGACAAGAACCTATTGCAAACACAACACTCGAATAAGGACGAAACCAAGATTTTTCATAACAAACAAGAGCTCCATAAAGAGTAATCCAATACAATATCCAAGCTACTGTTGACCATGTTCCAAACGTAAATCGTAAAAACAAAAATTGCTCACAAAAAGAAAATATTTGATTCAATCCGTTTAATAACTCATCTAAAAAGAAAACTATGCCATTGGAAAACCACACCCACTCTAATACCACTGCTAAAGCATAAAGTAAAATCCCTGGAATAAGAATACTCTCAAACAACAACACCACTAAACCTGCTAATAACACACTTAGCAGATTCCAAGTGAAAAAATAGTGACAAATCAATGGCAATGCAATCATAGGCGTTAAAAAAGCAATCCAAATTGTTTTCTTCCATTTCCCTTGAAGATTGTACTGGGCAAAATAGCTCGTCAATAATAAAACAGCCGTTAATCCATAACTCAGTTGAAAAGCTACATTTTCAATCATACTTGTGCGATAAAACAGTGATAGCAAAAATAAAATTCCCAAACAGTCCGCTGTTGTCAGTTTCCAATGAAACTTTTTAGAAGTTTGCGCTAAGGCATACATCAAAATGGCTCGTGTACCACTAATATTCCAATGAATGAAATAGCCATAAATGACTAATCCAATGATAATGACAACTACACTTGTTTCTCGAGTAATTTTCCATTTCCATAATACTTTTTCAAGCATATGAATAAATAATGTAATATGAAGTCCTGAAATAGCTAAAACATGCATGATGCCAAGCCGCTTATAATGCCCTATCACTGTTGCATCCGCATCTTTCGTTTTACCGAACAGTAACAATAAAGCATAAGTTCGAACAAAACTTTCTGGCTGTTTATCAATTTTTAAGTAAAATGTTCTTCGCAAATTTTGAAACAGCGACATCCACGAAGGAGTAGTTGCCATTTGTTTAAAACCTCTGACCTCAAACACACGAAGAATCCCAATGCTACGATAATAACTTGGTGCATTAAAATCCCCTCTATTTTTAGGTTCATTCACAGCCTTACTCTTTCCTATTACAGATAAAGTAAGATTCGCCTCCTCTTCTTCAAATAAAGCTCTCTCTTTTTCAGAATGCATTTTATATTGAAACAATACTTTATGCTTAGAAGAAGGTAGCTCTAATTCAGCAACTCCCGTTACAAAGTCTCCATTGATTTTCAAATCATCTCGATTCAGTCTTACAATCCCTGTTAACTCCCCTTCAGGAACAATTGTAGGATGATAAACTTGATAAGAACGTAATCCAGCAAAGATGAGTATGATAAACACCAAGAATAGTTGTTCTTTACTTCGAAAATGAAGAACAAACGTCCATATTCCTATTAAAATATAAATCCCTTTTAAAAAAAGTGAAGATTCAGAAAGGATTAAACTTCCCAATATAATTTCTAAGACCGTTACCAAAATCCACTTCTTCATTGGAAAGTCACTTGGCTTTCAATCGCTTCTAAAGCTTTCTTTCCAATCCCTTTTACTTGTAATAAGTCTTCCTTCGTACGAAATGCTCCATGTTCTTTTCGATATTGTAAAATAGCTTCTGCTTTTTTCTTTCCGATTCCTTTTATCGTTTGTAATTCTTCCAGAGTTGCCGTATTAATATTAACCATTCCTTGTTTTGAATTGGATGAATTCGTATTAAACGAACTTCCTTTTCCAGAATTTTCCTCTGTAACTCCACCTTCTTGTTTAGCATGTACATTAGGCACGATAATTTGCATTTGATCGGTAATTTTTTGTGCTAAATTAATTTTTGTTTCATCTGCCTCCTCAGTAAAACCTCCTGCCTTTTTTATAACTTCTTGAATGCGACTCTCACAAGAAAACTCGTACACTCCAGGGCGAAGAACTTCCCCTTTAATATCCACATAACAATTTTGTGTCATCATGGTAGTTGTATCTTCCACTCTTGTTGTATTCACAGCATTCGTTACCATCACTTTTTCTTTCGTAGGTGAAGCCACCATCCCTCTTCCTACAAAAATAATAATCAGTATTGCTACCACGCCAACAATGAAAGACAGGAATCGTTTTTGTTCCATCATCCATCGCTTCATTTGAATCCAAAAATAAAACATCATTTTTCCCTCCTCTATATTATAGATACGAAAAAAATGATGATTTTTTATTTTATTTTTTCAAAAATTTTACTGCATCTTCAAATTTTTTTACAGGATACACTTGAATATTGGAATTTATCTTCTCAGCTGTTAATTTTGCTTCTTCATAATTCGATAAAATCGCTGGATTTTTTTCGCGCATTTCATCTGTAATTTCATCATCAGGTGCTAAGAAAATGGTTGCTCCCGCTCGAACGGCTGCCACTAATTTCTTATCCACTCCCCCGATTCGTCCAACTTCTCCTTTTTCATTCATTGTACCAGTACCAGCAACGATTCTACCTTGTTTTAAATTTTCATCGCTTAATTGATTATAAATTTCTAATGTAAACATCAAACCTGCCGATGGACCACTAACCCCATGTGGATCAAAATCTACTTTAGGCGTTTCATGAAGTTGCGAATGGGTCACTAATTGAATGCCTAACATTGGTTTTCCTGTATCCGGATTTTCAACAAGAACTCCCGTTTTTTCAATCGCTTCTTGATTACGTAGGATTTCAATCGTAACACTATCACCAATCTTTTTAGAACTAATGGCTTGAATCATTTCTTGAGCGGATGAAAATGATACTCCATCCACTTTTGTCACAATATCTCCTACTTGAATCTTCTCTTTAAAATCAGATTCAGGAACGACAGTCATAACATATACACCTAAAAATTCTTCTTCAACTAATTTCCCGGCAGCCTTATACGCTACTGAAACGGCTGCATTTCTAGCTTGTTGCATATAATATTCCTGAATTTTATTGTATTCCTTACTAGGAGTTGTCCCATACACTTTCTCCTTTGGAATCATTTCAACATGAGGAAGTAGGGTTTGAAGTGCTAATAACGGAGTTGCTTGTTGTGAAAATACTGTCATCACTCGAAACGAGCCTTCCTTTTTCTCGTCCACACCTTCAATTTTAATAAAATCCTCTACTTTTTCAGCACTACCCGGCATCTCTAATACATAAGGTAAAGGATAAAATGCTAAAAAAGCTAGAATCAACACACTAAAAACTGTAATAAAAAGCGTTCGCAAAGAAATTTTCTTCATGCTTTTCCACTGCTTTCTTGAAGCTTCAATTGTTGGCTATCTACTCCGTCATATATTTTTTTCAAAATTGCTGCAACAGAATCTGGTACTAAAGACTCAAATTCACCACCAAATTTTGCCAATTCTTTCACCATGGTAGAACTAATGTATTCATAAGATGGCTCACTTATCAAAAGAACTGTCTCCAACTTTTCTTCCAAACGATGATTATGATACGCTAAAGTCTTTTCCATTTCTAAATCTACGCTATTGCGAACACCTCTTAAAAGAACGGTTGCCCCTAATTTTTTTGCAGCTTCGACCGTTAAGCCACCATCTTGTACAACAACTCGAACATTTTTCCAGTTTGATACAGCTTCTTGAACCGTTTGAACTCTCTCTTCTTTTGTTAAAGTATACTGTTTTTGGTGATTATGAGAAATTAACACAATCACTTCATCAAATAATACTGTCGCACGTTGTATCAAATGAAGATGCCCCTTTGTAATGGGATCAAAACTTCCTGCATAAATTGCTTTTACCATATAAATCTCCTATTCAAATTCAAAAAAAATTAATGCTGTAATTCCATACTCTACTCGTTTCCATTGAGTAAATCGTCCAATTTTTTCTGGTAATTGTACTGCTTTATCCACTTCAGCGACAACTACAGCATCTTGTGCTACTAATGATAATTTTTCTAATTGTTCAATATCGTTAATAATTTCTTGCAAACGATACGGTGGATCCATAAACACTAAAGAGACTGGTTTAAACCCTTCTCTTGAAGCTAATGTTTTTAATCCATGCTTCACATTTTGTTTCAACAATGTAAATTGCTCCGGACTCTTTGTAATGTCAATATTTTGTTCAATCGTTTGAATGGCTTGTCGATTATTTTCAAATAGAAAGGCATGATCCATTCCTCTAGAAACAGCTTCAATGGCTACACCACCACTCCCTGCATACATATCCAACATCACACCACCATCAAAATATCCCCCTAAAATATTAAATAAGGATTCTTTAATTTTATCAGTTGTGGGTCTTGTGTTCTTTCCTGGAACAGCACGAAGATGTCTTCCGCCAAATTCACCAGAAATAATTCTCATTTGTGTTCCTCCTTCTACATGATTCACTTTATTATAAACGTTCAAAAAAAGAATAACAACTCACAATAAGCATTTACTCCGACTCCTCTGTTAACTAAATTACGTGCATAATCTACTACTTCTTGTCTTGTTGTCATTTTATCACTCCTGTATATCTGATATAAATTCTGACACAAAAAAAGACACCTTGCGGTGTCTTCTTGGAAAATATCGTTAGTATAAATTGGACGTTCAGTAACCTCGTCATCTCAGGTACCTCTATGAGGTGCGGTAGGAACCTTTCTACCCTCAATTCATACTTTCTATACCTCTATTATAATTATTTATTATCTTTTGTCAACTTTTCGTAATCTTCCGTTGCGAATTCTCTGAGTTAATTTTAATTGAGAAATTTCGTGCATAGTAGCCACATAAAAGTAACCATTCTTACTGTCCAATTTGACTGCTATAAGATTATTTGGCTCTACTTGAACAATATACTCCAAACTGACACCTTTTTCTCGTGGGTTAACACCTACATAATCAGGATTTTTTAAATACTGTGATATTTTCTGAAGCCGGTACAATTCATTCACATTATTTCCTTTAAAAAAGTCATGACTACCTGTCTAAAGGCTGGTCATGACTTTTCCACATAATCATTACGCTTCTGTTGCCAATACTTGTTTTTCTAGTTCAATTTCCTCACGTAATTCTGGTAAGATTTTTGTGAAATCCATACGAACTTCATGTCTAGGAGAAACTTCAACTTTTCGAACAAAGTGAAACTTGCTAATTTTTTCCATGACACTTTCCGCTTCATCTTCATTGACATACAGGTAAATATATTTAAGACGTTTTGAAATGTATTGAATATTCCCAAAACGCTTTAATTGTTTAATCGGTTTTAATGTGTACAGCCATATAATAATGGCTCTTCTTTCTACTTGTTCCATAGTTACTCCTCTCTTTTTTATTTTTTACGAATGGTTAATAATAAATCACTGACATCAATCATATCTTGTTCTTTAACAGCAATCGTTTCAACAACGCCATCAAATGGTGCTTGAATCGTTGTTTCCATCTTCATCGCTTCTGTCACCAGTAACACTTGTCCTTTACGAACTGCTTCACCTTTTGTTACAAATACTTTTAGGACACTACCTGGCATTGTTGCCCCAATTTGTCCAAAATCATTCGCATCTGCTTTTTGACGTTTAACAGTTGTCATTGTTGCACTCGCATCATGCACAATAATCTCTCTACTTTGTCCATTGAATCGATAGAACATAATTCGATTTCCATCTTGGTCAGGTTCCCCAATTTGAACTAATGTAATCATGAAGACTTTACCTGGAGCATATTCCATTTGAATTGTTTCACCCATACGCATTCCATAGAAGAATGTCTGAGTATCTAATTTACTTAAATCCCCATATAGTTCTTTTCTTTCTTGGTATTCTTTATACACTTTTGGATACATGAGATAACTAAGTACTTGTTGTTCTTTTGGTTTACGTCCTAACAAAACTTCCAATTCTTTACGAACTTCTTCAAAATCAACTTCAGGAGCTAATAATCCTGGGCGAACGGTAATTGGCTCAATCTCTTTTAATACAACTTTTTGAAGTTTTTCATTAAATCCTCCAACTGGTTGCCCTAAATCTCCTCTAAAGAATTGAATCACTGAATCAGGGAAGGACAGTGTTAATCCTTTTTCATAAATATTTTCCTCATTGAGTTCATTTTGAATACAGAATAATGCCATATCTCCAACTACTTTAGAAGAAGGGGTTACTTTAATAATATCTCCAAATAATTGGTTTACACGGTGATACATTTCTTTCACTTCTTCGAAACGTTCTCCTAAACCAACTGATTTAGCTTGTTGGAATAAATTCGTATATTGCCCTCCAGGCATTTCATGATAGTAAACTTCTGGACTTGGGGAAGCTTGTGCTTGATCAAAAGCATGATATAATTTGCGAATCGTTCCCCAATAGCGATTTAGTTTTGTCACATTTTCCATTTCCAATTCAGGTTGACGACTTGTCCCTTCTAATCCATGGTATAAAGTTTCCATACTTGGATTAGATGTTCCACCAGCTAATGCACTGAAAGCTACATCCACTACATCCACTCCAGCGTCAATCGCTGTTGCTAATGTTAAAATACCATTTCCACTTGTATCATGAGTGTGTAAATGAATTGGAATATCCACAGATTCTTTTAACGTTGTAATCAATCGTTTGGCTGCTTGAGGTTTCAACAATCCTGCCATATCTTTAATGGCAATCATATGTGCCCCAGCTTTTTCTAAATCTTTTGCAAATTGTTGATAATATTCTAAGGTATATTTTGTTTGCATCGGATTTAATACATCACCTGTATAACACATTGTCGCTTCTGCAATTTTTCCAGCATCACGAACAGCTTGAATACTCACTTCCATTTGAGGCAACCAGTTTAAGCTGTCAAAAATTCTAAAAACATCCACTCCAGTTTTTGCAGCTTCTAAAATGAACGCACGAATCACTTCATCTGGATAGTTGGTATATCCTACTGCGTTGGAGCCACGTAGTAACATTTGTAACAATGTATTTGGCATTGCTTTACGAATTTTTTCTAATCGATTCCAAGGGTTTTCTGTTAAGAAACGATAAGCTGTATCAAATGTCGCTCCACCCCAAACTTCTGCGGAGAATAACTGAGGTACTGCTGCTTCATATTGCTGAGCTGCTTGAATTAAATCAATCGAACGCATTCTTGTTGCCATTAAACTTTGATGCGCATCTCTAAAACTGGTATCTGTTAAAAGAACTTTTTCTTGCTCCAATACCCATTTAGAAACAGCTTCTGCACCTTTTTCATCTAATAACTGCTTAGCTGTTTTTTCCAGTTTTGAAATCGACTGCAATGGTTCCATATAAGCCGGTCTTGCGAATGCTTTTATTTCTTGCGGGATTCCAGGATACCCATTTACGGTAATTTCAGAAATATATTTTAAAATTTTATTTCCACGATTGCTTTCCTTTGGAAACTTAAATAATTCAGGTGTTGTATCAATAAACGTAGTTTTTGCTGTTCCTGTTAAGAAATCATCATGATGAATCACATTTTTTAAAAATGGAATATTTGTTTTAACTCCACGAATTCTAAATTCTTTCAACGCACGTTGCATCGTTGTTACAGCTTGAGAAAAATCACGACCATACGTACATACTTTTACTAATAACGAATCAAAATATGGCGTTACCACATTCCCTTGAAAAGCATTTCCCGCATCTAAACGAATACCTAATCCACCTGGAGAACGATACGTATTAATTTTACCAGTATCCGGTAAGAAGTTATTTTCTGGATTCTCAGTTGTAATACGGCATTGAATCGCTGCCCCACTAAATGTTAAATTCTCTTGTTTAGGAATACCAATTTCTTGATGTAAATCCATTCCTTGAGCAATTTTTAATTGTGCTTGAACAATATCCACTCCCGTAATCAATTCTGTAATGGTATGTTCTACTTGGATCCTTGGATTCACTTCAATAAAGTAAAATTGATTCCCATCTAATAAAAATTCAACTGTTCCGGCATTGACATAACCGATTTCTTTCATAAAACTCGCTGCAGCATTACAAATTTTTGAACGCATTTCCTCTGAAAGAGAAACACATGGAGCTACTTCAATCACTTTTTGGTGACGTCTTTGAACAGAACAATCACGTTCAAATAAATGCACAACATTTCCATGTTCATCCCCTAAAATTTGCACTTCGATATGTTGTGGATTTTCAATATATTTTTCCACATAACATTCTCCAGCACCAAATGCTTTAATTGCTTCCCCGACTGCACGTTCATAGCTATCTTGAACCTCTTCTTTACGATAAACAACACGCATTCCACGACCGCCACCACCAAGAGCGGCTTTAATCATAATCGGATAACCAAATTGTTCTCCAAACTCATAAATTTCTTCAACAGAAGACACTGTCCCTTCTGTTCCAGGAATGGATTGTAAACCAGCCTTATGCGCAGCAGTTTTCGCTTTTAATTTATCTCCTAACATATCTAAATGTTCTAGGCGAGGCCCTACAAACGTTAGTCCAGCTTCTTGACATTTCCGAGCAAAATCAATGTTTTCAGATAAAAATCCATAGCCAGGATGGACAGCATCTGCTCCAGACTCCTTAGCAATACGAATGATATCATCCATATCTAGATAAGCTTCTGTTGGTTTCTTTCCTTCCCCAACTAAATATGCTTCGTCAGCTTTAAAACGATGCAATGAATGATCATCTTCCTTAGCAAAAATCCCTACTGTTTCAATTCCAAGTTCTGTCGCGGCACGAAATACACGAATCGCAATTTCCCCACGATTAGCCACCAGTAATTTCTTCATGTGCTTCCTCCTTTTCTTCTTTCATGCCGTCTATCGTTTCTACCTTATCGTCATGTTCATTTTCGTTCAGTATAAAAGGTTTTTCCCTCATTTTCTTCATCACTTCTTTTTTATATTCAGAATCATATTTCAGTGCAAAAAGTACCATTCCTATTGCAATACTAGAAACAATAAAACTTGAACCACCATAGCTTAAAAACGGCAAGGGAACTCCTGTAATCGGAGCCAAACCAAGTAAAGCTCCAATATTGACACTACTTTGTACTAATAAGAAAATTCCGACTCCTATACATAAATATCTAGCAAAAGATGAACGGCACTGAAGGCTTTTCCAAAAGATATACACTATTAAAGAAAATAATACAACTAATACAAGCCAAACCATGATGAACCCTAATTCTTCACCAACAATTGCTAAAATAAAGTCTGTATGAGCTTCCGGTAAAAATCCTGTTTTTTGGATAGAAGTTGCTAAACCTGTCCCCGTCATTCCTCCTCTAGCTAGAGCTAAAAATCCCTGAATCGATTGATACCCTGTTCCACTCATATCCTCCCAAGGATTATGGAAAGAAAGAAAACGCCCGATTTGATAAGCCTTAAACGGAAGATATTGAATAATAGAAATTGGTAAAAAAGTAAATAAATACCCTAATACAAACAATCCTCCTGAAATCCCCATCGCTTTTTTAGAATATCCAGTCGTTAATGCTAGTAACCACATCATTAAAATAATAATCGCCATTGTCCCAAAATCTGGCTGGATTAATACCAACACACTCACAATAAGCATCATTCCCATAGGATAGCGATACAATAATTTCCAATCTTCAACATCCTTAAACTTGTTATAATAAAAAGCACTTGCCCAAATTAAAATTACTTTAGCAAACTCAGACGGTTGTAATTTAAACAATCCTAAATTAATCCAACTTCTCGCACCTTTAGTTGCACTCTGTGTTAACACAAATAGTAGCAACGCAATCAATACGACATAAACAATTTGTAATAATTTCTCATTAAAAAAGAATTTTCGTCCATAATTTGCAATCCATATCGCAATAAGCATACCAAAGACTAAAAAAATTAACTGACGAAATAAAAAATATTCAGAATAGCCTACAGATGTTAATGAAAAATAACTGCTGGCACTATAAACCATAATCACTCCAAATGCAGATAATAGAATAAACAGTAATAGAATCACTACATCTACTTGGAAGAGATTTTTAAATTTATCGCTTATTTTCAAAATAATAATCCCTCTTCCTTTCTTTATGATTGCCAGTTTTTCTCATATACATCACTATATACTTCATTTAATGCATATTCTAAATCTGCCATTAATTTGTGACCTTCATTGGCATTCACGACACCAATCGCAACTGCATACTCAACTTGTTTTGACAATCCAAACAATTGCGTATCCACCACCTCTTCAAATGCTGGACATTTTGCAATACATAAATGACTTTTTTGTTGATGAATTAATTGATAAATTTTATCAGCATTTGCTTTTAATTGCTCGAAAGCATGATTTGCTTTTGTTTCTGACATTAGTTTTCTCCTTTGAATAAAATAACTCAAAATGATTATACCATAAAGCATAGGGTTACTAAAGAATGATGAAAAATAAAATGGATTGTTTTCAATTAAGATGATATGGATGATGATGGGATTCGACAGAACTCGAAAATGCTACAACGTTTTAAAAGTAGCTCACTAAATGTGAAAAATAAGCGTGCGATACACTTCAACATTAAAAAATAACTTTACAAAAAAATTCCTCTCAAACAAAAACTCCCACTTGCCAGGTAAACAAGTGAGAGATAGGATGGCTACATTTCGTCTGGAGATTCTACTCCTAAAATTGCAAGACCTTGTTTTAAGATAACAGCTGTTGCTTCCACTAATGCTAAACGAGCATTTAGTCCTTCATCTTCTTGTAAGATACGGCTGTTTGCATAATATTTATTGAAGGCTTGCGCTAGCGAAATCACATATTTAGAAATTACAGAAGGTTCAAATTTGCTTTCTGCATATTTCACAATATTTGGATAATTTTCAATTTGTTTTAATACTTCCCATGCATAGTCATCTTCTAATGATAATGGTTGAGATAAATCAACTGAAACTCCTGCTTTTCTTAAAATACTCATTGCACGAGCACGAGTATATTGAACATAAGGTCCAGTTTCTCCTTCAAATTGGACAACTTCTTCCAAGTTGAAGTCAAAGTTATTTGTACGATCGTTTTTCAAATCGTGGAAGATTACCGCACCTACCCCAACTTGTTTTGCAACTTGTTCTTTGTTTGGTAAGTTTGGATTTTTAGCTTCAATTTGTTTTAAGGCCAATTCTTCAGCTTCACGTAAAACTTCTTCTAATAAGACAATTTTACCTTTACGTGTTGATAATTTTTTACCACCTAATGTAATTAAACCAAAGCCAACGTGAATCATGTTTTCTTGCCAATCACGACCCATTTCACTTAATACAGCTTTTAATTGTCTGAAGTGGTTTGCTTGTTCATTCCCTACAACATAAATGTTTTTAGCGAAGTCATAAGTTGCTTTACGGTAATGTGCTGCTGCTAAGTCACGAGTCATATATAATGTCGCACCATCTGATTTTTTAATTAATGCAGGTGGTAAATCATATTTATCTAAATGAACAACTGTTGCTCCACGGTCGATTGTTGTAATTCCATTATTTTCTAAGTATTCAACAATTGAATCCATTTTATCATTATAGAAAGCTTCACCATTATAAGAATCAAATGTAATTCCTAAAATATCATACACACGATTGAATTCTTTTAATGATTCAGATTTGAACCAATTCCATAATTCTTCAGCTTCTGCATCGCCATCTTCTAATTTCTTGAACCATGCACGTCCTTCATCTTCTAATGAACTGTCACTTTCTGCTTCCTCATGGAATTTCACATATAAACGTAATAATTCTGCGATTGGATCTTGTTCAACGGCTTCTTTTGTTCCCCATTTTTTATAAGCAACGATTAATTTACCGAATTGTGTTCCCCAGTCTCCTAAGTGGTTAACTTTAATTGGGTTATAACCAACTTTTTTCTCTAAGTTAACGATGGCATTCCCAATTACTGTTGAACGTAAGTGACCCATTGACATAGGTTTTGCAATATTTGGACTAGACATATCCACTACAACATTACGTCCTTGACCGAAGTCAAAGTTACCATAGTTTTCTTTTTGTTCTAATACAGTATGTAATGTTTCATCAGCAAATTTTCCTTTTGAAAGGAAGAAGTTTGCATAAGGTCCCATTGCTACTGCTTGGCTAATATGTTCATCTGCAACTGCTTCAACGATTTCTTGAGCAATCGCTTGAGGCGCTTTACGTAATACTTTTGCAAGTGAAAAAGCTGGGAAAGCTAAATCTCCTTGTTCTGCATATTTTGGAACTTCAATCATTTTATAAATCTCTTCAAACGATAAATGTTCGCTAATTGTTTTATGAATTTGTTCTGCAACAACTTTTTTGTAATCCATTTTGACACTCCTTCTTTTTATATAAATTATAAATAAAAAAGCCCCTAATCAAGCAACCTTGACTAGAGACGAGATAACCCGTGGTACCACTCTTATTGTTTAAAAATCTTAAACCTCTTTAAACTTTTTTAACGGTAAGCAACCGGATTACTCTACTATCTTCAAATAATCATTTCCGAAGTGCGGTTCATTTACTTCATTATGACTGGCTTTCACCACCCCAGCTCGCTTCTGCAGAATCCCGTAAACTACTCTCTTCTTCATAAATATTTCTTGTGTTTATAGCAAGATTATATCAAGGCAATTTATTTTTGTCTAGTAGTTTTATCAAAAATATTATAAACTCGGGTCGAAAATGAAGTGCAACAAAAAGATAGTATTATCTATTATATTTAAGTCCTTCCAAACGAGAAAATCATTTTTTATAAGGAATATTTCGATGAAACTCGACAAACAGGTTATAAAAATAATCGAAAAAATTCTTATTGTCTTAAACTAAATAAGACATCTAAACGGTTTCTAACAAACTTCATAAAAGAAATGAAGAAAAAAGTTCGTATCCATAGTATTGAATCATTCATAAAAAGATATAAGAAGGTTTGTGAGAATAAAATTTACCCAGTTACCAAAACTCTATATAACT
This sequence comes from uncultured Granulicatella sp., assembly GCA_963529535.1. Lineage (GTDB taxonomy): Bacteria > Bacillota > Bacilli > Lactobacillales > Aerococcaceae > Granulicatella. The sequence continues at coordinate 1,951 of CAUSAK010000004.1, read as the reverse complement.
ACATCAATCAAGGATTATTGGACGCTTCCCTTTTTCGATCCTATCATAAAAATATATATTCTATTTTTCCCTTTTTTAAGTTTTAGAATACTCTCATGCTTTTTTCCTTTTTATGAATTTTTGAATAACGTTAAGTGGCACAATTTGTTTTTTTCTACTATTTCCTCCACTTTCTACTTCCTACTGTAGTATAGAGGAAGTTCACATTGGATGAAAGATACCTTGTTAATGGGCGTTTAACTCGATACTAAACTAGCATTTACTTTGAAACTTTCAATAAAACACAATTCAACCCTAAAAGTTGACAACTAACTAGGAATGGTATACAACTATTTCAAGTTTTGGAATGATATTCGCCCTACCGACTTTCTCGGATGATATTTGGAGAGTTTTTTTATTGCTTATAATCTAAATAATTCATTGATTTCTGGCAAAATTTCTCCATAACAATATCTTAAAACAGAATAACCTCACCATCTTCAAAACGAATATTGAGAAAAATTGCTTTGTCTACATTACCCAAAGTAGTAAACATTGTTTTATATTCTTCCAACCTCTTCTTTATCTAATAAATCTAATCTCTACCGCTACTTCTTATTGAACATTGCCCCGTCCAATCACCATATAACTGATTATAATAATACACTAAACAGTTCCTATTATAATTTTCAATACTATTAACCATTTCAAATTTTTAGCTGCTAAATCGTAAACACATCAAAAATCCATTTAAAAATCATATCTTTACTTCTTTTTTTTAATCTTCTTCGACTTCCATTTCGCTTTCAACTGAATTTTATTAATTTCTATACAAATTCTATTATAACTTTCAATAGCCATGGCTAATTCTGGTTTAAAAAATACTAACTCTCCATTTCTAAATCGAATTTCATCATTATATTTAAAATATCTATAAAGCGAACCCTCACCAGATCTTATATCAAATAATGAAATAAAATTGTATACACCAGTATCATCTTTACTAAACTTTATTCCAAAATACCGGATATCTTCTCCATCAATCTTTTTACTTAATTCATCATGTAACTCTTTATCTAGATAAATAAAATTCAACAAACTTTCAACTATTTTTTTGGATACATTATGTTTTACTGTTTTAAAAGGGATAATATGATGTAATTCAAATTTTTTCATATTACCGTCCTGTTTTTTTGCAGTAAAGTTATAGTTTTCTTCTAATTCATGATATTTTTCATAAAATTCTCTAAACTTTTTCCTATTATATTTACTCATTATATTTTATCCTTTCCACAACTTGTTAACCGCTTACATTTTATCTTAAAGAAAGCCGGATAGAAAGGCTTTCTTTGGTCTTTCTATCCGTTTCTTCCTTCAAGGTTTACACTTGCAATTATTCATTCATGGTACTGAATTGCTTCATTGTTTTATGCTTCTTCCTCTTCTTCGTCTTCTTTCTTCACAGGGATGATTAATCCTAAACCTGCAAGGATTGAAGCTACTGCTGCAGAGAAGATTCCGATACCTTTTGCTGTACCAGTGTTTGGTAAGATGTTTTGAGAAGCTTTTGGCTTCGTAGTAGTATTTTCTGTTTCAGGTTTACGTTCTGTATTATCAGATGGTACTACTGGTATTGGTTGAGGTGTATCTTCTTCTGGTTTGTTATCTTCTCTCGTTCCGTTTGATGAAACTTTTCTAAAGATATGAGTTACAACACTACCTTCAACTTTCGTTTCAACAAATACATAACCTTCAATTTCGCCATGTTCAAATGAACTTAAGTTAATTTTCATATCTTTTGGAGTTGCTGTAATTGCTGGTTTCAACACATTACCTTGTTCATCTTTCCACACTGTAGTGATTTTTTCCAATTCTGGCAAATCTTCTTGAATTAAAGAATCACCTTTTGAATTTGTTAATTTCGCTGGTACTTCTACTGTGTTTCCATCTTTTGGTAGTTTTCCTGTCTCTT
>CAUSAK010000003.1:0-63996 GCA_963529535.1 uncultured Granulicatella sp. | reverse complement strand
CATTTAAAATACAAGCTAATTCATCATAATTTCCATAAGAATATACATAGCCTTCGATACAAATATCTACATGTCCTAAAACTCCCATGCCGATTTCCATTGCATGAACAATAATTTCTACTTTAGATGTTGCTTCTGGAATTGGTCTTTCTAACCTTGTATCAACTTGTGACAAGTCCATTAAAGGCAAAAAACGAATTCCTTTTTCTACAATTCTTTCCCCTAGTTTTACCATGGCGAAAAAGATACACCTCGATTCATTTAACAGTTTCGTTGCCATTATAACATAAGTTTGCTTCATTCGTTACAAAAATCAAAAAACTCCGACAAAATTTGCCGGAGAAAAAAGGATAGAGTTTATTTACTTTTGGGAGGTAAATATTATTCTTTTGGAATGACTAAAGTATAGTCTCTAATTATGAAGATTTTATGACGAAACTATGCTCTTTTCATTTTTTACCAACCTTGTGCAGCATGCAATCCTGCAACATATCCAGTTACAAAGGCTGCTGTAATATTATAGCCTCCAGTGTATCCATGAATATCTAATAATTCTCCACAGAAATATACTCCTTGAGTGATTTTTGACTCCAATGTTTTAGGATCCACTTCTTTTAATTGAACTCCTCCACCAGTTACAAAACCTTTCTCAATAGGAAGACTTCCACCCACTGTAAATCTAAAATCTTGAATTGCATTTAGTAATTGTTGCACTTCTTGTTCAGTCATTTTACCAATCACTTTTTGTGAAGATAGTCTAATTTGTTGGAGTAAAAATTCTGCATATCGTTCAGGCATCCATTCTTTTAACGGTGTCTTCACTGTTTTTTGTGGATTATTTTCTTTCCATTCTTGCCATTTTTCTGCTAACTCCTGTTTTGTTAAATCAGGTTGTATATTTAATGACATCGTAACTTCTTTAACATTGTCTTTTTGTTGTACTTGATGAACAAAGCTTGAGCAACGTAATACAGCTGGTCCGCTAATTCCAAAATGAGTAAAAATCATATCCATTTGATGCGTTACAACGGCTTTCCCTTTTTTATTCAACACACTTAACGCAACATTTCTTAAAGAAAGAGCTCGTAATACGCCTTCTTTAATAAAAGTTTCCTGACTTGTTAGAGGAACTTCTGTAGCAAATAATGGGGTAATCGTATGCCCTACACTTCGTGCAATTCCGTATCCATCTCCAGTTGAGCCTGTTTTCGGATAGGATTTTCCACCAAGTGCTAAAATGACTGCATCAGCTTCGATTCTTTCTCCATTATCTAATTCCACTGCTGAAAACTGTCCTTGTTCTAGTCGAATCGCTTTAACTTTTACATTTGTTCTTACTTGAATGCCTAATCGTTTAATTTCTTCGATAAATGTATTTAAAATGGTTTTAGCAGAATCGGATACTGGAAACATTCTTCCATGATCTTCTTCTTTTAATTTGACTCCTCGATTTTGGAAAAATTCAATAATGTCATGGTTATCGAATTGGAAAAAGGCGCTATGTAAGAATCGTCCGTTTCCTGGGATGTGTTTAATAATTTCGTCTCTTGATCGGATGTTTGTTACGTTGCAACGTGTTCCGCCTGTTAAGAGTAATTTTCGTCCTAAGCTTGGATTTTTATCTAATAGAATTACTTCTGCGCCTGCTAATGCTGCACTAACACTTGCCATTAGTCCGCTTGTTCCTCCACCTACTACAATGACTTTCATAATTTCTCCTTTGTATTTTTATTCGTAATTTTACTATAAGGGAAATGATACTTGACCGTCAACTTTTACGGAGGTGAATAAAGAGAAAATACTTTTGATATAGTAACAAAGGACGGCAGCAGACTTGCTACCGCAAGTCTCATGCCTAAAATTCGAGCCTCGGTCTCGAATTTTCCTTCCTAGCTTGTTACTATAAAAAGTATTTTCTCTTTATTCATACGCCTTTCATATATATATGCCCAACACCCGAAAAGACTTGCCATAGTAGCATTAGTCCAATAAATCAGATATGGCTTATTGGACAGGAAAATTTGAGACCCTAGGCTCAAATTTTAGCAATGAGACAGCTCTGCTGACTGCTTGCGTCTTTCTGCTACTATAGCTAAAGTCTTATTTAATATAATCCACCAAAAATCCATAACCTTTTTCTTCCATATCTGCTAACCGAATAAAACGGATAGATGCACTATTAATGCAGAAACGTAATCCACCTTTATCTTGAGGTCCATCATCAAATACATGCCCTAAATGAGAATCCGCAATACGACTACGAACTTCAATTCGTTTCATATTAAAACTTGTATCTTCCTTATAAGTCACTACTTCTGAAGAAATAGGTTTTGTAAAACTTGGCCAACCACAACCAGAATCAAACTTATCTTTTGAAGAGAAAAGTGGTTCACCAGTTGCTACATCCACATAAATACCTGCTTCATGATTGTCCCAATACTCGTTAGAAAAAGCCATTTCTGTACGATTTTCTCTAGTAACTGCATATTGTTCTTTTGTCAAAGTATTTTTCAATGTTTCTTCATCTGGTAATGGGAATAAACTAGGATCAATTACTGGATCATTTGCTTTATTCACATCAATATGACAATAGCCATTTGGATGTTTCTTTAAATAATCTTGATGGTAATCTTCTGCAACAACAAAGTTTCTAAGATTTTCTCTTTCAATTGCTACTTTTTTCCCTAATTGTTCTTCTTTTTCTGCTACTACTTGTTCAACAATTTCTTTATCTTCATCATTTTGATAATAAATACCTGTACGATATTGACGTCCAACATCATTTCCTTGTTTATTCACTGATAATGGATCAATCACTCTAAAGTAATATAATAAAATTTCTCTAAGGGATACTACTTTTGCATCATAAGTAATTTTTACAGTTTCTGCGTGATCCGTATCATGAATTAATTGATAGTTTGTTGTTTCTACTTTTCCATTTGCATACCCACTAACGGCATCTTCTACTCCATTAATTCTTGAAAAATATTCTTCTAAGCCCCAGAAACAGCCACCTGCTAAATAGATTTCCTTCAACTCTTTTTCCCCCTTATTTTCTGATTTGTTAACCTTTTGTTGATTAATTAGTGAACTAACTTTCTTCTCAATTGGATTTCCATTCGCCTGAGCTATTGATATTGTAGGATGAATGAAATAATAAGAAGCAATCAGCAATACAATTAACGTTACAACTCCAATCAATATTTTTTTATCCATTATACCCACTCCTTACATTTTAACGAGATATTTTTGAATCTCTTTATTCACTTGAACGATTGAATAAATCTACCAACATGAGAGCTCACGTCCTCTTATCTATATGTTCCTCTATCCGAAAAGACTTACCATAGTAGCATTGTCAGATATGGCTTATTGGACTGGAAAATTTGAGACCTTAGGCTCAAATTTTAGCAATGAGACAGCTTTTGCTGGCTGCTTGCGTCCTCCTACTATAACAGCTAAAGTTTTATTCATAAAAAATATTTACATCTTATCAAGTTGTTTTTGAATATCCTCATTTGCTAAGTGACCTGGATGTACCTGTACTAGTTCTCCATTTGCATTGATGAAAACTGATGTTGGATACCCAATCACTCCCACTTGTTTAAAGAAATCAGGTGTTTCTGCCATTAATACAGGTAAATTTTTATACTCCAATCCAGAGAACCATTCTTTAAAATCCTCTGCTTTTTTCTCACGATTTACACCAGGCGCTACCACACTTAAAATAACCGTATCCTCAGAATGATTAGCTGCTAAAGAATCCACTTCTGGCAATCCTGCTAAACACGTTGGACACCAAGATGCCCAAACTTTAATGTACACTTTTTTTCCTTTATAATCTGATAAATTCGCCGTTTTTCCATCAAAAGTTTTAAACGATGCTTCCACTACTTTTTTAGAACCACTATTTTCTTTTTTATCTTTTGAAGCTACTTCAGTAGAAGGTTTCGTTGCATTTGTTTGTTGATTCCCCATTGGCTGACAAGCCCCTAATAATAAACTAGCTCCAATAAATATATATTTCCATTTCATTTCTCATTCTCCTATCCTTGTAAAAATAATACTTGTAATTGTTGGATAATAATCCATACACCCATTGCAATAATAATAATGCCTCCAATTTTCTTTAGTAAGAATAATTGTTTTTTTGCAAGATTAAAGGCTTTCATTGCAGCAGTTGAAGCAATTGATAATGCTAAAAATGGAATTGATAATCCTAAAATATAAATTCCTAATAAAAACATCCCATAAAAAACACTTGCTTGCTGAGTTGCTACTAATGTTAACACTGAACTTAATACAGGGCCTACACATGGTGTCCATCCAAAACTAAAACTTAATCCTAATAAATAACTACTCCACAATGAATGTTCTTTTTTTGTTTCAAATTGTACAGTTTTTTGTTTTTGTAAAGTCGTTAATTGAAATACTTCCATTTGATGTAAACCTAATAAAACAATAATGGTAGCTAATACTAAATGAAAATACGGGTTATACAATAATTGACCTAATAAACTAGCAGCAAATCCTAATACAAAGAAAATGGTAGAGATTCCTGCTACAAATAAAAGTGTTCGAACAACCGGTAATATCGCTATTTCAAACTTTCCAATTTTGATACTGCGATTTCCCCTTTCACTCATTAATACTCCAAAATAAACTGGGAATAGTGGCAGCACACATGGCGAGAAAAATGACAATAATCCCGCAGCAAAAATGCTCCCCCATAATAAAATATCCATAAATACACCTCTTCTTAATGATAGATAAATTCATTATAATCGTTTACATTCAAAGAAAACATAAATATGCTTACACAAAAACGAAAACAAATTACAAAATTTAGTAAATCCAAATTTTCTCTCATGTCAAACACTAGTAATCATGTCTTCAAATAATCATCAAACGCTAGTTTTAAGTAATACCATTATAACTAGATCTACTAATAGCTTATCCATCTCAAATAATTCAGTACTTTTTTGCGTATATAGAATAGGGCAACAGATTTTTCACAAAATTATAAAGAGGCAACTACCAAATCGATTATTTCTATTGTTGTTACCAACTTTGCTTGCCATCCTATTGACGAGTCTATTTAGTAAACTTACCCGATAAAGCTATTCTTGAAGAAGATAGTATCTTTATCAAGTGGAGAAAATTCTTAAAAAAAATGGTAAAATAGAGGCGAATTCAAGCAAAGGATTAAAAAAAGCATAGCGTATAGTAGACATCTTAAATCTGGTAAGCGAAGAACCAAAGCTTGCAGAAGAAATGAAGAAATACAAAGACGTATATTACCAAGTCATGAAACACCAAAGCTAACTACTGCCGTCGTTTATTACTATATAGCAACGTCTACCTCATTTACGCACTCTCATAAACACACGTCCAAAGAAATTGACTTTTCGCAGTAGCAACAGGCTACATCAGAAAAGTCATATTTCTTAAACATCCCCTCATAAATATCCGTCCAATAGAAAAGACTTTGCATAGTAGCTCAAGTGATATAATCAGCAACTGCTGATTATATCACGGGAAAAATTGAGACCTCAGGCTCGAAGTTTAGCAATGAGACCGAAGGTCTGCTTGCGTCCCTAGCTACTATAAAGCAAAGTCTACTTCATTTACGCACTCTCATAAACATCCGTCTAAAGAAATTGACTTTTCTCCGTAGCAACAGTCCAATAAGCCACAATGGCTTATTGGACAGGAAAAATTGAGACCCTAGGCTCAATTTTTAGGCATGAAACAGCAAAGCTGTTTGCTGCCGTCCTATGCTACATCAGAAAAGTCATATTTCTACTATTTCAGTCTAAATCAAGCTGCCCTGTATACAATTGGTAATACACACCTTGTTTTTCCATTAAACTCTCATGATTACCACGCTCAATTATCTCACCATGATCCATTACCATAATCACATCCGCATTACGAATCGTCGATAAACGATGGGCAATTACAAATGAAGTTCTCCCCTCCATCAATTGGTCCATCCCTTTACTAATCAATGCTTCCGTATGACTATCAATCGAACTAGTCGCTTCATCCAAAATTAAAACCTTCGGATTTGCCACTGCCGCCCTAGCAATCGCTAATAACTGTCTTTGCCCTTGAGAAAGACCTTCACCATCACCAGTAATCTCCGTTTGATAACCATGAGGCAAACGTTTAATGAACCCATGCGCATTCGCTAATTTCGCAGCTTTCACCACTTCATCATCACTCGCCTCTAAATTCCCATAACGAATATTATCCGCAATTGACCCAGTAAACAAGTGAGTATCTTGTAATACAATCGAAATTGTTTTACGTAAATCATCTTTCTTAATTTCCGTAATCGGGATTGTATCAAACGTAATTTCTCCATTATCAATTTCATAAAATCGATTCATTAAATTCGTAATGGTAGTTTTCCCAGCACCTGTCGCACCCACAAAGGCTACCTTCAATCCAGGCTCAGCCCAAACATTGATTTTTTTCAAAATCGGTACATCTGGAACATAACTAAAGTCCACTTCATTCAATTGAATATTCCCAACAACAGGGATTCTCTCTTCCCCTTTTACCCAATACCATTGTTTTGAATCTGTTTGATCTAAAGTTACAGTTCCTTCATCCACTTCAGATTTTTCTTTCAAAATCGCAAAAATTCGTTCTGCCCCAGCCATTGCAGCTAATAAGACATTTGTTTGTTGTGACATTTGCGCTAATGGTTGTGCAAATGTTCTTGAATATTGCAAGAATGAAGCTAACGCCCCAACGTCCATCCCTTGGAATACGACTAAATATCCACCAACTGAAGCGGTTAAAGCATAATTAATATAACTAATATTCCCTAAAATAGGGAACATAATATTTGAATTAAATTGTGCTTGATTCGCAGCTTCTCTTAATTGAGAATTTAAAGTTTCAAATTCTTTTAAAACTAATCTTTCATGATTGAACACTTTAACAACTTTTTGTCCTTCAATATGTTCTTCGACAAATCCATTCACTTGCCCTAAAACTTTTTGTTGTTCGGCGAAAAATTTACCCGAACGACCTGCTACGAATCTTACAATCGCAAACATAATGAAAACCATAATAATTAACATTCCTGTTAAAATTGGAGATAGAATAATCATCATGACAAAAGTTAGCACTAATTGTAATAAAGAGCTGACAATCATCAACATACTATTATTAAACGCTTGTTGAATATTTTCAAAATCATTTGTAAAGCGTGACATTAAATCTCCATGCTTATTAGTGTCAAAAAAACGAATCGGTAAAGTTTGAATATGGTCAAACAAATCTTTTCTCATTGTTTCAATCGTTTGTTGACCAATCGTAATCATCATTTTACCAGAGAAATAATTCGCAATCGCCCCAATAATATAAATCAACCCAATGACACCTAGCATTTTCGCTAGACCTGCAACATCTTTCGTCGCAATAAAATCATTAATTAAGGGACGAATAAAGTAAGTCCCTACAATTCCTGCAGCACTTCCTAACACAACTAATAGAAGAACAGCGAAAAGACTCCACTTACTTTTCCATAAATAGCTCCATAAGTCGGCTAATGTTTGCTTTAAATTTTCAGGACGTTTTTGTCCAATTTTTTTAGCACTCATCTACTTTCGCTCCTTCCATTTGAGTTTCATAAATTTCACGATACAATTCGTTTGTTTCCATTAATGTTTCATGTGTTCCAATTCCGTTCATTTTCCCATCTTCTAATACAACAATTTTATCAGCACCTTGGATAGAAGAAATTCTTTGCGCAATAATAATAACGGTTGTATCTGGTAAATGATTAAAGAATGCTTCACGAATTAATGAATCAGTTGTTGTATCCACTGCAGAAGTTGAATCATCTAAAATTAAAACAGCTGGTTTTCTTAACATCGCTCGTGCGATACATAGACGTTGTTTTTGACCACCAGAGAAATTTCTTCCTCCCTGTTCTACTTTTGTATCATATCCTTCTGGCATTTCCATAATAAACTGATGTGCCTGAGCATATTTAGCTACTTGAATCATTTCTTCTTCAGTTGCATGAGGATTTCCCCATAATAAGTTTTCTCGAATCGTTCCAGAAAACAGTGTATTTTTTTGAAGAACCATCGCTACTTGGCTTCTTAAATCAGAAAAGGCATAGTCTCGAACATCTTTACCTGCAACTCGAACACTTCCTGCCGTTGCATCATACAATCGAGGAATTAACTGAACAAGAGATGTTTTACCAGAACCTGTTGGTCCAATAATTCCAAGAACTTGACCACTCTTTACTGAAAAATGAATATCATTTAACACTTCTTCTTGTTGATCTTTTCCGTATGAGAAATGAACATGGTCAAACTCTACATCACCACGAGTAATTTCTGTTGGAATCACATGCTCAGGTTCCACAATATCCACTTCTGTTTCAATCACTTCAAAAATACGATCCATTGAAGCTTTTGTTATTGTTAACATAACAAAAACAAAGGAAATCATCATTAAGGACATTAAGATTTGTGTAATATAAGAAATGAAACTAATCAATTCTCCAGTTGTCATTTCACCATGCATTACAAATTTTCCACCAAACCACATCACTGCAATTGTACAAGCGTAAACGGTTAATTGCATGATTGGGTTATTCCAAACGATGACATACATCGCATGTAAGGCACGAGTTTTAAAGTTTGTATTTTCAACCCCAAACTTCATACGTTCGAAAGGTTCACGAACAAAAGATTTCACGACTCGAATACCGATAAAGTTTTCTTGAAGAATACGATTAATACCATCAGTTGCCTGTTGTAATAATCTAAAACGAGGAAACGTTGTTGAAATAATAAGAGCTAAGCTCACGACTAAAAATGGAACTGCCACTACAAATACTAATGACAATTGTGCATTCAATGATACTGCAAAGAAAAAGGCAAATAAAAACATCATTGGTGCACGTGCTAAAATACGCATCGTCATAATCGCTGTATTTTGAACATTGGTTACATCACTCGTCATACGTGTAATTAATGACGCATTTGAGAAAAAGTCCAAATTCTTAAATGAAAATTTTTGAATCTTCTTCATTTGTGCACTTCTTAATTCACTTGCAACACCGGTTCCTGCAATGGAAGCAAATTTTGCACCTAGCACCCCTGCTCCAAGAGAAATCATTGCAACAATAATCATTAAAATTCCATACCATAAAATCATCGAAGTGTCTCGATTCGGAATTCCTTCGTCAATAATTTTTAACATAATAATCGGTTGCCCAACTTCGCAGACAACTTCCACTAAAATGGATAAAAATGCTAAAAATGGGAAATATTTATATTTTGAAAAATAGGGAACTATTTTCTTTAACATCTTTTCACTCCTCTTCTTATTTCATAAAAAGTATTGTATCTATTCTATCAAGGCTTAGAGTGTTTTTCAAACAATCCTATCAATTTTTTTGCCAAAAAGATTGACAATGCAGTAAAACTCTTTTATATTGTTACCATAATGAAGTTATGGAGGTTAACAATTATGAACAAAACATATTCTTTAACATTAATCGCATTGGGAGCAGCGCTAGTGGCAGCATTGTCACCCTTTCAAATTCCTTTAGGCCCGATTCCCATTACTCTACAAACCTTAGCCATTGGATTAGTTGCTACCATCTACCGTCCAAAAGAAGCCACTCTTGCCATTTTACTTTATTTATTATTAGGCGCTATTGGACTCCCTGTTTTTGCAGGTGGAAAAGGTGGATTTCAAGCTTTCTTTGGACCTACTGCTGGTTTTCTAGTTTTCTTCCCAGTTCGTGCATTCGTTACATCTATCATTGCACAAAGAAAACAAAATGCTGTTCGTCTATTTTTAGCGAATCTTTTAGGAGAAGTTTCCCTATTTATTGGTGGAGTGATTGGTTTTATACTGATCACGCATGCTGACTTTTCAAAAGCTGTCAATCTCGTGGTACTTCCATTTATTTTACCAGATTTAATTAAAATCAGTTTCACAACAATTTTTGGATTATTATTATTAAAGAGTTTAAAAAACAAACCATATTTTAGACATAACGCATAATTTTTTGTGAGGTTAGGATGCAACATTCTAACCTCTTTTTTTATGGATTCTCTTTTATTCAACTTAGTAGGCACATAGAAGAACTTATGGTAAAATACAAAGCATTAGAAGAGATAAAGGAGGATAAATTGTGACAGAATTACACTATATTAGTACTCGAGATAAAAATAATCGTGTAACAGCTTCTCAAGCAATTTTAAAAGGGATTGCTGAAGATGGAGGGTTATACGTTCCAACGACAATGCCACAATTATCATTGAACTGGGAAACATTGCAACACCAATCTTATCAAGAAATTGCATTCCGAATTTTAAAAGCATTTTTAACTGACTTTTCAGATGAAGAATTACAACATTGTATTCATTCTGCTTATGATACAACTTTTGATGATCCAGCAATTGCCCCTATTAAAAAGGTTGGCAATGCCTATATTATGGAATTATTCCATGGACGTACCATCGCCTTTAAAGATATGGCATTATCGATTTTACCTTATCTATTAACAACTGCGGCTAAGAAAAATCAACAAGACAAAGATATCGTTATTTTAACCGCTACTTCTGGAGATACAGGAAAAGCTGCCTTAGCAGGATTTGCAGATGTGCCACATACAAAAATTATTGTCTTTTATCCAAAAGGTGGCGTAAGTACGATTCAAGAACGTCAAATGGTTACTCAAGCTGGAGACAATACATTTGTTTATGGTGTTAAAGGAAACTTTGATGATGCTCAAACAATGGTCAAAAAACTATTTAACGATGCAACTTTAAACCAAACATTGGCAAAAAAAGGATTCCAACTTTCTTCTGCTAACTCTATCAACATTGGTCGTTTATGCCCACAAGTAGTGTATTATGTTTATGCTTATGCACAATTACTAAAACAAGGTGCTCTTCAAATTGGAGAATCTATGAATGTTGTTGTTCCAACTGGAAACTTCGGAAATATTTTAGCAGCTTATTATGCCAAACAATTAGGTGTTCCAATCCAAACATTAGTCTGTGCTTCAAATGAAAATGATGTATTAGTAGACTTCTTCCACACCGGAACATACAATCGTCAAAGAAAATTTGAAGTAACAAGTTCTCCAAGTATGGATATTTTAGTTTCAAGTAACTTAGAACGATTAATTTTCGAAATGACAGGAAGCAATGCCGAAGAAACAAAAGCATTAATGGATTCATTAACAAACAATGGTCACTATCATATCGAAAAAGAAGTATTACACTCCTACGAAGAGTTTTATGCTGCTCGTGCTAGCCAAGAAGAAACAGCTCAAACCATCGAATCTGTTTTAACAAAAGAAAACTATTTATTAGATCCACATACAGCAGTAGCTCAATGTGCTTATACTAAATACCAACAAGAAACAAAAGACAATACTCCTACAGTCATTGTATCAACAGCTAGCCCATATAAATTCCCACAAAGTGTTGTATCGGCTGTAAAAGACTCGGACATTACTGCTTTAAGTGATCAACAATTAATTGATGAAGTACGTCAATTAAGCGGAGTAGAAATTCCTCAAGCTGTTACAAGTGTACTGGAAGCAGAAATCAGGCACACAAGAGTACTTGAAATTTCAGAAATGAAACAATCCGTTTATGACAGTTTAAACATTTAAAGTCAAAAAATACCAGCCATTTTCATTTATGGCTGGTATTTTTGTTTTAGTTTTGTAAAATATCATTTTATTTTATGCTTATTCATTTTTTCTGCAAAAATATTTGTCATAATTTCTCTTAATTCTTCCCTTTCCTTTTCCGGTAAAGGTCCTTCTTGTTTAGCTACTGCATAAAGTTCTGGGTACTGTTTTGCAACTCTTGCTACAGTTCTTGTTGTTGCATGAGCTCTTACTAAAAATGGAATTTTTTTAATCCATTCACTTGGTACTAATTCAAGAATCTTTTTGGCTGCTTCTTTATCCGTAATGACAGAAGTCGTTAATCCCACTTTAATCTGTTTTTGTTCATGTTCTGTAAAATCTTTGATATCCATCATTATCCTCTTTTCTTAACGCAATCTATTTTTCTTTCAATCACTAATTGCACAAAATAATTAGCAACATCTATAATCATCTATCCACTCATCACTACTTTCAATGTTTATTTAAAATATGTCTTTGCAACTTTAAGAGCATCATCTTTGATTAAGCGGACACCATATTCCTGAACCACTTCCCAAGATACTCTTGAAAATTCTCCATATTCTCTTAATAATGCCAATTCTGCAACAAAATCTTCTGCTTTACTAACCTCTTGATAGATATGAAGGAAATAATAATCACTATAACGATACAATGTTGATTTTAGTTTATGATTTGGGTATTTTTTGGCTAACTGAACAAAATCCTCAAATGATTCGAAAAAAACTGTACAATCTAAAGGTTCTAATACTTTTTCTTCTTCAATCGATTGTTTTATTTTCTTTTCTTTTTTCGGTTTTCTAATTCGTTGCTCCAATGAATGTTGAAGTGTATCCACTAAATTTCTTACAAAACGTTCACTATCTGACACAATGTCATTTTTCTCTACATATTTTGTAACATATACTTCAATTCCTTCAGGATTTGGCATCACTTGAAAACTCATTCCCTCAGAATCTTCGAATTGATCTATCATATCCATCTCTTCTAAAATACTATGGAAAAATTCTTCTATTTCTGTAGGATTAGCCAACAATTCCGAAACAGAAGTGCCACGTTCTTGTAAATCTTCATTCTCAATTCTTACTAAAATAGTATCCTCATTAATACGTTCCATTTCCATAATATTCACCTCACTTACATACATTTACAAATTTATTTATTTTTTAAAAGAATAGTACCATTGTAACGAATTTTCATAGAATGTAAAGTAATAACTCCTTTTCTATCATTCGTATTAGCTCAATAATAACTCTGCTAATTCTTCAGCAGTCACATTTCCAAAATATTTACGAACATCGATTGATTCGAACACTGTTGTAACTGCTTCTCTTTGGTATTCTATTCCTGTTAATCTTTCTTCTACATCACTAATTTCTCCAAGTCCGAAGAAATCTCCATTAATTTTAATCTCTTTAATACGATTTTGTTCAACATTTAGATGGAATTCAATTTGTCCTGCTGTTGTACGTTTCGATTGTGTTAACGCAAATTTTGGATTTTTTCCATAATTCCAATCAGGATTATTAAAGTATGTCTTTCTCAACACTTCAATTTTTTCCCAATCTTCTTCTGTCAAAGCATATTCTTTAATCAGTGAAGTATCTTCCACTTCGAAAATATTTTTTAATAACACTTCTCTAAATTGTAAAATATCTAAATCTTGGAATTCTTCTGCTAAATAAGGTTTAATATTCGTGACACGTGAACGAACCGATTTAATCCCTTTTGACTCAATTTTATCAGCTTTTGGACGTAATAATTGCGGTAAGATCGTTACATCTACATCAAGCATCAATGTTCCATGAGCCGTTAAACGACCGTTATTTGAATACATCGCATTTCCTGAGAATTTCTTTCCCTCAATCAGTAAATCATTTCTGCCTTGAAGTTCAGCGCCAGTTGCTCCCATTTTATGTAGCGCACGAATAACAGGTTGTGTAAATTTACCAAAATCTCGAAAGCTATCTCCATCATCTTCAGTTATAAAGCAGAAGCAAATATTTCCCATATCATGATAAACGGCTCCACCACCTGAAAAACGACGAACCACTTGGACTCCTAATGAATCGACCCCATCTTGATTCACTTCTTCATACGTATTTTGATTTTTCCCAATAATAATCGCATTTTCATTGACGTAAAATAACAAAATCGGTTCATCTAATTTTTTTTCATTTAATAAAAAATATTCAATCGCCAAATTTGTTGTTGCATCATAGATTTCTTTTCCATTTCGTTGATTTTTCACATAATACATAACCTAACCTCTTTTCTAGTTTACTATGAATATTTTAACAAAAAAACGTTCTTAAAGAAAGTAAGCTACTTCTTTCATGAACGTTTTATAGGATATCTGTTTTTCGTTTATAAATTTCTAATGACCAACCCTGTTCTTCGTGATAACGTAACTCACCGAACAAATTGTCTTTGATATACACATTTTCCATCACATGATAACAATCTTCTGCAATATATAATGGAATTATATATTCCAATAAATCCTTTTTGATTCTTTCCGTTGAAAATACCATGCCTACTTTAAAATACGTCACTAATTCTTTCAACAATTCAACAGGTATTTCTTCAGCATTTTTCTCTTGATTAAAAAATAATCGTCGACTTAAACGAGTCATTTCTTCACTCATTTTATTCATGAGTTGATAAGCTAATTGTCGATAAAAATTATCCATTTTACGGTAATACACTTTTGTAAACTCTTGCCCTAATGTCAAAAAGATAAAATTATTTTGTAATTTATAAAAAAATGGAGAATGTAAATGCGTATTCGCATGAGAGATATACAATAAATCTGCAATCTCCTGTGGCGTTAATTGATGTAAAAATTCTAGCGATTCAAAATCAATCCAATTATATTCATTAGCATTGTTTTGAGCTTCCTCTAGAAATGCCTTAATTTTATTCGTATCTTTAATATAATAGAACCCCGTATAATCATCATACGTAGCCAGTAAAGAACGCCCTTTTAATAACAAAATATTTTTAGGAACTTCATTTTGCATCAATACTGCCGATTGAAAATGAATCGAACTACTTAAGACATGATTCGAAATTGAATCTAAATGTACATAAATTGATTGCATCACAAAATCCCTCCCTTTTATTATCTTCCTCTATTATAGGGGAAATATCTCTTAGAATGTATATTTATTTCATTACAAATTGTCTATAAAAACTATTTTTTTGTAACAAAAATGAAATAAAGACAATCGAAGCCTTCCCTATAAAACTTCAACTGTCTTTATTCCTACATTTCTCTTAAACGTTTAATCCGATTACTTGTAGCTGGATGCGTTGCAAACCAAGAATCTTTTTCCTCATTTCCCTTTTTAAAAGGATTAGCAATATATAATGCTGCACTTTGAGGATCTGCTTCTTCCATCGCTGGAGCTTGAGAGATTTTTTCAAGTGCCGAGATTAAGCCTTGTGGGTTTCGAGTAAATTCTACTGCCGTTGCATCTGCTAAATATTCACGATTTCTTGAAATTGCTAATTGTAAAATCGTAGACATCAATGGCCCTAATATCATTGCTAAAATAGAAATCACCATCATAATCACTGCAAGTCCATTTTCGTCATCTTTTGAACGTCTTGAAGTTCGTCCCCAAAACATCATTCGACTTCCAAATTGCACTAAGATAGCAATCACTGCTCCAAGCGCAATGGCAATAGTTTGCAATCTTACATCATAGTTTCGAATATGAGCAAATTCATGAGCTAAAACTCCTTCTAATTCCTCACGATTCAAACGTTGTAATAAACCTGTTGTTACAGCAACCGCTGCTTTTTCAGGAGAACTTCCTGTTGCAAAGGCATTCGGAGAGTCATCATCAATCACAAATATTCTTGGTCTTGGAACTTTTGCAACCATCGCCATATCTTCAACAATATGCCACAATTGAGGTGCTTGTTCGTATTCAGTCACTTCACGAGCATGATTTAATCGCATTACAACATCTGTTGATTGACTCATCATCATCATTGTATATAGCCCACCTGCAACTAATGCAATAACCATTCCTGCAACAGCATTATCAATTAGGGTATAACCTAAAGCAATACCTACCAATAAAAATAATATGAGATAGAATCCTACTACCACCCAAGTTTTTCTTTTATTGGCAGCAATTTGTTCATACATCATCTTTTTCACCTACGCTCAATTTTAAAATTGAACTTTTGGCACTTCTCGTGCTTCTGTTGGAATTTCTAACATTGCTTCTTTTGTAAATCCACCAATATTTGCAATAATATTATTTGGAATCATTTGAATTTTAATGTTATATTGTGCCACGCTTGAATTATATAATTGACGTGAATAAGCAATTTTATTTTCTGTATTTGTTAATTCTTCTTGTAATTTAATAAAGTTAGTATTTGCTTTTAAATCAGGATAGCTTTCTGAAAGTGCAAAAATTGTTTTTAATGTTCCACTTAATTGATTTGAAACATCCATTTTTTCTTGAACAGAAGCATTACTTCCCATATTTGTTAATTGATTTCTCATTGCAATAACTTGAGAAAGTGTTTCTTGTTCATGTTTAGCATAACCTTTAACAGTTTCTACTAAATTAGGAATTAAATCATTTCTTCTCCCTAATTGAACATCAATTTGAGCAGCAGCTTCACTTACCCAGTTTTTTAATTTTACTAAGCCATTATATGCAGATATAGCCCAAATAATGACTACTGCAATAATTCCTAAAATAATCCATAATGTCATATTGACACACTCCTTTATATTTTATACAGTTAATTGTAACAAATCGTTTTAGTTTTGCAAACTTTTATCGATTAATTGATCTTATTTTACCATATTTATTGTAACTCACCTCATACTTTAGACCTAATTTTGGGAGGGAAACATGTCACTGATGCAACAAGCTTTTACAAAAGTACTATTAGATTCTACTACACTTATCCATCATCAATGGACTATTGGAGACTTACCTGAAAGTTATATACAATGGATTCAACAGGAAGGCGCTGGTTATTTTCTTCATACAAAAATAACTACCATTGAACCTACTCGATTCGGCTTGGACTATACTCTCTTAAATGGCATTGCAGGATTAGAAAAGGGCAATTGGATGAGTTTATTAGATGACTGTTTTTCCCCCGAAGAAACAGGTCTGCCTGATTACTTTATTCCCTTTTTTAAAGATGAATCTGTTTACTATTGTTTTGATTACCTTGAAAAAGGAAAAGAACCTAGTATTCGTCTCATAGATGTAGAAATGGATCAATGGTTAACGATTGCTTCTTCTTTTGAAGAATTGATTCGTTCTATGAAACCTCATATCGAACTTGTATCATTCGACCATCGTCATTGGATGAGCATTCATACTCGCAGACAACAATTGGGATTATTCCATCCAGAGAATTTTCAAACACTGTTAGAAATTGAAGAGGAAGAAGATTTCAACAGCTATATTTACTGGATTGCTAAAGGCTTAAAACAAACTCCCAAAATTTCTTCCATTGCACAAGAAGCGCTCGATTTTATACTGGAATACCGAAAACAAGAATTAGAAAACTCCCCAGCTTACAAATTGATTCAACAGGATTAAACGAATAATGGATAGACAAAAAAACAAGACTTGCCGCTAAAGTAAGTCTTATTTTTTGTTAGTCTCGATTTTATCCTCATTAATCTGATTTAATTTAGTATTATTACTCACTAAATTTAAACATCTTATAAAATTCACCTTTCCTATCCATCAATTCATCAAAAGAACCATCTTCAACAATACCCCCATCTTTCATAAAAAGAATTCTATCGTATTTTTTCAAAATAAGCTCATTCAACTTATGAGTAACAACAAGAGCTGTCAAATCTTGAATTTTCAAAATTGAATTTTCAATTTCAGTAGTAACTTGATTATCCAAAGATGAGGTAGCTTCATCTAATAGTAAAATTGGAGTTTTTCGAATCAAAGCACGTGCAATACTAAGTCTCTGTTTTTGCCCTCCAGATAGGTTTGACCCATTTTCACCGCATAAAACTTGCAGACCTAATTCATTCTCTAAAACATAGCTTTCTAAACCAGACTGCTGTACAGCTTGTTTTATATCATATTCATTAAAGGATTGATTAAGGGTAATATTTGCTTTTAAAGTATCATCAAAAATATAAACATCTTGCTGAACAACTGTCATTAAGTTATAAAGACTCTCAATTGAAATATCTTGTAAATCTTGATTATCAATTAAAATATGTCCACTTGTTACCTCATAAAAACGTAGTAATAAATTCAATAAAGTAGATTTTCCACTTCCTGATCTACCTACAATTGCAATTTTTTCTCCCTTTTGAATCTTCAAAGATAAATGATTAAAAATCTTTCCTTCAGTATTTGGATATGAAAAATCAACATTTGAGAATGTAATCACTTCATTAAAATATTCTTTTGTTTTACCTGTTTGAAATTCGGGTACATCTTGTACCTCAAATGCCTCTAGTGTTACCTGCCCTTCACGGAATTTAGTTATACCCATACCAACTTCATTTACTGGCATTACTACAAAATTAACTAGTTGAACAATAGCTGTTACACTCCCAATTGAAGTATACCCATTAAAAACAAGATACATTCCTCCACCAAAAGCAACCAAAAAAACAATCATTCCTGAGAGCTGAGAAATAACATTAGATAAAACATCAAACTTTCCTTTTGTAAAATATATCTCTTCCAAATTTTCACTTACATAACTATAATCCTGATAAATAGCCTCTTTCACATTAAAACTTTTAATAACCAAAAAACCTGCTATAATATCTTTAATCTTAGCTAAATATGTCTGTTCTGCAATCATAACTCTATTTTGTATAAAGGCTGACTTTTTGCCAATAAATCCTGAAATCAACATTGGAATAATACTTACAATGATAACAAATAAAGTTAAAAACCAATTACCTATAAACATAGCTATTAGTGAGAAAATCATCAAGGATAGATTTTTTGAAATATTAAAATACTGGTGTAAATAATCTTGTTCAATTTTCTTCATATTTTCAGTCAAAATTAAAATAAATTTCCCTGATGTTTCCTTAGAAAATTCTCTATAATCTCTATCTAAAATAG
The DNA here is from genome assembly GCA_963529535.1 of uncultured Granulicatella sp. Lineage (GTDB taxonomy): Bacteria > Bacillota > Bacilli > Lactobacillales > Aerococcaceae > Granulicatella. Next base: position 45,192 of record CAUSAK010000003.1, on the reverse strand, counting down.
CTTGGAACACCTTATTTTTATATTCTGACATAATTTTTCTAACAAGCTTATTTCTTAATTGAAAGGATATAAAATTAAGACCTGCATAGATGAATATAACACCCACGCCCACTAGTATTGCTTGAGTTAAATTTTCTTTATTTTTAGACATCCCACTATCAATAATCCCTTTAATAGAATAAGCAAAAGCAATATTAGATAAAGGAACAAGTATATTAAAAATCATGAAAGCATAAAAAGCCTTCTGATGGTTCTTTATTAATTGTTTCATTCTTAATCTGCCTCATAATTCTTGATTTTTACTTAGAAAATGGGACATAAAAAATTCTTCTAAGTCAATATTCTCTTTCATCAGCTCTTTCATATAGACCTGTTCAATCATTGATCCATTTTTGATAACACCAATCTTATCTGCAATCTGTGAAATTTCCGATAAAATATGACTTGATATTAATATCGTAATTCCATGTTCCTTAGAAAGTAACTGTAAGAGATTTCGAATTTCTTGAATTCCTACTGGATCCAAACCATTAATTGGTTCATCTAAAATTAATAATCTTGGTTTCGTTAAGAATGCACGAGCTAAACCTAGCCTTTGTCTCATTCCCAATGAAAATTCTTTTACTTTTTTTGTCGTATTTTTTAATCCGACCATTCTTAAGGTACTTATTATATCTAATTCAGTAATATTTTTCCCCATGTATTGAGCGTGAATTTCTAAAATTTCTTTTGCAGTACAGTTTTCATAAAATATTGGTGTTTCAATAATACTACCAACCTGACTTAAAATTTCCTCTCTATGTTCTTGTAAATTTTTTCCAAAAATTTCAATACTACCAGACGTAATCGTTAATAAAGATAACATGCATTTCATTAAAGTAGTTTTTCCAGCACCATTTGGTCCTAACAAACCATAGATTTCTCCTTCAGCAATTTGAAGGTTAATATCACTCAAAATTTCTTCCTTATCTATTGTTTTAAAAAGTTCTTTTATTTCAACAATATTTTCCATTTCTATCCCTCTCTTTCAATATAAAGTTTAAATTTCCATCAGGTATATAGATTCTAATTTTTCCCTTTATTACTCATTCATTCTTTTATCTGAGAAAACTCCTCTCACTCCAATAAAATTAGCTATACTAGTTGATATTAATATCTTTTTTTGAAATAGTATAAATAGAAAATGAAACAATCATTAAACTTATGGCACTAGCAATCATTAAAAAAAATACGTTATCAACAAAATTATGCGTTAAAGTTCCAGGAGTTGCATTAGAAAGTAATGCTGCCAAACCAAGTCCTGAAAGTATTGTTATAGGAGTTGAATACTTAATCATACCTAAAACAAAAGGTATTAAACCGATTAAAACTGTTCCAAACGTAATTCCGACTAAATTAATTAAATAGTTGGTGAATGGAATATAATTTTTCCCTGTTAAAAATGCCATTAATTTAATAAATAATTGAATAACTATATGTGCAGTAAAATGAGTAATAAATGATATTAGAATTACTGATAACACTTTCCCCCATAATAACTTTGTTTTAGAAATAGGATAAGAAAACAACTGAAAAATTGTTCTTCGTTTAAATTCATCAATAATAATGATAGACAATAAATAAGATTCAAAAATTAAAAAAGCTGCTTTTGTAAATAAAGATGAAAACAATGACATTGCAATTGCCCAGCCTTCCCATTGACTTGTACCTCTATAATCATTGATACTCTGTCCAACAAATTCTCCCAATTTATTATCCGTACCTAGCCCCATAATTATAATTCCTGTAATACCTGATACTATAAATATGGTAATCAACCAAGCTAAAAATAATTTAACTTTTGAAACTTTATTTATTTCAATTTTTATAAGTGACAACATAGACTTTTTCCTCCAAAAAAATTTTGTTTAAATTAATTACACTATTCTAAAAGCACTTTACATACTCCTGGTATGTAAAATTTAAAAAATAAACATACTAAAGGTATGTATAATAGAATTTTTAATACCATAGCTAGAGTATGGTATTTTAAAAAATATCTATACGTAAAACTTATTTACTGTTTTTTAAGTGATCAAATAATTTGAAAATTACTTGCATCATTTCATCAGTAATCAACTGCACTCCCAGACCTTCAAAAGTTAGTTTAATAAAATTCATTTTACTCTTTAATTCCTCTACTGAATAAATAGAAATTTGGAACCCAATCCAAATATTCAAAGTTAAAATAATTAAATCTGCTAATTCTTCTGGGTATTCTGTTTTAATTGAGTTATCTTTAACACCTTCAAAAACTTTTTCTCTAATTACCGGTAAAAAATCAGAAAATAGATTTAGATATTGTTCACCTAACAAACGTGGACTTCTTAACATAATTGAAGCTGAGTATACGAGCCTTTGTTGTTCAAAATTTGAAAAAGAATCCATTAATGAATTTTGTATTTTTTCTAATCCTGTTTCTCCTCTCCAATTATAATTTAAAATTTTTTGATTATTTTCACTAATAATTGATTGCAATATTTCATTTTTCGACTCAAAATGATGATAAATAACACCTTTTGTTAATCCACCTAATCCATCGATTATATCTTGTATTGATGTATTATCAAATCCTTTTTCTAGAAATAATTCTTTAGAAACTTCTAATATTTTTCTTCTTGTTTCTTCCGGATTTCTATTCCTTGCCATTTTAACACCCCTTTTTTCATACCGATGGTATGTAACTCGTATTATAATGAACCAAATTTACATTGTCAAGCACACTATTATTTTCTCTAATATATAAGAAGCAATTATTCATATCTGTTTAAATAACTCTTTGAAAGTATATTTTCTCAATTTAACTTTTTAAATTCAGTTCAAAAAATGAGCAAAAAAATAAGACTTTCTATTGTAGTACCAATAAAACCGAATGTTTACTGGCGTCGCTTACTACTATACTAGAAAGTCTACATCCTATACGTACTCCCATAAATACACGTCCAAAAAGTAAGATTTTCTATAGTAGTATCAGTGATAAAAACTGCCCCGCAGATTTTATCACAAGAAGAATTGAGACCTAGGCTCAATTTTTAGCCATGAAACCGAAGGTTTGCTGGCGTCACTTACTACTATACTAGAAAGTCTATACGTAAACTATAAAGAGTCGTCGATTAAAAACCCTAACTTTCTCAAAGCTCTTTCAATCTCATCTAAATCTTGCTTCGTATCAGCTTCCACTAAATGATAATGAACCCCATCCGTTATCTCAGACAAAGGACGAAACTTCGTTTCCTCCACTTGCTTCATAAAATGAACAATATCTCTACGACAAGTCATTTTCAATAATGTTTGAATTTCCCCATAAACTGGATGATCCACTAACACTGTTTTTACTCTTCCACCATTATCCACAATAGCAACTAACTCATCTTCAATATCATCAATCGTATGTTTCACTTTAAACAAACGATGCATTTGTTGCGGTTGCTTAGATGCAGAATGAATATATCCTCGATTCGTTGAAATAATTTCTTCTCCATCTGCACGTAAAATGGCAATATCCTGAACAATAATTTGTCTTGTCACATGAAAATGATCCGCTAATTGCTGTCCGTTAATCGCTGATGAAGATTCTTTTAATAAAGTCAATAATTGCTTTCTACGTGTAATGGTCACTATTAACCCTCTCTCTTATGGATTTTCTTTAATGAACGATAAATACCAATCGCTATTACATAGTCTACCATACTATGAATAATCGTACCAACCCCCACTAAGACAAATAAGACATACAATAATTTTTGAAGATCTTGACCTGTCACACTATAAAAGACAAAGCATACAAAAACTTCACCAATGGCATGAATAATTGCTAAAACAATATTAAATAACCAGGAAGATTTTTTATTTTCTAAAATATTCGGGAATTTTCTCAAATAAAGAGCCCCTAATGTTCCAAATAAAATATGAGAAAAAGCTCGTAATACGATAATAAATGGAAATCCCGCTAATAAAAATCCAAGTGTTGAACCTAATACAACAAATACTGTCATCCATGGAGAAAGAAACATTGCAATAAAAATAGCTACGTGACTTCCTAAAGTATAGGATGCCGGTGGAATGACAATTTTAAATGGCATTACAATCGGAACCACAATCGCAATTGCTGTTAGTAAGGCTGTTAATGTTAAAAATCTATTCTTCTTCATTTTAAAAACTCCTTTTTTACTGTATATACAGTAGTGTATACCATAGCTTTACAGAATTCAATACTATTTTATGAATTTAAAAGAATTTCTATGATGAAAAAAGGAAAAAGACTTCTCACGGTAGCTTTAGCAATGAGACTCGCTTTTGCGAGGCTGCTTGCGTCCTTAGCTACTTCAGAGAAGTCTTACTTTTATACGTTCATTCATAAACACACGTCCAAATAAACAGACTTCTCGCTGTAGCTCGAGTGATAAAAACTGCTACTGCAGATTTTATCACTGGAAAAATTGAGACCCTAGACTCAATTTTTAGCAATGAGACTCGCTCTTGCGAGGCTGCTTGTGTCCTAGCTACTTCAGAGAAGTCTAGTTTATAGTTTATACGATTACATCATACCCATTCCTGGATCCATTCCAGGCATTGCTGGTGCAGCTGGAATTGGTTTATCAGCCACAACTGCTTCTGTTGTTAATAATAAAGCAGATACAGAAGCTGCATTTTGTAAAGCAGAACGAGTCACTTTAGTAGGATCTACAATTCCTGCTTCAATCATATTTACCCATTCATCACTTGCTGCATTATATCCAATTCCTAACTCTTGTGCTTTCAAATGAGCCACAATTACAGAACCTTCTAAGCCAGCATTTGTTGCAATTTGACGAAGTGGTTCTTCTAATGAACGAGAAACAATTTTCGCTCCAGTTGCTTCGTCACCTTCTAATTCTAAAGCATCTACTGTTTTTTGAACATTCACTAGCGCAGTTCCACCACCAGAAACGATTCCTTCTTCAACAGCAGCACGAGTGGCATTTAAAGCATCTTCAATACGTAATTTTTTCTCTTTCAATTCTGTTTCAGTTGCAGCACCTACTTTAATAACAGCTACTCCACCTGATAATTTTGCTAAACGTTCTTGCAATTTTTCACGATCAAAATCACTTGTTGTATCTTGTGCTTGAGAACGAATTAAAGCTACACGATTCGCAATTAATTCTTTTGAACCTGCTCCTTCAACAATTGTTGTATTATCTTTAGAAACAACTACTTTTCCAGCTGTACCTAACTGTGCTAATGTAGCATCTTTTAATTCTAAGCCTAAATCTTCTGTAATGACTTGAGCACCTGTTAATACAGCAATATCTTCTAACATTGCTTTACGGCGGTCACCAAATCCTGGCGCTTTAACCGCTACTACATTAAATGTTCCACGTAATTTATTTAAAACTAATGTTGGTAATGCTTCTCCATCTACATCATCTGCAATAATTAATAATGCACGACCTTGTTGAACGATTTGTTCTAATAATGGAATAATTTCTTGAATATTAGATACTTTTTTATCTGTAATTAAAATAAATGGATTATCTAAATGAGCAACCATTTTATCATTATCTGTTACCATATATTGAGATAAATATCCACGATCAAATTGCATTCCTTCTACAACATCTAATTCTGTTTCAATTCCTTTAGATTCTTCAATTGTAATAACGCCATCGTTACCTACTTTTTCCATTGCTTCTGCAATTAAACTACCGACTTCTTGAGAACCAGAAGAAATTGCTGCTACTTGAGCAATCGCTTCTTTTGATTCTACAGGACGAGAAATTTTGTGTAACTCTTCTACAGCAGCACGTGTCGCTAATTCAATCCCACGACGAATGCCTACTGGATTTGCACCTGCAGTAACATTTTTTAATCCTTCACGAACAATTGCTTGTGTTAAAACTGTTGCAGTTGTTGTTCCATCTCCGGCAATATCATTTGTTTTAGAAGCTACTTCTGCAACTAATTTAGCTCCCATATTTTCAAAATGATCTTCTAATTCAATTTCTTTTGCAATGGTTACTCCATCATTTGTAATTAATGGTGAACCAAACGCTTTTTCTAATACAACATTACGACCTTTAGGTCCTAAAGTTACTTTTACTGTATTTGCTAAAATATCTACTCCACGTAGCATCGATGCTCTTGCATCTTCTGAAAACTTAATATCTTTTACCATTTTTCAGTTCCTCACTTTCTTATTGGACAATTGCAATAATATCTTGTTCTTTTACAATAATATATTCTTGACCATCTAATTTAACTTCAGTTCCTGTATATTTTTCAAAGACAACACGGTCTCCAACTTGAACTTGACGATCTTTTTCTTCTGTAAATTCACTCACAGCTAACACTGTCGCAAATTGTAATTTTTCTTGTGCTGCAGTTGGTAAAAACAACCCTCCAGCTGTTTTTTCTTCTTGTTCTACCATTTGAATCACAACACGATCTTTTAACGGTTTTAACATATTCATTCCTCCTTGGTTTTTAGCACTCATTCTCTTTAAGTGCTAACTACACTACTATAGTACTCATTTGGTCAAAAAAAATCAAGAAAAATTACTTGAAAAATTTAGTAGAATCTTGTAAGATTTTTTAAAAGACGTTAATGGGGAGGTTTATTTTTTTATGATTAGTAAACAACAATTTTTTATCCAATTGATTTTGGAACTCTTAATTACTTGTTTTTTTATATTCCTTACAGTACAACTACTTCCCATTTTTGGTTGGGGATTTTCAACTATTTTCTGCTGTGTTTTTGCTACTTTCAGCATTTCAAACGCTATTCAAATGATACACTCTTATCTTGCTATGAGAAGATTTATAAAAGAAACCGCAGAAATGATTCAAAAAAAATATACGTTAACAGAAACAGAAGATGATGATGATGATTCTTCAGAAGAATAGGAGAGGGTAATCCTTTGAATAAACGACTCTTTTTATATGCACTAGGCACTACTTTCATCCTTACGTTTCTCATCACCATTTATGCAAGCTTCACGAAAAAATTTAGTTTTGATTTTGTTTTTATTGGAAATACATTAACCATATTGAGTTTTCCGTTCTTAATCATGGGCTTAACTCTATTAGTCATTCAATCTGGAAATTTTGACTTTTTCCTTTATAGTTTTCGCTCGAAGAAAAAAGGCTATGTTCCACAAAAGAAAAAATCATATCGCAATTTGATTACTTTTTGTTTAGGAACTTTTGTCCTATTATGGATTCTCTCTATTTTATTAACATTATAAAATTTGAAAAAAAGTGACGGCTGTATCATCAGCTCGTCACTTTTTTATACTCACGTAGAAAATACTTTGTATAGTAGATAAGGCATGAAACCGAAGGTTTGCTGCCGTCCTCAGCTACTATAACGCAAAGTCTATTTCTAATCCTGTTCAAAATAATCGAACAAATCTTTCACTACGCCACTTCGAACAATCGTATCAATTTGCTTCAACGCAAAATAAACACTACTTGCACTAGAAGAACCATGAGCCTTCACTACAGGAGCTTTCAATCCAAATAAAACTGCGCCCCCAAATTGAGAATAATCCAAAGTATTTTTCAATGAACGGAAAGTATCCTTTAATAATAAAGCACCCAATTTACCAGTAATTCCCTGATTTAAAATATTTTCCTTTAATAAACTCATCATTGTTAAAGCAGTACCTTCAATCGTTTTTAAAACTGCATTTCCCGTAAAACCATCTGTTACAACAACATCTGCAATTCCATTTAAAATTTCTCTTGCTTCAACATTTCCGACAAAATTAATTGATGAATTTTCTTGAAGAAGTGGATAAACACTTTTTACTAAATCATTCCCTTTACCTTCTTCAGTTCCATTATTTAATAAACCAACTGTTGGATTTTCAATATTTAATACATATTTTGCATAATAAGAACCCAAGACTGCAAATTGTTCTAAATTTTGTACTTTACATTGAGCATTTGCACCAACATCCATTAAAATAAATTGACGATTTTCCTTTCCCACAACAGGTAATACTGGCATTAACCCTGGACGGTCAATCCCTTTAATACGACCAACTATTAATAAACCACTTGCTAATAATCCTCCCGTATTTCCCGCTGAAAATAAAGCATCTGCTTCGCCATCTTTCACAGCTTGAGCTGCAACTACCATAGAAGCATCTTTTTTACGACGAACAGCCTTAACAGGTTCATCTTCGCTCGTTACTTTTTCACTACAATGAATAATTCTAATATTCGGCAGTGTTTCTGTCATCACTGCTTGAATACTTTCTTCATCTCCATATAATTGAAATTCATTTTCTGGATACTCTTTTGCTGCTTGAATAGCACCTGCAACAATTTCTTTAGGAGCGTGGTCTCCACCCATCGCATCAATGGCAATTTTAACCATTTATAACTTCCTCCGTTTCACGACTTGTTTGTTCAATAAATTCTTGTATTTCTTTATAAGCTAAACTGTCCTCTTCCTCGATAACAAATGTAATAGCATCTTCTCTTGCTTGTTCTAGTATATCATAATCTTGTACAATGTCAGCCACTTTAAATTCCGGAATTCCAGATTGACGAAGTCCAAAAACATCTCCTGAACCACGTAATTCTAAGTCTTTCTGACTCAGATAAAATCCATCTGTTGACTCACACATAATTTGCATTCGTTGTTTTCCTTGCTCTGTTTTAGGTGATGCAATCAAAATACACGTTGATGCATGTTCTCCACGTCCTACTCGTCCTCTTAACTGATGTAATTGAGCTAATCCAAATCGATCCGCATCTAATATAACCATAACAGTAGCATTTGGCACGTCTACACCGACTTCAATAACGGTTGTAGAAACTAGTACTTGTACATCGCTCTTTTGGAAAGCAGTCATGATACTTTCTTTTTCATCACTTTTTAAACGTCCATGCAATAATCCTACCGACAAACGATTTTCAAATCGTTTAGAAATCATTTCATAAATTTCAGTAGCATTTTGAACATCTAAATTTTCACTTTCTTCAATTAAAGGAGAGATAACATAAGCTTGTCTTCCATCCTGAACTTGTTTTTCAATATAATCATATACTTTTTCTAACTCTTGTTCTTTAACCCAAAATGTTTGAATCGGTTGTCGTCCTTTAGGAGCTTCTTTTAAGATGGATGTATCCATTTCTCCAAAGGTCGTAATAGCTAGTGTTCTTGGAATTGGAGTTGCTGTCATTTGTAACACATTTACTCCTGTTCCTTTTTGAGCTAATTGCGCTCTTTGCTTCACTCCAAAACGATGCTGTTCATCAATGACAATAAACGCTAAATCGTGATAAATGACATCTTCCTGGAATAAAGCATGAGTTCCCACTAAAAGTTGAAGTTCTCCTTTTTCTAATTGCTCTAATAACTGTCGTCTTTCTTTTAAAGTTGTGGTTCCAGTAAGTTTTCCAACTTTTAGTTCTGTTTCTTTTGTTAACGCACAAATGGTTTCATAATGTTGGTCTGCTAATAATTCTGTTGGAACCATTAAGCATGCTTGTTTTCCTGTTAAAGCAGTCGCTACCATCGCAATTGTAGCAACAACTGTTTTTCCACTTCCTACATCTCCTTGTAATAAGCGACTCATTTCATACGGAGCTCTTAAATCATAGCAAATTTCATTAACAACTTTCTTTTGCCCTTCAGTTAATGTAAAAGGTAAAGTTTGAATAAATGCCTTTAATTCCGTATTTTCATATAAAATACTTTGTCCTTGTTTAGCATAATGCCTTTTCTTTTTTAAGCTTTGCAGTTTTAGCTGATAACAAAATAATTCTTGATACACTAATTGCTGTCTAGATTGTTTTGAATGATGTTCATCTTTTGGAAAATGCATCCCTTCAACAGCTTCTGGATGAGATAGTAATTGTCTTTTTTTCTGAATGGAATCTGGTAGTGGATTTGGAATATTTTCTTTATACAATGGTAAAGCTGTTTGAATCAATTTCAACAATGTACTTTGTCGAATAGATTTATTTGTTCGATATACCGCTTCAAAATTGGACGTTTCCTCCATATCTTCTTTAGTTGAAATAATTTTCATTCCCATTAAAGTTGAGCGTTTGGCGTCCCATTTTCCAAAAATAATACATTCTTGATGTTGGATTAATTTATTTTTCAAATAGGGTTGGTTAAAAAAGGACACTTGGATAACTTGTTCTCCAATCGCCATTCGACAGGAAATACGGTTTTTCTTAAATCCATAATAATGAACAACCGGCTCTGTTACAATGATTCCGGCTAATGTCACTTTTTCTTGATCCATGATGGTCGAAACATCTCTTACTTGAAGGTCTTCGTATCGAAATGGAAAATGTGTTAATAAGTCATAAATGGTGTCAATTCCTAAGTCATGTAATGGTTCCATTCGTTTAGGTCCGACTCCTGTTAAAAATCTTACGGATTGAAATATTGTTTTATCCATTTCTTCACCTCCAAACATTCTATTCTTTTATAGTTTAGAGAGGAAAAGACATACTGTCAACTGTTGTTGTTTTTTTATATTTTATAGACAAGAATTTTCATAGTAGCAAGGTCGCCAGCAGCCTCGCAAGCGAGTCTCATGGCTAAAATTCGAGCCTAAGGTCTCGAATTTCCCCTATAATATTTTGCTACTATGAAAATTCTTGTCTATTGCTACTTCTGCTTATCTCGTTCCTATCAAAAAAAGACTGGATGATGTCCATCCAGTCTCTCTAATATTCTATTCTACTGCTAATAAATATGCGTATACAGGTTGTAAACCTTCGTGTAATTCAACTTCAATATCTGGGAAATGTTCTTCAACATAAGAAACAATTTCTTCTGCTTCTTCTATTGCTACATCTTCCCCAACTAAAATCGTTAAAATTTCAGATTCATCATTCACCATTTTCGCAATTGTATCAATTGTCGCTTGTTTACGATCTGGTACACTAATTAAAATTTTACCATTGACAATTCCCATGAAGTCCTGTTCTTTAATATCTACTCCATCAATTGAAGTATCACGAACAGCATTTGTAATTTGGCCGCTTGTTACTAATGACAATTGTTCTGTCATCGCTTCTTGATTTTCTTCAAGGCTAGCTTGTGGATTAAACGCTAATAATGAAGACAATCCTTCAGAAATTGTTCTGCTTGCTACAACTGCTACTTCTGCATCTTCACTAACTTCAGCAGCTTGATTTGCAGCCATTAAAATATTTTTATTATTTGGTAAAATAATCACTTTTTCAGCATGAGCTTCTTTTACTGCTGCTAAAATATCTTCTGTACTTGGGTTCATTGTTTGACCACCATTAATAATCGTTGTCACACCCATGCTCTTGAATAATTCATGAATCCCTTCACCTGCAGCTACAGCAACAATTCCATACTCAGCTTTTGGAGCAGCTGCTTTTACTTTATCAGTATAATCAGTTTTTAAAACTTCCTCATGTTGCAAGCGCATATTGTCAACTTTCACTTTCATTAATGAACCAAAACGTTGACCATAATTCATCACTTCACCAGGACGTTCTGTATGAACGTGAACTTTAATAATTTCATCATCCGCTACAACTAATAAAGAATCTCCTAATTCATTTAAGTAATTACGGAATGTATCGTAATCAAAAGTATCTACGACTGTTTCCCCTTCACCGATACGTACCATAATTTCAGTACAATAACCAAATTGAATATCTGCTGTAGAAGCATGTTCATAGTCAATTCCACTTTCATGATGAGCTACTGAACTTAAATCAATCTTATTCGTTGATAATGCTTGAACCGGAGTAGCTTCACCTGTTAAAGCTTCATAAAATCCGTTATAAATAAATACTAAACCTTGACCACCTGAGTCAACTACACCAACTTCTTTTAATACAGGTAATAAATCTGGAGTTTTATCTAATGATTTTTGAGCTCCACGTAATACAGAACCCATAACTTCGATAATATCATTCGAACGTTCTAATTTACGAACGCCTCTTTTAGCAGATTCACGGGCAACTGTTAAAATAGTCCCTTCAACAGGTTTCATTACTGCTTTATAAGCTGTTTCAACCCCTTTTGTAAATGCTTCAGCTAAATCTTCTCCTGTTAATTCATCTTTTCCTTCAACTGATTTTGAAAAACCACGGAATAATTGAGATAAAATAACTCCTGAATTTCCACGAGCACCCATTAATAAACCTTTCGCTAAATCTTGTGCTAACTCTCCTACAGTTTGAGCCGAAGAATTTGCCACACGCTCCGCACCCGATTTAAAGGATAGACTCATATTTGTACCTGTATCTCCATCTGGAACCGGAAATACATTCAATGAATTGACAAACTCAGCATTTTCACTTAAACGTGCTTCACCAATTTCTACCATTGCTCGAAAATCTTGAGCCGTAATAATATTTTTTGTTACCATTGATTCTTATATCCTCCTGACACACCATCAAAGCTTACGCTTCAATGATTTTTACTCCTTGAACATAAACATTAACAGTGTTCGCAGAAAATCCTAACATTGTTTCTAAATTATATTTTACTTGTTCTTGAACATTGCGACAAATTGCAGAAATTTTAGTGCCGTAACCTACGATAATGTACACATCAACAGCTACGCCTTCTTCCTCTTGACGAATCACTACGCCACGAGAATAATTTTCTTTTTTCAAAATTTCATTTAAATTATCACGAATATGATTACGGCTGGCCATCCCAACAACTCCATAATTATCTGTCGCTGCACCACCAACTACAGTTGCAATAACTTCATTGCTTAATTCAATTAACCCTTGTTCTGTTTGAATTTTGACTGTCATTTTTGTAACCTCCTTAAAATTCGTACAATCTATTTTTTTACAGACTGTTCGATGTTTCTCTATTATTTTATCATAAATGATTCATTTTACCTAACCTTTTATATGTAAAAATGCGCTCTCAAAGTCAAATTAACAAAATTTTATACTTTATCTTAGACTCTAGCTTGCAATCTACCGTCAACTATGATAAATTATTTAAGTATATGATTTAGTTTAAAAATTATATCAGCTGATCAATGATTTAAATTAAAGGAGGAGAATGACCATGGCTAAAGTATGTTATTTCACTGGACGTCGTTCTGAAACAGGTAACACTCGTTCTCACGCTATGAACGCTAACCGTCGTACTTGGAAACCAAACTTACAAAAAGTTCGCGTTTTAATCGATGGCAAGCCTAAAAAAGTATGGGTTTCAACTCGTGCATTAAAATCAGGTAAAGTAGAACGCGTTTAATTTACACAAATAAAAAGACTGGATACTGTCCAGTCTTTTTTCTTTTATTTAATATACGTAAAACTCTTTCCAATAATGATTGTTGTCGTCAAATTATGAAGTACCGCTAAGGCACTTGGTGTTAATAAATTAAATAATCCTAATCCCATTAAGGAAGTATTTACCCATACCGTTGTTCTCAAGTTTTGAGATAATTGCTGATTCAATTCTGCTGTAATATCATCTAAAATAAGAATTCCTGATAAAGTTTCCTCTAAGAATACAATATCACTTGCTTGTCTAGCAATGTCTGATGAACTTGCCATTACTACCCCAACATTTGCTTTTGATAAAGCTGCGGAATCGTTCAGACCGTCACCAATCATAAAAACACGATGACCCTTATCTTGTAACTCTTGAATAACTTGATGCTTTTGCTCTGGTTTGACTTCTGTATAAACTTCGTCAAAGTCAATTAATGAACAAATTGATTCCGTTCGTTTCTTTGTATCTCCGGTTAATAAAATAATACTCTTACCGCGTTCTTTCAACGATTGTAATACTTCAATCGTTTCCGGACGCAATGGTGTATCAATTAAGAAAATTGCAATTAATTTTCCTTTATACCCTAAATACAATAAGTTATACCATTGAGTATACTCTTTAATAATGTCTAATTGTTCTGATGAAATTTTAATTTGTTGATCATTTAATAATTCTAAACTTCCAATAACAACTTTTTCACCATCAATCGAAGATAGAATTCCTTTTGAAGCTACGTGCGTTAATTTACCATGCATTTCTTCATGCTCGACACCATCATCTTCTGCTTTTTGCACAACAGCACTTGCAATTGGATGATAAATATGTTCTTCTAAACAAGCTGCAATTCGTAAAACTTCTTCTTGAGAATACCCATCATAAGGAATAATCTTTTGAATTTTTGGTACACCTGTTGTTAAAGTTCCTGTTTTATCAAATACAAAAGTATCAATCAACGGATATTCATCTAATGAACTTGAACCTTTTACAACAATGCCTCTAGTAGATGCAGCTTTAATAGCTGTTAAATACGTTACAGGAGATGAAAGTTTTAATGCACATGAATAATCCACTAATAAGAATGTTAATGCTTTTTGCACCGATCTTGTTAATAAATAAGTCACTGCCATTCCAAGAAAATTATATTTGACTAATCCATCCGCTTTTTCTAACAATTGTTTTTGTTGTTTCGATTGATGTAATTCACTTGTTTTCATTAATTGAACAATTTGTTGTAACCGTGAATTTTGCTCAGCATTTGTTACCTCGACTAATAATTCACCTTGTTCTACAACTGTATTGGCAAAAACTGTATCCCCAATTTTTTTAGGCACTGGGAATGCTTCGCCTGTTAACGAACTTTCATTTAAAAATCCACGACCAGATACTACTGTACCATCAAAATAAATCTCTTGTCCTTCCGTAGCAACAAATACATCGCCCACTTCGATTTGATGACTTAATTTTTTGATACGTTCGCCATCTTTTTCAATCCATAATTCATAAATATTATTTTTCAGATTTTTTTCTAAATCCTCAACAGATTTCTTTTGAGACCATTCATCTAAATCATCTCCAAGATTTAATAGGAACATAATGGTGTCTGCTGTTTTATGATCCCCCATCGCAATGGACGTTACAATTGCAACAAAATCCAAAATACTCATGGATAATTTTCTTTGTAACAACGATTCAAACGCTGCTTTTCCAAATTTTCTCATTTTCCATAACAACCAAAAAATTTTCAATGGCTGTGGAATCAATACTTTTGCGACCATTCGGCGGTAAACATGAGAAGCTACGATATCAACAGGCGTCACCTGCTCTACTACTGTAAAATCATTTTGCTTTTCATTTAATGTCGATACATCTAAATGATCTAAGAAACGATAAACACTTGATTCATGCGCATCCTCAAACGTAAAAGCAATATGTTTTTCATCTTTATAACAAATGATTTGCGTAATTTCTGGAAATAATGTTTTTTCCTCTTCTAAATACAACTGAACAGCAGCTGTACATCTAAAAGGCACTTCCAAACGCATTCTATTTTTTGATTGAGCCTTAATCGTTACTTTCATTATTGTTCACTTGTTTCTACTGTTGCTAAGCTAGCTGCTTTTTCTTCAACATATAAGTCATTTGCTTCAGCTAATACATCATCTGCATGTTGTTTCAATTGAGAAACTGTTGCATCTAATCCATCTTTTAGTTTATAAGAAACTGCTACAGCTTTAGCAACCGCATGTTTTGTATCTTTACAAGCTAATACTTTTAATCCTAAAGAGCCTACAACAACTCCACTCACAAAAACACCAGTTTTTTGTACTACTTTTCCTAATTGAAATATTTCTTTTAACATAAAAAGACCTCCATTTATATACTTTTTTTGAATCTTATATTGACTCAATGAATAGTATACCTTTTTTTAAAAAAAATACAACTAATAAGAATAAATCATCCTTCTGTTTAACAAGAAAACAAAAGGATGGTTTAAGAATTTTTCTTATAAAATCAAATGTTCAGTCGATTTATCTCCATGAATCTCTTGTCTGCCCAACAATGATTCCACCAGTTCTAAATGAGATTTCCATCTGCCCATCGATAAATTCATTACTAATCAATGCAATCGGAAAGTCATAATCTTGATTTTCCAAAGGATATTTTACCTGTTTTAACGTTAATTGTTGAACAGGACCTGTTGAAATAAATGATAAATAGTTCGTATTCGCTATTTTATGAATGACATAATCTCCTGGTGTTAAGAAAGAAATATGATTCCATTCATCTTCTAGCGAAAGATACGGAATTAATGCTTGTAATTCTGGACGAAACATAGTCCATAAACAACTAATAGCATGATCCACTCTTCCACCAAAAGCTCCTAATACATGAACTTTTTCTTGAGGATAAGACTTTGCAATCCACATTAATGCTTCTTCAAAATCTGTAAAATCTTTTTCAGAAGGGAATTCAATCATTTTTGAAGCATAATGCTTTAATACTTCTTTATCCTCTAATGAAATCGAATCGAAATCTCCAATTGCTACATCAATCGGTAACTCTTCCTCCATCAATTTCAAACAGCCACCATCTACTCCAATAAATTGAAATTCTTGGCTATCTTTTTGTTGGAGTTTCTGATTTAACCATCGTCTTATAGCTCCTTTATCTAATGGCCCCCCAATGACTACGATTATTTCCATACCCAATCCCTCTTTTAAGCTTCTTTAATAGAATCAATTGCCTTTTTAATATCGTCTGCATAGTAAACATATGAACCTGCTACAGCAACGTCTACGCCTGCTTCACGACATAATTTAGCTGTCTGACCATTCACACCACCATCTACTTCGATTAAGTAGTGATAACCGTGTTCTTTGCGTAATTCTACTAATTCTCTTACTTTATCTAATGTTTCTGGAATAAATGCTTGTCCACCAAATCCCGGGTTAACAGTCATCACTAGTACTAAGTCAACCATTCCTAATACAGCTCTAATCACACTCACTGGAGTTCCTGGATTAATCACAATCCCTGCTTTTACTCCTTCAGATTTAATGAGTTGTAAGGTACGATGAATATGATTTGTTGATTCAATATGAACAGAAATATAGTCCGCCCCCGCTTTTGCAAATTCCTTTACAAAACGTTCAGGTTCTTGAACCATTAAATGACAATCTAATGTTAATGTTGTAATGGGACGAAGTCCTTCTACAATATTTGGTCCAAGTGTTAAGTTAGGAACGAATTGACCGTCCATTGCATCGATATGAATCCAGTCTGCTCCTAATTGTTCTACTTTCTTAACGTCTTCTCCTAATGTTGCAAAATTTGCACTTAAAATTGAAGGTGCTACTTTCATGTTTCTGACTCCTTTAAACTCATTATTTTTTTCTTTGATACATTGGCTTTCTTTGACAAATTTCTTCATAGAAATCTTGATAATGGTCATATCTCTCTTGCCAAATTTTCCCCTCTTTTACAGCTTCTTGTACGCCACACTGAGGTTCATGTTGATGAGAACACTCTCTAAATTTACACTGACTAGAGTATTCTTCAAATTCAGGGAATAAATGCGGAAGGTCTTCTTTTTCCACACCAATAAAGTCTACCGTACTAAATCCAGGGGTATCCGCTATCCAAACTTCTTCTACTTCATGTAGAGAAACTTGTCTCGTTGTATGCTTTCCTCGACCTAGTGCGCTAGAAATTTCTCCAGTTTCTTGATTTAACTCTGGAATTAATTGATTCAACATTGTTGACTTTCCAACACCTGATTGCCCTAAAAAGACAACTAGTTTCCCTTTATATGAAGCTAAAAATTCACTTTGGTGATCTTTTACTTCTGAAGAATACCATACTTCATATCCTACTTCATGGTATTTCTTCTTCACTACTTCTAAGTGTTGCAATTGTTCTTTAGTTAATAAATCTACCTTTGTAATTAATAAGACAGGTTGAATTTCCAGTCCTTCTAAATACACTAAAAATCGATCTACTAAATGTGTTGAAAAATCCGGTTCTACAGCAGACATCACAACGACGCCAATATCTACATTTGATACAGGTGGACGAATTAAAGCATTTTTCCTAGGATGAATTTTTTCTAATACGCCTTCTTCCAGAGTATCACTTGTAAAATCCACAATGTCTCCCACTAATGGAGACTGCCCTCTTTTTCTAAAAACTCCACGTGCCCGAGTTTGGTAAACTTGATGCGAGGACTCGATATAATAAAAGCCACTTAAGGCTCGAATAATTTTTCCTTGAGGCATAATCGCTCCTTTTGTTTTTTTGTTATCAGTTACATTATAAAGATTTTCCAAATAAATTGCTATGCTTTATCCTTAAATTCCTAAAAAAGAAAAGAAAGTAGAATATCAGTGATAGTTCACCTTCAACATCTACTTTCTTTATAAAATTCAGTAAATATTTAAGTTGTCATTAGGATTTCTGAATAGAATCACGAAAATATAGTTTCTTATCAATCATTCTCATAAAAATTCTACTACTCTTTTAATCCATCCCATAAAATAACTCGCTGTTCTTGCAAGGACTTTTGTACATCAATAATTCGTTGATTCGAACTTCCTCTGAATTGCAATGTTAAATCTCTTTTTTTAATATCAAATCTTCCATCCACTAAAATATCAAGTTCTTGTAGTAAAGCTTTTTTATCGGATGTCTCTAACTGTAACTCTTCCCAAGTATAGCCTGTCCATGACCAAATATCTTTAGAATGTCCATATACACTTCGTAATTTACGAACTAAGGACAGGCATACTTGAGTATTTAAAAAAGGTTCTCCACCTAATAGCGTCAATCCCTGGCAATAACTAGCTCCAATATCTTGAATAATTTGTTCTTCTAATTCTTCTGTATAAAGAATTCCCGTATTAAAATTTTGTGCTTTAATATTATAACAACCTTCGCAAGCAAATAAACAACCACTCACATATAAAGAACAACGTACGCCTTCCCCATCTACGAAATTATAAGGCTTATAACTAGCAATTTTCCCTTTAGAATATTGCTTGCTTGTCCATTCCCCCGGTTTTGGAAACTTCATACCCAATCCTCCTAATTTCTAAGATTTCGTTCATTGGAGAGATGTTTAACACGTGATTTAATTTCTTGATGTCTTCCGTGAACCATTGGACGAGCTTGAGGATTTCCTAAATAACCGCAAGTTCGTTTAACAACATCACAAGTTTTTGGATTTCTATTTTTACATATTGGACATTCAAATCCTTTTGCAGTTGGTTCAAACTCCCCTTCATAACCACATTCATAGCAACGATCAATCGGTGTATTCGTTCCAAGATAACCCACTCTTTCATAGGCATAATCCCAAACCGCCTCAAGCGCTTTTGGATTTTGTTTCATAACGGGATATTCGCAATAATGAATAAATCCTCCTGAAGAATAAACAGGATAATCTTTTTCAAACTCAATTTTTTCAAATGGAGTCGGTGATTTTCTCACATCATAATGGAAACTATTCGTATAATATTCTTTATCTGTAATATCCGCTATAGCACCAAATTTTTCTTCATCTAATCTACAAAAACGATCCGTTAAACTTTCACTTGGAGTTGCATACACACTAAAATGATAGTCATATTCATCCGACCATTCCTTTGTTTTTTCGCTTAATCGTTTCAAAATATTTAATGTGAATTCTTTTGCTTCTGGATTTGTTTCCCAACAATTTCCAAAAAAGACAGTAGCCGTTTCATATAAGCCAATATATCCAAGAGATACTGTTGCACGTCGATGTTTAAATACTTCATCTACCGCTTCATCATGCATCAATCGTTTTCCAAATGAACCATAGCGATATAAAATAGGCGCATTCGCTGATTTCGCCTCTTTACAGCGTTCTACCCGATACACTAAGGCATCTTTACAAATTTGTAATTTTTCTTCTAAAATACTCCAAAATTGCTCTTTGTCGCCATCTGATTCCAACGCAATTCTTGGAATGTTTAATGTCACGACACCTAAATTCATTCTTCCATCCGAAACATCTTCGCCTTTTTCATTTTTCCAACCTTGTAAAAATGAACGACAACCCATCGGCACTTTAAAACTACCAGTAATCTTAATAATTTGTTCATAATTTAGGACATCTGGATACATTCTTTTAGTCGAACATTCTAAAGCTAATGTTTTGATATCATAATTCGGATCCGTTTTTTCTAAATTCACACCACGTTTTAAGGTGAAAATTAATTTAGGAAAAATAGCTGTTCTTTGTTCCTTCCCAATCCCCTTAATTCTCACTTTTAAAATCGCTTTTTGAATTTCTCGTTCAAATAATGACATCCCTAATCCAAAGCCTAATGTTGTAAATGGTGTTTGCCCTTGAGAAGTATAGAGCGTATTAATTTCATATTCTAACGATTGCATGGCATCATAAATATCTTTGTTTGTTTTTTCTAACGCATACGCTCCTTGCTTTTCTTCTCCATCAACCCATTTTCTTGCATCTTGTAAATGTTTTTCATAATTTAAATTTGCATAGGGTGCTAATACTTCATCAATACGATTAGCAGAACATCCTCCATATTGACTTGAAGCGACATTAGCTATAATTTGCGCCATTTGAGCAGTAGCTGTTTGGATTGATTTTGGGCTTTCCACATCCGCGTTCCCAATTTTAAATCCATGTTCAAACATTTCCTTAAAATCAATTAAACTACAATTCGTCATTGGCAAATAAGGATGATAATCCAAGTCATGATAATGAATATCTCCTTTTAAATGTGCATTTGCAACATGTGGCGGAAGCATTTTTAGTCCGAAAGCTTTCCCTACTGTTCCTGCCATCAAATCTCGTTGCGTATTAAAGACTTCACTATCCTTATTTGCATTTTCATGAATAATACTCGCGTCTCTTTGGCTTAATTTTGTTAACCTTTGAGTAATATCCATTTCTTTTTCTCGTTTTTTATCCCATTCAATTCGAGTGGCAAGAAATTGATTCGCTAATACCGTTTCGCCTTCTTGTTTTAAACAATTTAAAACGATAACTTCTATTTCTTCTGATTTAATTTTTTCTATCGCTAAACTTTCAATTTCTAATAAAATTTTTTTCGTAACTCCATCTAATATTTCTTTACGATTGTTTGAAAGTTCACCATATAAACTTTTCTCTGCTTTTTCTATTCCACGAAAGATTTTTTGACGTTGGAATGTCTCTACTCTTTCATCTCTTTTCTTTACAAGCATTATATTCAAGTCTCACTCCTCCTTTACATTTTTATCATCTCCACTATCATACACCTACATATTGTGTTTTTCAACTATTTTTAAAACTATATATAGTATTTATTTCTAAAAAAAACTTCTATAGAAACTTTCGTCTCTATAGAAGTTTAATCTTAAACTCTCTACACTAACAAAGAAACTCACTATAATCATACTCCCGACGAATTTCTTTATGTTAACTTAGATAAGTTTAATGCTCTGGTTTAATTTCTTTACCGGCTACAGTCGTTGTTTTCAATAAAGCCTGAAGATTTTCTTTCATTACTGAAATATAATCATCACCCTTATCCATTTCTTCTTTTGTTAAAGATTCTAATGGATTTAACACCTCTAACACAACTCCCGTTTCTGTTGCTAGAGTCTTCGCAATTTTTTCTGATGCATTTTCTTCAAAATAAATATAACGAATTTCATTTTCTTTAATATACTTCGTTAATTCAGCTAGACGAGCTGGTGAAGGTTCTGCTTCTGGAGAAATTCCTGCAATTCCAACTTGATTCAAACCATAATCTGTTGCTAAATATCTAAACGCAGTATGTTGTGTCACAAAATTCTTTTGTTTCGCATCTTTTAAAGCTGTTGTATACTCATTATCTAACTGAGATAATTTTTCTAAATATGCTTGTGCATTTGTTTTAAATGCAGATGCTTTTTCAGGAAATGCCTCACTTAATTGAGCTGTAATTTTTTCAACTAATAATTTTGCTTTTTTAGGAGATAACCATACATGTGGATCAAATTCATGTTCATGTTCGTCATGATGTTCTTCACCTTCATGTTCATGTTCGTCTTCATCTTCAATTGGCAATAATTCCATATCTTTTGTTGCTTTAATCTCTTTTACTTTTGAATCTGTTAAACTCTTCATAACAGCTGGAACCCAAGTTTCCATATTTTCATTATCATAGACTAATGCAACTGATTGAGAAATTTTTGTAATATCTTTTGCAGTTGGATCATATTCATGAGGTTCTGTTCCAGCGCTAATTAATAATGTAACATCTCCTTCTTCTCCAACAATATTTTTAGTAAAATCATACATTGGATAAAAAGTTGTCATAATATTTAATTTAGATTCTTTTTGAGGTTTAGTAGAGGTAGTTGGTTGAGAACAAGCTCCTAATAAGAATGCTGCTCCTAAAACTGCTACAATTTTTTTACTAACTTTCATCATTCTACTCCTTTATTTTTTCTTTCCACGTTTTGCTTCGTGGATCAATTTTAACGCACGTTTACGAGTTTTAATATTTGGACTTTTCATTTGTCTATAAGCTGTTGCTAAATCTTGTTTCATTTCTTTTCCTCCATTACTTACTTTGAATTACCAGCTTGCTTTTACAACACCTGGGATTAAACCTTTATGAGCTAAATCACGGAATTTAATTCTTGAGATTCCAAATTTTCTCATATAAGCTCTTGGTCGACCATCAACCATATCTCTATTTTTTACACGATTTGGATTTGAATTAATCGGTAATTTACGAAGTGCTTCATAGTCTCCTGCTTGTTTTAATTCATATCTTAGTTGTGCATATTTTTCTACTAATGCTAATTGTTTTTGGTGTTTTGCAATTTTTGACTTTTTAGCCATTTATTCTCCTCTTTTCTTTATAATATAATTGTTATCTTAAATCGTAACATTTACGTTTTATGATTATAGCAGTTCTTTTTTTATTTTGCAATAGATATTCATAGATTTTTTCAAAGAAAATGAAAAAAACTGCTGGCGTACCAACAGTTTTCATTTTCATTATTGTTTTAATCGACGATGTTTTGAAACACCAATACGGTTAATTGCTTTGTTCAATGCAATTTTCGCACGTTCTACTTCACTCTTAGAACAATTTTGGTTTTGAATAATCGCTTCTGCTTTATCACGTGCTTGTTCCGCACGACCCACGTCAATATCACGTGCTCGTTCTGCAACGTTTGCAATAACCGTTACGACATTATCACGTACTTCCATAATTCCGCCACCAATCGCAATATAATCAGTAGGAGAATCTTCTAAAAAACGTTTTACTCGTAATTCACCAATTTTTAACGGCAACATGATTGGAGCATGGTTTGGAAGAATCGTAATTCCTCCATCAATGGCTTCTGCACTAACCGAATAAGAACGGTGATTATAAACTTTTCCTTCTGGTGTCGTTACGACGACTAAAAGTTCTCGATTTTCAAGCATGATTAATTACCTCCTCGGTAACCTGCCGCTTGTGCTTTTTTAAGAACATCTTCAATCGGTCCAACATTACGGAATAAGTCTTCAGGAATATCATCATATTCTCCATCAATAATTCCTTTAAAGCCGCGTACTGTATCTTTAATAGGAACATAGGAACCTGGTTGACCTGTAAATGCTTCTGCAACGTGGAAGTTTTGAGATAAGAAGAATTGAATTCTTCTTGCACGGTTTACAATAATTTTTTCACTATCAGATAATTCATCAATCCCTAAAATAGCGATAATATCTTGTAATTCACGATAACGTTGTAACATTTGTTGAACTTTCATGGCTACTTCATAGTGTTCTTCTCCTACAATATCAGGAGTTAAAGCACTTGAAGTTGAAGCTAATGGATCTACCGCTGGATAAATTCCTTGCTCCGTTAAACGACGCTCTAAGTTCGTTGTAGCATCTAAATGGGCAAATGTTGTAGCTGGCGCTGGGTCAGTATAGTCATCGGCAGGAACGTAAATCGCTTGAATGGATGTAATAGACCCATCTTTTGTTGAACTAATACGTTCTTGTAATTGTCCCATTTCAGTTGCTAATGTTGGTTGATACCCTACAGCTGAAGGCATACGACCTAAAAGGGCAGATACTTCTGAACCTGCTTGAGTAAAACGGTAAATATTATCAATGAATAATAATACATCTTGTTTTTGCTCATCACGGAAATGTTCAGCAATCGTTAATCCTGTTAACGCAACACGCATACGAGCTCCTGGTGGTTCATTCATTTGTCCAAATACCATGGCAGTTTTAGCAGACACACCTGAGTCTTGCATTTCATGGTAAAGGTCATTCCCTTCACGAGTACGTTCTCCAACACCCGTAAATACAGAAATACCACCTAATTCTTCAGCGATATTATGAATTAATTCTTGGATCAATACCGTTTTACCTACTCCGGCACCTCCGAATAATCCAATTTTACCACCTTTTAAGTAAGGCGCTAATAAGTCAATAACTTTAATACCTGTTTGTAGAATTTCGTATTGGCTACTTAATTGTTCAAATTTAGGGGCTGGTTTATGAATTTCATCACGTCTAAAATCTTCAGGAAATTTCTCCCCTAAATCAATGGTATCCCCTAATACATTAAATACACGTCCTAAAGTTTCTGTTCCAACTGGAACACTAATCGTACGTCCTAAATCAATAACTTTCATACCTCGTTGAAGACCATCAGTTGATTCCATGGCAATTGTACGTACAGCACCATCCCCTAATTCAACAGCTGTTTCAAGCGTAATTGTTTTTTTATGCCCTTCACCATCTTCTTTAATAACATGTAGGGCATTGTGAATATCAGGCACGCCTTCTTCTAAAGGAAATACAACGTCCACAACTGGTCCAACAACTTGTAAAATTTCTCCAGTTCTCAAAAAATTTCCTCCTTTCACTCTTACTGTTCTTCTAGAGCTGCTGCTCCGCCAACGATTTCAGTTATTTCTTGTGTAATTTGTGCTTGACGACGTTGGTTTAAATCTTGTGTCAAATCACTAATTAAATCTCTTGCATTATCCGTTGCACTTCTCATAGCTGTCATACGTGAAGCATGTTCAGCTGCTTTTGCATCGATAATTGCCCCATAAATAAGAGATTCTGCATATTGAGGCAATAATGTTTCCATAATAATTTCTTTATTTGGCTCAAAAATATAATCTAATTCATATTCTTTCGCTTCATCTTCATCTAAGTCAATAATCGGTAACATTTTTTCAACACGATAATTGGATAATAATGCATTCACATGGTGATTATAACAAACATAAAATTCATCAAATTCACCTTGTCTAAACATTTGTACCGCGCTACTTACAATTTTACGTACTTCTTCAAATGATGGAATATCACTGACATCATTGATTTCTAAACGAACATCAATGCCCATCTTTTTAAAGAAGCGACTTGCAGCTCCACCAATTGTTAAAATTACATACTCATCTTTTGAATCATGATCCGTTTGTAACATTTCGCGTGTTGCTTGAAAAATCGAAGAATTATAACTTCCGGCTAAACCTTGATCTGATGAAATGACTAGATAACCTGTTTTTTTCACAGGTCTTTCGATTAATAAATCATGATAATCAATAAATGATTCTTCGTCATTTGAATCAATTTCTTCATCATTTTCTTCAATATCTTGTTTTTGTTCAGCATATAATAAATGCGTTACAACTTCACGAATTTTTTCGGCATAATCCTGATAACGACGAACGGCTTGTTCAGACTTAGCTAGTTTTGAAGCAGAAACCATTTGCATAGCACTTGTAATTTGACTTGTTTTTTTCGTTGAAATAATTCGCTTCTTCAAGTCGTTTAATGAAGACGCCATACAATTCACCTCTTCTTTCTAGTTCGCATTACTTTTAACGTTCGTATAGATGAATTTGTTTAAACTTATCAATCACTTGGTAGAAAGCTTCTTCATCTGGAATTTTTTCTTCATCACGAATACTTGCTAAAATATCAGCATGTTCATGTTCTAAATGATGATACAATGCTTTTTCGAAATCTTTCAATCTTTCAATTGGAATAGAATCTAAGACTCCATGTGTTAATGCAAATAAAATCGATACTTGATGTTCAATTGGTAATGGTCTATGAACATCTTGTTTTAATACTTCTACAGTTCTCTTACCACGATTTAATTTTTGTTGAGTTGCCGCATCTAAATCAGAACCAAATTGTGTGAAGGCTTCTAATTCACGGTAACTTGCTAAGTCGATACGTAATGTACCCGAAACTTTTTTCATCGCTTTAATTTGCGCAGATCCTCCTACACGTGATACAGATAATCCGGCAGATAAACCTGGACGAACACCTGAATAGAATAAATCACTTTCTAAGAAGATTTGACCATCTGTAATAGAAATTACGTTAGTAGGAATATAAGCAGAAATATCTCCCGCTTGTGTTTCAATAATTGGTAAGGCTGTTAAAGAACCTCCACCTAATTCATCATTTAACTTCGCTGAGCGTTCTAATAAACGAGAGTGTAAATAGAATACATCCCCTGGATACGCTTCACGACCTGGAGGACGACGAAGTAATAATGAAATTTCACGGTAAGCTGCCGCTTGTTTTGATAAATCATCATAAACAATTAATACATCTTTTCCGTTATACATAAATTCTTCTCCCATTGCAGTTCCTGCATAAGGAGCAATGTAGAGCATTGGAGCTGGTTGTGAAGCACTAGCAGATACAACTGTTGTATAATCCATTGCTCCATAACGTTTTAAAGTTTCTACTAAAGCTTTTACAGTAGATTCTTTTTGTCCAATTGCGACATAAATACATAAAGTATCTTTACCTTTTTGGTTTAAAATTGCATCAATAGCAATACTTGTTTTACCTGTTTTTCTGTCTCCGATAATTAATTCCCGTTGACCTTTACCAATCGGAACTAATGCATCGATTACTTTTAATCCAGTTGCTAATGATTGGTGTACACTTTTACGTTGCATTACACCAGGTGCTTCATTTTCTACTGGACGACGTTTTGTTGTTTCAAGAGCTCCTAAGCCATCAATTGGACGACCTAAAGCATCCACAACACGACCAACCAAAGCATCTCCTACAGGAACGTCTAAAATACGACCTGTACGACGCACTGATTCTCCTTCATGGATATTTTCATAAGTACCAAAGATGATAACACCAACATCATTTTTCTCTAGATTTTGTGCCATACCATAAGTACCATTTGCAAATTCTACTAATTCACCAGCCATGACATTGGTAAGACCGATGACACGAGCAATTCCGTCCCCAATAAATGAAACTTCACCAATTTCTTCAATGTGTTGTTCCGCTTCAAAGGAATTAATTTGGTTGCGGATTCCTGCTGTGATATTACCGAATTCCGTATCCATTGTCTCACCCCTTCAATCCTGTTTGACTAATTTTCTTCTTAAACTGTTCAAGTTTATATAATAATGTTCCGTCTAATAAATATTCTTTTGTCTTTAATTTCACTCCACCAATTACGTTTGAATCAACCGTATTTACGAATGAATCATACTCTTTTCTCGTTTTCTTTTGAAAAGCTTCTGCAATACGATTCATTTGTTCTTCTGTTAGCGGAACTGCTGAAATCATTTCAAGTCGATTCGCTGAATAAATATCAAGAAAAGCTTCGATTGCTTCAATTAGATAAGCAGATTTATCAGGGTGTAAATAAGATTTTAAATAATCTTGTGTACTTTGCGACAAATTCGAAACAGCTTCTTGTAATAATGCCATTTTTTCTTCAACGGATACTTGTTCTAAATGCATTAATTGACGAAAGCGTGCAGTATTTTGAATTCCGTCTAACACTTCTTGTAATTCTTCTGTAACTGTTTTTAAAGTCCCGTCATACTTGACTTGCCCATAAAAATGACTGGCTACTTTGACTACTTCTTTATGAAATTTCACCATTAGCTTTCCAACCCTTCAATAAAGGATTCAATCACATCTTGATGTGTCTGCTCAGTCAATTCTTTATTTAAAATTTGGCTTGCAAGTTGAACAGATAAATCTACAATTTGATCTTGCATTTGTGCCAAAGCACGTTGTTTCATGGAATCTACTTCACGTTGTCCATCTAGTTTCATTCTAGATACGACATCTCGCCCTTCTTTAATCATTTCATCTTGCATTTTTGAAGCTGCTTCTCTAGTCGTATTTAAAATTTCTTGACCTTTCGCTTCCGCATTATGAATAATTTCTTTTGCATTGGCTTGAATTTCCTCAGCCGCTTTACGTTTCTTCTCAGCTTCATCTAAATCTTTACTAATTTTTTGACGACGAGCCTCTAATGTAGCTTCAATTTTATCCCAAGCGAAATATTTTACTAAAAATAGTAATAAGATAATTGAAATTAAGACAATAAGTGTATTTCCAAGAACAGGGCTACCTGTTAACATATACTGAAACATCCATCATCCCTCCTTTTCAACAAATTTATCGAATAAACTGATTATTTGATGAAAACTAGGATTAAAGCGATTAATACTGCGAAGATTGGCATCGCTTCGATTAAGGCTACCCCAACGAACATTGTTGAACGTAATTCATTGCTCATTTCTGGTTGGCGTGTCATTGATTCAATTGTTTTTACGATAACTGCTTGGTTACCAAAAGCGGCTGCTAAAGCTGCCCCTGCTACTGCGATTGCTGCTGCTAATTCTGTCATAAGTTAATTCCTCATTTCTAAAAATTATTCATGTTCTACTTTATGTGCAATGTACACCATTGTTAATGTACAAAATACGTAGGCTTGAATAGCTCCGATAACTACGGAAAATCCTTGCCAAACAACTCCTAATGGAATTGCAAAAATATATGTTAAGATTCCAAAACTGGATGAAAACATCACAATTAATCCTAACAACACTTCACCTGCATAAATATTTCCGTAAAGACGGAATGCAAGTGTAATTGTATTTGTAAACTCTTCAATTAATTTAATCGGTAGCATTAAAGACATCGGACTCAAATAAGAGTTTTTAATATAGCCTTTGAATCCCATTTTTTGAACTCCAGAATAGTGTGCAATTAATGTCGTCATCAATGATAACGCCAAACACACCTCCGGACTTGCCGTTGGAGAAGCAAAGTAACTATGCTCTCCATAATGGACATAAATGACTAACCCGACTATATTGGCGATTAAAATAAATGAGAAGAGTGAAAATACATATAAGTAATATGACTTGCCCGTTTCTTCATCTACTGCACTGTTTACAATCCCTTTTGTGAAATCCATCAGAGATTCAAAAACATTTTGCATCTTTCCTGGTTTCATAGAAACATTCCTAGCAGACACAATTGAAAAAATTGTTATTACTAATAATGTTACGAGACAAGAAAGTAAGATTGGAACTGAAAAAGACAAACCAAAAAATTCTATCGTTTTTGGTAAAGCTTCCATAATTCATACTCCCTTACTTATTCCAAATAAAAAACTGACAATTTTCACCTGTCGTATTCATTGCTTAAACGGTGATTATTGTCAGATTTCATGGCAATAGTCAGACGCATCAGCGTGACTACGATTTTATTTATTTGGTTCCAAACAGGCGATCACCAGCATCGCCCAATCCCGGAAGGATATAGCCGTTTTCGTTTAATCGCTCATCTAATGCCGCAGCATAAATATCGATTTCTGGATGCGCTTCTTGAAGAGCTTTTACTCCTTCTGGCGCTGCTACAAGACAACAAAACTTAATCGAATTTGGTTGTGCTCCACGTTTTAATAACGCATCAATCGCAGCCACCGCCGATCCTCCTGTAGCTAACATTGGGTCAACTACAAATAATTGTCTTTCAGAAATATCTGAAGGCAATTTAACGAAATACTCAACAGGTTGTAATGTATCATGATCACGGTACATTCCGACATGTCCAATTTTGGCAGCTGGAATTAATTCTAAGATTCCGTCAACCATTCCTAAACCAGCACGTAAAATAGGAATAATAGCAACTTTTTTCCCAGCTAAAGTTTTTAGTGTTGTTTTCACTAAAGGTGTTTCAATCTCCACATCCTCTAATGGTAAATCTCTTGAAACTTCATATGCCATTAACATTGAAATTTCATTTACAACCTCACGAAAGACTTTTGTTCCACAATCTTTTTGTCGAATCATCGTTAATTTATGTTGGATTAACGGATGATCTAACACATGAAAATTACCCATCTTGCTTGCCCCTTCCATAATATATTTTCACTATTTGTTATTCTACAAAAAAAACAATCAAAATACTAGTATATAAATAGGAAAAAAAGAGTTTTTTCCTTAAAATTTCATTAAGAAAATAGTGTTTTCATTATTAATGTGACTGATTACATTATGTTATTCATATAATGGAAATTGTTTTGTCAATTCTTGTACAGATTGACGAATTTCATCTAATTTCCCTTCATCAGTTGCAGAAGATAGTGTTTCTACAATTAATTGAGCTACTTTTTTCGCCGCTTCTTTATCAAAGCCTCGAGTAGTAATAGCTGCTGTCCCAACACGAATACCACTTGTTTTCATTGGTGGTAATGGATCAAATGGAATAGCATTTTTATTCACTGTAATTCCTACACTATCTAATAATTCTTGTGCTTCTTTTCCATTCAAACCAGTAGAAGTAATATCTAATAATAATAAATGATTATCTGTTCCACCAGAAATTGGGCGAATACCACTTTCATTAAAGACTTCCGCCATTGCTTTTGCATTTTCAACGACATGTTCGATATACTCTCCAAATGCTGGTTGAAGTGCTTCATGGAACGCCACTGCTTTAGCTGCAATCACATGTTCTAATGGTCCCCCTTGAATACCTGGGAAAATGGCACTATTAATTTTTTTCGCAAATTCTTGTTTCGCTAAAATTAAGCCACCTCTTGGTCCTCGTAACGTTTTATGCGTTGTTGAAGTCACAACATCTGCATACAGCACTGGATTTTGGTGTGCTCCTTTTGCAACTAAACCTGCAATATGCGCCATATCTACCATGAAATAAGCATCGATACTTTTTGCGATTTCACTAATACGTTTGAAATCAATTTCTCTTGGGTAAGCAGAAGCTCCTGCAACAATTAGTTTTGGGCATTCTTTTTTAGCAATTTCTTCTAAAGCATCATAATCAATCATTTCTGTTTCTGGATTTAATCCATACGCAATAAAATCATAATCTTGACCGGAGAAGTTTACTCCCATTCCATGGGTTAAATGTCCGCCATGACTTAAATCCATTCCTAAAATTTTATCCCCTTTTGAAACAAGTGCTCGATAAGCTGCCATATTCGCTTGAGAACCAGAATGGGGTTGAACATTGGCATATTCCGCTCCAAATAATTCTTTTACACGGTCGATTGCTAATTGTTCAATTACATCGACATATTCACATCCACCATAATAACGACGATTTGGGTAACCTTCAGCATATTTATTTGTTAAAATGCTACCTTGGGCTCTTAATACAGCAGGTGAAACGAAGTTTTCTGAAGCAATTAATTCAATGCCATGCTTTTGACGCTGGGCTTCTTTTTCAATCGCTTCAAACACAAGTGTGTCTTCTTTAAATTGTGTCATTGGCTTCACTCCTTTTTCTTCAATACTCTTATTTTAGCACACTTTCCTCTTTCCTTCAAAAAAGGGGGAGCCTATCTATCTTTCTTTTTTAGTAAAACTAGATGCTTTTTCTAAGCGATTCATATACGCCAAGCCCGCACCTTCTTTAACACTTGCCTGCGCTAAAATAATAGTCGCATCGGTATGATCTAACGAACGCAAAGCATTAAATAAATGATGATTCATATCTGCAAGAGAATCTTTTTCGCCTAATGAATAAGACTCTTCTACTTTAGAGCTCACTGCATCTAAAATATCATTCGTTGCCATAACTGCAATTTTTTCACCTTGTTCTTGATATTCACTAATTAATTGATGCCAAAACTCTAAAGAACCTTCCACCACAACGACAGGAGTAGTTGGAGCATAGTGACGATATTTCATCCCCGGTGACTTAGGAGTTACTTTTTCCCCCGTTGTTGTTTTCATATAGTCCACTAATGGACCAATAATTGGTTCGATTTCTTCTTTTGTAATCACTCCTGGTCGTAAAATAACGGGACCTTCTTCATTTGTTAAATCAATTACTGTAGATTCAACACCAACACTTGTATCTCCACCATCCACAATACCAGCAATTCTTCCGTCCATATCTTCCACCACATGTTGGACTCTTGTTGGACTTGGTTTTGTCGATTGATTTGCACTTGGTCCGACTAATGGAATTCCAACTTGTTCAATTAACGATAATGTCAACTCATGATTTGGCATTCTAAATGATACGGTCGGCAATCCTGCTGATAATGCCGGTGCATAAATACCAGGTTTCGCTTTTAAAATCATTGTCAATGGTCCTGGCCAAAAATGCTTTGCTAATAATTTTGCATTTTCTGGAAATTCTTCAACAGTATCAATGACTTGATCTACAGAATGAACATGAACAATTAATGGATTATCACTCGGTCTTCCCTTTGCCTCAAACACTTTTAAGACCGCCTCTTGGTTTGTTGCAATTGCTCCTAATCCATATACCGTTTCTGTTGGGAAAGCGACAACTTCTCCTTCTTTCAATAAAGTAGCTGCTTTTTCTAATGTTTCTTGATGAAAAATTTGTGTTTTCATATTACTTCCTCCTTCCTACAATGATCATTCGGTCATTTCCTGATAAATCTTTACGAACACTGACTTCTCGATTTGGACAATAGTATTCAAATAATTGCTGAACAGTCTTTCCTTGCTGAAATCCAATTTCAAAAAAGGCTTGTCCTTCTTCTAATAAATAATTTTCTAAATTTTCTGCAATACGACGATAAATCGCTAAGCCTTCATCTTCAGCAAAAAGAGCTACTTCTGGTTCAAAGCGTAAAACTGATTCATCCATCATATTTTTCTCTGAAATATCAATATAGGGTGGATTACTAATCATACATACAAATTTTTGAGGAGAAACTTCTTGAAATACATCACTCAAATATAAAGAGACATTTTCTAACTCGTATTTCTCTTGATTTTTCTTAGCAACTTCAAGTGCTCCTTCTGAAATATCCACACCTTGATAAGAAAAGTCCGGACATTCTAAAGCTAATGTATGAATGATACAACCTGTTCCTACTCCAATTTCTAACACTTTTCCACTAGACTGTTCAGATAAAAAAGCAATGATTTTTTCAACTAATTCTTCTGTCTCAGGTCTTGGAATTAAGGTATCGGGACTCACGATAAATTCTCGTCCATAAAACTCTGCTTGCTTTGTAATATATTGCAATGGTTCAAAATTTGATAAACGAATGAGGAGTGGTTCCATTTGTTGCCACATCCCAATCCTGGCAGACTGATTCAAATGAATGAGCAAATCTGTCATCGTCCACTGATTCAAATATAAACTTAATTGACGAGCATACCAGTCACAATCTTCTTTTGAAAAAGAAGGTTGTCTTTCTTGTAAAAAACAAGAAGCCCTAACTAGGACTTCCTGATTCGTTGGATTAGTTATTTCCATTATTTAATTGCTCCAATTTTTCAGTGTGATCGTATAAAATTAATGCATCGACAATTTCATCAATTTTCCCTGCAAGAACTTGGTCTAATTTTTGTAACGTTAATCCAATACGATGATCTGTCACACGGTTTTGAGGGAAATTGTATGTACGAATACGTTCTGAACGATCCCCTGTACCAACGGCAGATTTTCTATTTGCATCATATTCTGATTGAGCTTCTTGAGAGATTTTATCGTATACACGAGCACGTAATACTTTCATTGCTTTCTCTCTGTTTTTTAATTGAGAACGTTCATCTTGCATGGCTACGACAATACCTGTTGGTAAGTGAGTTAAACGAACGGCAGAAGCAGTTTTATTAACGTGTTGTCCACCCGCACCAGAAGCATGATAAATATCTACACGGATATCTTTATCTTCTAATTCAATCTCTACTTCTTCTGCTTCAGGCATAACTACAACAGTTGCAGTTGAGGTATGAACACGACCTTGTGATTCAGTTGAAGGAACACGTTGTACACGGTGAGCTCCTGATTCATATTTTAATTTTGAGAATACATTATCCCCTGTAATCATTAAAATAACTTCTTTATATCCACCAATACCTGTAACGTTAGCGTCCATTACTTCTACACGCCAGCCTTGTGATTCAGCATATTTTTGGTACATGGATAATAAATCTCCCGCAAATAATGCTGCTTCATCTCCACCAGCAGCACCACGAATTTCCATAATAATGTTTTTACCATCATTTGGATCTTCTGGTAATAATAAGAATTTGATTTTTTCTTCTAATTCTACTTTTTCTTTTTTAAGAGAAGCTAGTTCTTCTTTAGCCATTTCAGCCATTTCGCTATCCAAGCCTTCTCCTAACATTTCTTCTGTATCGCCAATTTCTTCCACTACTTGTTGATAACGTTTAAAAGTTTCAACTTTCGGACGCAAATTAGACTCTTCTTTTGTTAATTCCATGAAACGTTTTGTATCAGCAATAACATCTGGGTCACTTAATAACTCAGATAACTCATCATAGCGAATAATAAAACTATCTAATTGATCAAACATAATTTCCTCCTTAATTTCTTTCTTTACCTGGATGCGAATAATGATAACGACAAACGGGATAATACGATTCATTTCCGCCGATTTGAATTTGTTCACCTGTATAAACAGGCTTTCCATCTACGACTCGCATATTCATACTTGCCTTTTTATGGCAGTACCAGCAAATCGTTTTAATTTCCTCAATTTTATCAGCATATAGTAATAAATATTTAGACCCGGTAAATAATTCATTTTGGAAATCATTTTTCAATCCAAAAGCCATTACTGGAATATCCAAAATATCTACAATATGTGCTAAATCTAAAATATGTTCTCTACTTAAAAATTGAGATTCATCAATTAAAATACAAGCAGGTTTCACCTCTTGTTCTTTTACAATGGTAATAATATCTGTTTCATCATAAATCGGAATCGCTTGTCTTCGAATTCCAATACGACTGGAAACATATCCTACTGCATCACGATCATCGATTGCACTTGTAAATAATAATACAGATTTATTTTGCTCTTCATAATTATGAGCAACTTTTAAAATTTCAATCGACTTCCCACTATTCATTGCACCGTATTTAAAAAATAATTGTGCCACAATTTTAACCTCCTGACACTTTTCATATACCCTTAACATCTTACGATAATATCGAAAGTTGTGCAACGAAAAACTATAAAAAATCACTATGAACTTTTTCATATAATTCCAAACAAATTCTTATTCATTTCTTAATTAGAAAACACGCGAATTGTATTCCTTTTCAGTCATGTTAATGCTACAATAAAAAAGAATATTTTTTGAAAGGATGCACACCCTGTGAATATACGTACCAAATTTGCCATTGAAGCGGGAAAATT
Organism: uncultured Granulicatella sp.; assembly: GCA_963529535.1. Taxonomy (GTDB): domain Bacteria; phylum Bacillota; class Bacilli; order Lactobacillales; family Aerococcaceae; genus Granulicatella. The sequence continues at coordinate 9,939 of CAUSAK010000003.1, read as the reverse complement.
CACTCGCTGGGCACTTCAAACTTTTACTAAAGGCGGAAGTAGCTTCCCAGGAAAAGTAGCTCACGCTATTGATCCACATATTTTAAAACATTTATCAGACCATTATGAAGTCATTATTGTTAGTGGAACAAATGGAAAGACTTTAACAACTTCTTTAATCGTTCAATTATTAAAACAAAAATACCCAAATATTTTAACAAATCCAACTGGAGCCAATTTAACACAAGGGATTGTTTCTACTTTCTTAAATCATACTCCTGTTAAAGGTGAAAAAAATATTGCTGTATTAGAAGTAGACGAAGCAACGATTAAACATATTACACCATTTATTCAACCAAAATTATTCGTATTTACAAATATTTTCCGTGATCAAATGGATCGCTTCGGTGAAATTTATACAACTTATCAATTTATGTTAGATGGTGCAAGCTTTGCTCCTGAAGCTACGATTCTATCAAATGGAGACGCGCCAATTTTCAATAGCGATACTCTTCCAAATCCAAGACTTTATTTTGGATTCAATCATGCAGAAGATGGTCACTATCAAGCACATTACAATACAGATGGTATTTTATGTCCACATTGTCACTCCATTTTACAATATAATTTTATTACATATAGTAATTTAGGAAAATACTACTGTCCGAACGGAGATTTCAAACGTCCTGATTTAGACTATGCCGTCACAGAATTAACAGAATTATCTCTGACAAAATCTTCTTTCAAAATTGATGGATTTGATTTTTCACTTCCAATTGGAGGACTTTACAATATTTATAATGCTCTAAGCGCCTATGCTGCTGCTAGATTTTTCGGTTTAACCCCTGAAGAAATCCAAGCAGGATTTGGACAAGCACAAAGAGTCTTTGGTCGTCAAGAAATCTTTACATTGGAAGACAAAGAAGTCATGATTAATTTAATTAAAAATCCAGTAGGATTTAACCAAATCGTCCAACTACTTGGCTATGAAAAAGAAGAGTTTTCACTTGCTGTCTTATTAAACGATAATTACGCAGATGGACAAGATATTAGTTGGATTTGGGATGGTGAGTTTGAAGAACTCGCAAAACTTACTCCAAAACAAACATACATTGGCGGACTTCGAGTTGACGACTTAGAAACTCGTATGGAAGTTGCAGGATTTACAACTCTTACCAAAACAGAAAACAATGATGACTTAATTGAAAAATTAAAATCAGTACCAACGAAAAAAATTAATATTTTAGCAACCTATACGGCATTATTACAACTCCGTAAAGACCTAGCTAAACATGGTTACTTGAAAGAGGGAATGACTTCATGAAAATCAGAATTTGTCATTTATACGGAAATTTAATGAATACTTATGGAGATAATGGGAATCTACTGATGCTCCAACACCGAGCAAAAAAATTAGGATATGAAGTCGAAACTACATTGATTAGTTTAGGTGATCGGTTCAATCCTGAAGACTTTGACATCGTCATGTTCGGCGGTGGGCAAGACTACGAACAAACCATTGTTGCCAAAGATTTACAATCTAAAAAAGACGCCTTAATTCACTTCATCGAAGACGATGGAGTTGTTTTAGGGATTTGCGGTGGCTTCCAATTATTAGGACGTTACTACATCAATGCAGCCGGTGAAAAATTAGATGGAATTGGCGCAATTGACTGCTATACAAATGGACAATTTGACCACCGATTTATCGGAGATATTACAATCTACGATGATGAAACAGGAGAAACATATGTTGGTTACGAAAACCATATCGGAAGAACCTATCTCTGCAAAGGTCTTAAACCATTAGGTACCGTTACTAGTGGAAATGGAAATAATGATGAGGACAAAACAGAAGGGGTACATTACAGAAATGTCTTCTGCTCTTACTTCCATGGACCACTACTCGTTCGAAATCAACATCTCGCTGATCGTATGATTGAATTAGCCGCACAACGACAAATAAGTAAACAAAAAGAAACATAAAACAAAGGCTTAGAAACATTGAAATATCAATATTTCTAAGCCTTATTCATCGTAAAAAATGGAGCCGGCGGGAGTCGAACCCGCGTCCAAATATATCGACACAATCAAATCTACATTCATAGTTTATCCATTTAGAGATTCGCTACTGATTAGCTGATAAACAAGCATCATCTTAAACTAGCCTGATCATCTCTGTTTCACTTAGACAGACGGAAAAGTGAACCGTATCCCACTAATAATGAGACCTGGACCCGAGCACATGGGCGATGCCGGACAGATCTTAGCTTGCAGGTATTAAGCTGCGAAAGCTAAAGTGTTTGTTTGTTGTTTGTCAGTTATATTTAACTGTAACGTTTTTACGTAGCCGTAACCTACGAAATGCATTGAAAGCTCAACCTATACCTGTCGAATCCGTAACGACCCCGTATATTCTTTTATACTAACAAAAATTTAACCTTCACGCAAATGATAACAATTCACTCTATCATGAATTTATCCTGAAAAAATAAACAGTAATTCGTTAATAATAATCACTCCGACAAATGAAATCACTAAAATCAACAGTGGCACACGAATATCTTCTGCTAGAAATCCCTTATACACGACTACCACAAAATCAATTATCATTGTTAGCGAAAAAATTCCCATGATTACATTTAAAAATTGATGCACAGCAACACTCCTTTCTAACCAGTAAATTTCTACATTACCATACCATTAAAACAGTTCCTACAGTAATTAATCCACAACCAATCAACGTTTTAATCGTCAACGTATCTTGTAAAAAAATAACTGCTAGAAAAACGGTAATAACAATACTTAACTTATCAATCGCGGCAACTTCTGCTACACTTCCTAATTGCAACGCTCGATAATAATATAACCAAGATGCTCCTGTTGCTAATCCTGATAAAATTAAAAAAATCCAGCTCTTTTTACTAATCTCACTTAATCCAGTCTGTTGACTTGTCAAAAACACCATCAACCATGACATCGCTACAACAACTACCGTACGAACTGCTGTTGCCAAATTAGAATTCACTCCATTAATTCCAATCTTCGCTAAAATTGATGTTAAAGCTGCAAAAAATGCCGATAACAATGCAAATACCATCCACATATTCATCCCTACTTTCCTCTAAAAACTAGAAATGACTTTTCTAAATAGTATCGTCCTGCATCATCTGGCATTCTTGACTACTTTTAGAAAAGTCATTTTAATTTTCTTTATTTTTCAAATAATGTCATTGGTAATAATGAGAATTCACGCTCTACAGCTTCTTTTCTCAATGCAAAATGACTTGTTTGATTTAATGCTTTCAAATGATATTGTCCATTTGAATATTCCACAATGTTTAAAGATGAATTATCAATCATATCTGATAATTTAAAATCAGGAATTAATTCATGTAAAATATTACGAATCGTCATTCCATGGCTAACAATTAGAATATGTTGATTTGTATCACGATGTTTATCGATTACTTTAATCAACCCTTGTTCTACACGAGTCCAAAATTCCATAAAGTTTTCTCCAATATGGTCTGGATCCATTGCTTTAATTTGATTCATCTCTTCAATTACATTTCTACCATCGTTTTGATCAAAGGTACGTTGTAATGTTTTATACAAATTCGTCCAAACTTCTGTTGCATTTTGTCCTTCTAAACTTCCAAAACAAACTTCACGAAATTCTGGCATCATTTGTAAGCTTAATTGATCTCTTAAAGGATGATCTCTTAATACTAATTGAGCTGTTTCAATTGTTCTTCTTAAATCACTTGTATACACTGCGTGAAATGGAATATCTCTCATTCCTAATCCAGAACGGATGGCATCTAATCTACCTTCTTTTGTTAATGGAGTATCCGCCCATCCTTGAATTTTATTGTATCGATTAAAAACTGTCTCGCCATGTCTCATGAAATATAATGTAACGCCTTTATCTGCCATGATATTTCCTCCTCAAATCATTTGCTACTACCATTGTACTCAATTTTGATCAAAAAATCATATATTTAGGATGAAAGTTTTGAAAAATCCCAAATATCTGTTGCTAGACCTTCATAAAATTCCGGTTCGTGGCAAACCATTAAAATACTACCCTTATATTCTTTTAAGGCACGTTTTAATTCGTCCTTAGCATCGACATCTAAGTGGTTCGTTGGTTCGTCTAACACTAATACATTTGATTCATCATTCATTAATTTACAGAAACGAACTTTTGCTTGTTCACCTCCGCTGAGTACTTGAATTTGACTTTCAATATGCTTACTTGTTAATCCACAACGAGCTAATGCCGCACGAACTTCTGGTTGAGTCATCGATGGGAATGTATCCCAAATTTCTTCCAAGGCTGTTTTACGATTTCCTTGAGGAGTTTCTTGTTCAAAATATCCTAAATCAATATAGTCTCCACGAACAACTTTTCCTTCTAATGGCTTAATAATACCTAATAAGCTCTTTAACAAAGTAGTTTTCCCGATACCATTTGCTCCGACAATCGCAATTTTTTGTCCACGTTCCATTTCTAAATTCAATAAACCTGTTAAAGCACGATCATATCCAATGACTAATCCTTCTGTTTGGAAAATATAACGTCCCGGTGCACGAGAAGTTTTGAACTCAAATTTAGGTTTTGGTTTTTCACCCGCTAGCTCAATCACTTCCATTTTATCTAATTTTTTCTGACGTGACATTGCCATATTACGAGTAGCTACACGAGCTTTATTTCGATTTACAAAGTCTTTCAAATCTGCAATCTCTTTTTGTTGACGATTATAAGCAGCTTCTAATTGAGATTTCTTCATCGCATATACTTCTTGGAATTGATCATAATCTCCTACATAACGACTTAATTCTTGATTATCCATATGGTAAATTAAGTTGACAACACTATTTAAAAATGGAATATCATGCGAAATTAAAATAAACGCATTTTCGTACTCTTGTAAATAACGTTTTAACCATTCAATATGTTCCACATCCAAGTAGTTCGTTGGTTCGTCTAATAATAAAATATCTGGTTTTTCTAATAATAATTTTGCAAGTAAAATTTTCGTGCGTTGTCCACCACTTAATTCACTCACATCACTATCCATGCCAAATGCTACAATACCCAACGCACGAGCCACTTCATCAATTTTTGCATCTAAAATATAAAAATCATGACTATCTAAACGCTCTTGAATTTCTCCAACTTCTTCTAACATCGCATTCATAGAAGATTCATCTGCATCGCCCATTGCCATATATAATTCATTCATACGAGCTTCTGCAACAAATAAATCATCAAATGCTTTACGTAATACTTCTCGAACAGTCATTCCTTTTTCCAAAACCGTATGTTGATCTAAATAACCTACTTTTACATTTTTAGACCATTCGATTTTTCCTTCATCTGGTTGAAGTTTCCCCGTTACAATATTCATAAAAGTGGACTTACCTTCACCATTCGCTCCGACTAATCCAATATGTTCCCCTTTTAATAAACGAAAACTGACATCATTAAAAATTGCACGTTCCCCAAATCCATGGGTTAATTTTTCTACATTTAAAATACTCATTGATTTTCTCCTTCAAATTTCTCTGGGTCATTGTATCATATTTATAAGAGGAATATCAAAGTATAGATGGAAAATTACGATAAAATAAAAAATACTTTGCCATAAAAGCAAAGTATTTTTTCCTTTTCATTACGCAAATTGTGCATGATACAAACCAGCGTAAATGCCGTTTTTCTTCAATAATTCCTCATGCGTACCATCTTCTGCTAAACCATCTTCTGTTACTACAATAATGCGGTCTGCATGTTGAATAGTTGCTAATCTATGTGCAATAATAAAAGTCGTTCTTCCTTTTGCAAGTTCATCAAAGGATTGTTGGATAAATTTCTCCGTTTGCGTATCTAATGCACTTGTCGCTTCATCTAAAATTAAAATCGAAGGATTTTTTAAGAAAATACGGGCAATTGATAAGCGTTGTTTTTGTCCACCGGAAAGTTTGACTCCACGTTCTCCGATTTGAGTATCCAATCCGAACTCTAAATCATCGACAACTTCTCTTAATTTCGAACGCTCAATGGCTTCTTCTACTTCTTCATCTGTTGCATCTAATCGTCCATAAAGTACATTTTCACGAATTGTTCCATTAAATAAAAATACATCTTGTTGAACCACACCAATTTGTCGTCTTAACGATTGCATTGTAAAATTTCGAATATTTTGCCCATCGATTAAAATTTCTCCCTCTTGTAATTCATAAAAACGAGGTAATAAATTCACTAATGTTGTTTTTCCTACACCAGAAGGGCCTACAAACGCAACAGTTTCCCCCTTCTTCACATCCATTGAAACATGTTCCAAGACTGCTTTATTTTCTTCATATCCAAAGCTTACATTGCGATAAGAAATATCTCCTTCAAAATGAGGGGCTTCGATTGCATCAGGTCGATCTTGAATATCTGGTTCAATAGCCATTAATTCTTGATAACGACGGAATCCAGCAACTCCTTTTGGATATAATTCAATCATCGAATTCATTTTATCAATCGGTCGAACAAAGACATTTGCTAGTAAAATATAACCCACTAATTCACCCGCAGTCAGTTGTCCTGTAACGGTAAAATACGAACCTATCATTAACGTAAATAAATTAATACTACGCATTAATAAATAATTAAACGAACTACTTGAACCCATTGTTTTATAAAACTGAATTTTATTCGTACGATATTCTTGAATTAATTCTTCAAATAATTGCTGTTCATGTTCTTCATTGGCAAAAGCTTTTACCACTCGCATGCCACTTAAAACATTTTCTAAACCAGCAGAATAATGAGCTAGTCCTTTATAAATTTGACGATTAATTGCTGACATCTTACGATTGAAAACCGCTAAAGCAATCGCTAAAAAGGGAACAAATACAATTGTCCATAAAGCTAAAGTTGGTTGAACTTGATACATCAATAAAAATGAACCAATTAACGTCATAATAGCGATAAATAATTCTTCAGGGCCATGATGTGCTAATTCACTAATATCAAATAAATCACTTGATAAACGGCTCAATAATTCACCAATTTTTATATTATCAAAAAATGAAAATGATTGTTTTTGGATATGCGCAAATAAATTTCTTCTCATATCCGTTTCAATATTAATTCCTAATAAATGCCCGAAAGCTACGACAATATAATTTAATACGGTAGAAGTCGCATATAAAAGCACTAAACTAAATCCTACTACAAGGATAATTCCAACATTTTGTTGTGGTAACACTTCATCAATCACACGATGAACCATTACCGGAAAGGCTAATTCTAAAATTGCCACTATCACCGCACAAGTAAAATCTAATAAAAATAATTTTCGATACGGTTTATAATATTTAATAAATTCTTTCAACATGTACTAATTCTCTCCTTTTGCATAATGCATGCTACTCCAGTCTTTCCATTTATAAACGAAATGTCCATATAAAACCGTTAAAGCATTCGAAAGTAACATCGCAATCCAAATACCTGTAGCTCCTAACTCTGTTAAGCTTCCTAAAATCCAAATAATTGGTAAACGTGCAACCCATAAACGTCCAATCGACATATTCATTGAATATTTTGTTGCACTACACCCTTGGAAAAAGCCACTATACGCAGAAAACATCCCCATAAAGAAGATAATGAATGCTGTGTAATATAAATATTCAACCGCACTATTCCAAAGAATCGTATCCGTTACATCTTTAATAAAAATATGAAGTAACGCATCTTGCCACATAAAAATAGCGACACTTCCAAGTCCAGAAATAAGTAACACCCAAATCAATGCTCGTTTGAAAATCGCATGAGCTCGTTCAAATAATCCTGCACCCATATTTTGCCCAATGATAGCAGTTAAAGCAGATCCAATTCCCATTTGCGGTTGCGTTAAAATATCTGAAATACGATTGACCATAGAATAAGCTGCAAGAACAGAAGTCCCGTATGACTGAATTAATCCATTTAATACCGTAAAACCAAATGCAGCTCCCCCATATCCAAATGCAGAAGGCCAGGCTACTTGTAAAATTTTTCGACTAACAGATGCATCATAATCTACTTCATACAATGGAACATGAATAATAGACTCTCTTCTAGTTGCCATAATCGCTAAAATCCATAATATAATTTTTGCAATCACCGTTGCCCAAGCAGCTCCTTCAATCCCTGCATTTACTCCAGGAATTTGTGTAAAAGGAATTGTTGCAAAAATAAATATCGGATCTAATAGGACATTCGTAATAGATGAAATCGTACTTACAACCGTAATTACTCTTGTTCTACCTTGCGCATTCAGCAATGCTTGATATCCAAAATAGGCAAAATCAAAAAATAATCCAATAAAATTAATTTTCAAATACGCAGTAGACTTCTCATAAAAGACACCACTAGCTCCCATCCATTCTACAAATTGACCAGCAAAAATATAGCCAATTGTTGATAACAGAAAGCCAAACATAAACGTTAATGCCATCGTATTCCATGTATATTTCTTCGCCAATTTTAAATCATTCGCTCCAAAATATTGCGCAATAAGAGCCGTAGCTCCAACACTAATTCCCAAGCCTATTGAGATAAATAAAAAATTTAACGGCCAAATAAACGCAGTCGCCGCAAAATCTTCAGCAGACAACTGTGCTACATACAATCCATCCGTTAAATTATATAAAGTTCGAATTAAATTATTAATCATTAAAGGAGTGGCAATCGTTAAAATGACTCGATTAATATTTCCACTCGTTATAAAATTCTTTGTATTCTGTTTCTCCATTTTAATCACCTTTAACAGTATACAAGATTTTGAACTATTAAGGTAGTGTTATGGTATTTCTATAAAACATAGAATGAATGAAAAATGAAAATTTATAGTAGTAAGCACATGAAACGGTAAGCTTTGTGCTGATCACCTTTGCTACTTCAGAAAAATCCACATTTCATACACCCCCCGTACAATCACGAAAAAAGAGAAATGAATTTTTTATAGTAGCAAGCACATTAGTAGCCACCAAGTGGCTACTAATTTTAGCCATGAAAACGCAGGGCTGCCGCCATCCTTTACTACTATATCAAAAAATCCACATCTCATACGCTCCCCCATACGGTCACGAAAAAAGAGAAATGATTTTTTATAGTAGCAAGCACATTAGTAGCCACCAGGTGGCTACTAATGTTAGGAAACTTCGAGACCCTAGGCTCGAAGTTTAGGCATGAGACCACAGGGCTGCTGCCGTCCTTTGCTACTATTAAAAAAATCAATTTCTCTTCTGCTCCAAGAAAAAAAGGCCAAGCTTCGCTTGACCTTCCAATTACTTTTCTCGAAATTACTTTTTAGTTTCTTTGAAAACAACGTGTTTACGTAATTTTGGAGAATATTTTTTTAATTCTAAACGTTCTGGGTTGTTACGTTTGTTTTTGCTTGTTAAGTATAAACGTTCACCTGTTTCAGCACATTCTAATAAAATGTTGATACGCATGAATGACACCTCTCATTTCCAAATAGATTCAATAACTCATCGATTTTTTTACGATTTGCCTGTTTATAATAACAAAATCCTAGACACTTGTCAATGGCTGTTGCTACAAATTCGATATATTTTCTTTAAGAAAAACTCCCATTTCTCAAATATGTGAATTTCTATTTCGAAACAAACAATTCTATTATTCCGCCAATTTTTCCTTAATACTTTCTACATAGTGATATGTTTCGTTTCCAGCAATTCCACCATCACCAACAGCTGTTGTAATTTGTCTTAAATGTTTTTGACGCACGTCTCCTACTGCATAAATACCAGGAATACTTGTTTCCATTTTTTCATTTGTGACAATCCAGCCTTCTTCATTTGTAATTCCCAAATCTTTAAATGGATCTGTCAACGGTAATAACCCAACATAAATGAATACTCCCGCTGCTTCTACTTGAGAAAGTTCGTGAGTTTGAG
>CAUSAK010000002.1:0-92498 GCA_963529535.1 uncultured Granulicatella sp. | reverse complement strand
AACGTCACAACATCCAATACTTTGGAGCTCGTGTAAACGTATTGAAAGCTCTTCTTACTGGTTTAAACGGTGGGTACGACGATGTTCATAAAGACTACAAAGTATTTGATATCGAACCAATTCGTGATGAAGTTCTTGAATTTGAATCAGTTAAAGCTAACTTTGAAAAATCTCTTGACTGGTTAACAGACACTTATGTAGATGCATTAAATATCATCCACTACATGACAGATAAATATAACTATGAAGCTGTTCAAATGGCATTCTTACCAACTAAACAACGTGCAAATATGGGATTCGGTATCTGTGGATTCGCAAATACTGTAGATACATTAGCAGCGATTAAATATGCTACTGTTAAACCAATTCGTGATGAAGATGGATACATCTACGACTACGAAACAATTGGTGAATACCCACGTTGGGGTGAAGATGACCCTCGTTCAAACGAATTAGCAGAATGGTTAATTGAAGCTTATACAACTCGTCTACGTAGCCACAAACTATATAAAGACGCTGAAGCTACAGTTTCATTATTAACAATTACTTCTAACGTTGCTTACTCTAAACAAACTGGTAACTCTCCAGTTCATAAAGGAGTATACTTAAACGAAGACGGTACTGTTAACTTATCTAAACTTGAATTCTTCTCACCAGGTGCTAACCCATCTAACAAAGCTAAAGGTGGTTGGTTAGATAACTTGAAATCATTATCAAGCTTAGACTTCAGTTATGCAGCTGACGGTATCTCATTAACAACTCAAGTTTCACCTCGTGCTTTAGGTAAAACTCGTGATGAACAAGTAGATAACTTAGTAACAATTTTAGATGGATACTTCGAAAACGGCGGTCAACACGTTAACTTAAACGTAATGGACTTAAACGACGTTAAAGATAAAATCTTATCAGGTGAAGACGTTATCGTACGTATCTCAGGATACTGTGTAAACACTAAATACTTAACTCCAGAACAAAAAGCTGAGTTAACTCAACGTGTATTCCACGAAATCTTATCTATGGACGATACTTTAGCATAAAAATAGAAATTAAATTGAGACCACCTAGCCACGGCTAGGTGGTTTTTTGTGCTGGAAGACTAGATTAGCCTATTGACAAGATTATACGAATTGTGTAAAATACAGCAAATGTTAAAAGTAGGTGAGAATATGAGAGAGTGGTATAGAGAACTACGTGAAGATTATAATGTTAGCCGTTCATACCATGAAGGATTTTGTGAATGGTATATTAAGAGAAAAGCGCCAGATAGTGTTAAACTCATTTTAGCTCATGCCATACTTTTATTCTCAATCTATTTATGGACAAATTTTGTACTCTGTATGATTTTAATCGGTATTGGGTCAGTAGCATGTATAGTATTAGAATTATATGAATGGATTCGAGATATCAGGATTGCTTATCAAATAAAAGCGAACAAAAACCAATTAAAAAAGGCTGGAGAATAACTCCAACCTTTTTTGTATTTATGAACTTATTTTACTTCTACACGTTCTAACCATGAAGTCGCTGTTTCATCTAACACAACATTTAAATCTTCAATATTTTGACGACCAGTTGCTGCTAACCATTCACGACCTTTTTCGTCGCCTTCAGTTGCGTAAACTGCTACTGAATCTTTCCAAGTAGCACGTCCACATAATACTCCATTGAATTTAGAACCTGCTTCTTGAGCAAAGCGTAAAGTTTCTTGGAATAATGATGCAGATACACCAGCACTTAAGAAGATAAATGGTAAGTGTGTAATTTCTGATTGTTCTTTGAAGTATGCTAAAGCTTCTTGACGAGTATAAACTGGTTCAACACCTTCTGCTGTAAAGCCTTCTACAAAGTTCATATTTACAGGAACTTCAACTTTTAAGACATCTACTTGATAACGAGGGTCAGAGAATACTTTCATCGCATCATTTACTTTATGAGGTTTTAAGCTTGCATAGTGAGCAGATTTTACATCTTCATTACTTGCATCATAAGAAACGATTTCTAAGAAGAAAGGAATATCTTCGGCAGTACATTCACTACCAACACGTTCTACCCATGCATGTTTAATATCGTTAATGGCTGGATCTTCATCAATATCATAGTATAGTAATACTTTTACAGCATCTGCCCCGATTTCTTTAATACGTTTTGCCGACCAGATTGGTAATAAGTCAGGTAAGCGTCCAATTTCAGTAGCATCATAACCTGTTTTTTCATATGAAATTAATAATCCACAGTCAGCATTTCTTTTTTCTGCGGCAGGTAATCCGTATTCTGGGTCTAATAAGATTGAGCTTGAATATTTTGTTAATTCTTCAGAAATTAATTCTTTGAAATGAATAATTCCTTCATCACCTGTTTGGTTTGGATTTCCAGCGGCAATCATTTTTTTAAGAGAACCACGTTGGTCGATAGCTAATGCCCCGATGACATGATTTTTATTTGATAAACGAACTAGATGTTCATATTTTCCTTTTGTTACAGTTAGTTTTGACATAATTAACACTCCTAATCATTTTTTAAAGGATTTCTCACGCCTTTTATTCTCTGTTAATCTTTTTTATTTTTCAAAATAAGCTTTACCGTCTAAATAAGTGGCTTGTAGTTGTAAGTCATCATCTAATACGATAAAGTCAGCTGCATATCCTGGATTTAGATGTCCACAAACATCGTCAATTCCCACTGATTTTGCAGGGACTAAACTAGCCATTAATAAAGCTTCATGAGGAGTTGCGATTCCCCATTTTACAACATTTTGTACTCCTTGGATTAGTTCTAAAATACTTCCAGCAAGGCTGCCGTTATGTTTCAATCGAGCTGTACCGTCTTTTACAATAACGTCAAATTCTCCTAATGTAGATTCGCATTCGCCTAATCCGCCAGCACGCATACAGTCTGTAATTAAAGCTGTACGGTGTCGACCGCAACAATTCATGACAATATTAGCAGAAACTGGATGAACATGATGTCCATCACAAATTAATTCGTCAAATACATCAAATTTGTTTGGAAGGGTTAGTGCTGCTCCCACAACACCTGGTTCACGGTGGTGAAGTCCACGCATTCCATTGTAAGTATGGACGAAAATATTTGCCCCTGCTTCAACTGCATTTTTACATTCTTCATAGGTTGCATCTGTATGGGCTAATGCTACATAGATATCTTCTTTTACGGCATGTTTGATAAAGTCAACAGCTCCATCACGTTCAGGAGCAATCGCAATTTTCTTCACCCAACCATTTGCTTTTTGTTGCCATTCATCTAAAATTTCTTTTTTTGGATCTCCCATGTATTTAGGGTTTTGTGCGCCCTTATAGGTTTCGCTGAAGAATGGTCCCTCTAAGAAAATTCCTCTAATTTTAGCTCCAGGAATTGATGTAGCATTGTCACCAATTGTTTGGCAGACATCATTTAATAATTCTCTAGAAGCTGTTAAAGTTGTCGGTAAGTATGAAGTAACCCCGCAACTAGGCAAACCAGCAGAAATCGTTTTTAGACCTTCGACGTCATTATCCATAACATCTGCACCTTTATAACCGTGAATATGTGTGTCTACAAGACCTGGTGCAATATGATAGTTAGAATAATCTACGATATTACCATCGGTAGGTTTTTCTGTTTGAAATTCTCCAAATACTCCTGATTCTAAAATCGGTAAATATCCAGGACCTTTCACATCGTTTTCAAAATAAAATTGCTTTGCATAAATATAAGTAGTCATATTTTCCCTCCTTTAAATCTTTTTTTCCTATATTTATTGAACGGTTAATGGATGAATCGTTACACCTTTTACAACACGATTAACAGTTCCGCTTGGAGAAGGTGTGTCAGGTTTATTGCCAACTTTAACAGAAGATAATAGACCAATAGTTTGACCGAAGATTGCATATGGAAGAGCTAGATAAGCATCTGGAACTGATGAGAATTCTTCTGCAAAATTAAAGCTAGTTCCTTCATATTTATCTTCAACAGATACTCCGACTGCACATACTAGAGGTGCAATGTTATCTCCGTACATTTCTTCTAAAATGTCTAAGTCGTACTGACGTGTATAAGCATCATTTGAAACAAAGACAAATGCTAGAGAACGAGCATCAACAAATGACTTAGGACCATGACGGAATCCCATTGAAGAATCGTAAATCGTTGCAATTTTACCAGCTGTTAATTCTAAAATTTTTAATTGAACTTCACGTGCTAAACCTGCTAATGGACCAGAACCAAGATAAATGACACGATTATAGTCTAGGTCGATGAATTGTTGTAAGACATGTTCACGTTCTAAAACACTTTCTCCCATTTGACGAATAGCTGTTACAAATGCAGCTTTTTCTTCAATAGAATGTCCTTCATCGAAAATTAATAGAGCGGTTAATGTCATACAAGTAAAGCTACCAGTCATGGCAAATCCGGCATCATTTGAACGAGTAGGCATCATTAGTAGTAAATTACGCTCATCTCCTGGTGCAGCTAATGCAAGTTTTCCTTCAGGAGCACACGTAATCGTAATTTGGTAGAAATCTTTGACAATTTGTTGACCTAATTGAACACTAGCTAAACTTTCTGGAGAATTTCCACTACGTGCAAAAGATACTAAAATGGTAGGAATATCTGCTTTGAAATAATCTAATGGATTACTTACTAAATTAGTAGTTCCGACAGATTGGAATTCAAAACGGTCTTCACGACCATGACGTTTTAAATAAGGTAAAATGGTATCCCCTACATATTGAGAGGTCCCTGCGCCTGTAAAAATGACACGATAGTGATGATGTGGTAATGACGTTAAGAATGCTTGAATACGGTCTAAGTTTTCTGCATAATAATCAAATGCTTCTTGCCATAATTCAGGTTGTTGGCGAATTTCACGAGTAGTGATTTCCGCTGTTAGTGCTTCTAGTTGTTCTTTTGAAAATTGAAACATTTTCAAACCTCCAATTTTGATTTATTTATGTGAATTTTTATGGTAACGAACTTTATAAAAGAATTGATCACTTCTTGCAACACTAATAGTAAATTCAATGACATGATTTTCGCTATTTACGCTAATTCTCTTTAAGCGTAAACAAGCAGCATGCAACGGCGTTTCTAAGGCTGGAGCCTCATCTTTAGTAAGAATACTCGCTGAAAATTCTTCATCGGCATAGATAATTTTTTGTTGAAAATCTTCTGAGAAAACTTCATACAAAGAACGATTATGTAATTGTTCTTCACTAAGGTCAGGGAATAATCGAGCAGGTAAAAAGGTCGTTTCTTTCATCATTGGAATCCCATCTGCAAACCGTACACGTTTCAAGCGATAAATATATTCTCCTGTTTCAATTCCTAGTTGTTGAGCAATATAACTATCAGCTTTATAGTAATGAAACGCTGTGATACTTGTTGAAGGAATTCGACCTAATTCTTTCATTTGTTCCGTAAAACTATAGCCTTCTAATAAATTTTGACGTTCTTTCCATTGGCTAGAAATAAACGTACCTTTTCCATGGCGTTTATAAATATAGCCTAAGGTCTCTAATTCTTTTAATGCTGTTCGAACGGTGGTGCGACTTACACCATATGCTTTACAGATTTCTCGTTCCGATAACATTTTTTGGTGAACCTGTCCATGTGTCGTAATATATTCGATGAGTTCTAAACTTAATTTAGAATAAAGTGGCACTTGTTCAGTTTCTACCATTAAGGTGTCCTCCTTTCTAAAATTGGTAACGTCTACTGGTCATTACCAGTTACTAATATTGTAAATTTAATTCAGAGATAAGTCAAGAAATCTATAAAAATTATTTATAAAATTTGAAGTTTCGATTTCGTTTTTTTAAAAAAGGAAGACTATAACGTATATGTTATAATCTTTAGAAATATTGCAAAAATGAGTATATGTTCGTATGATTTTGAATAGGGGAAGATGATGCAAAACTTGACGGACTTCCTAGAAAAAAAGTACAATAAAGGATACGAAAGAGAGGGATATCATTGTGGATAAAGTGTTCAATTATAAAAGTTGTTTCGATATTATCGGTCCCATTATGATTGGGCCATCCAGTTCTCATACAGCTGGAGCGATTGCGATTGGAAGATGTGCTAGACAATTGTTTGGTGGAACTCCAACAAGTGTTCAATGTATTTACTATGAATCATTTGCTCAGACTCATAAAGGACATGGAACTGATTTTGCGATTATTAGTGGCGTATTAGGATTTGAAACAGATGATGAACGCGTTCCACAAGCGGTAGAAATTGCTACTAAAGAAGGTATTTCAATTGAATTTATCGAAAGAGATGAACCAAGTCCCGTGGCTCATGCGAATACGGCTGATTTAACATTGATGTCAGCAACAAGACGCGTTCGTTTAATTGGGACTTCCATTGGTGGAGGAACAGTGGAAGTAAAGTATGTCGAAGTGGATGGATTTATTTCAAACCTTTCAGGGACTCTGCCGATTATTTTAGAGATTCTTCCAGTAGAGGAGTCTGAGATAGTAGCTTCTTTATTGGAAGAACATAATGTTGCCATTCGTAAACAAAAAGAATTAAAGGATGGATCGTTTCGTTTTATTAGCTATGAATTGGGCGGATTAATTTCCCCAACTCTTCAAGAAAAATTACAATTGATTCAACAAGAAAAAACAATCTATGTCTTTACATAAAAAGAAAGGAATTTCGTGATGTTTGTTAGCATACAGGAATTAGTCGCATTAGCAACTAGCCAACATAAAACTATTTCTGAAGTGATGATTGAACAAGAAATGGAAATGACCCAACAAAGTCGAGAGTATATTTGGGCGAAGATGGAAAAAAATCTTCAAACTATGAAAAATGCGGTAGAAAGAAGTGTACAGTGTCAAGGTGTATTTTCTCCAACAGGACTAACTGGTGGAGATGCTGTAAAAATGAAAAAATATCGCGAAAAAGGGAAGACTTTATCAGGGGATAAAATTTTAGCGGGAGTGCAGTATGCATTAGGTACCAATGAAGTAAATGCAGCGATGGGTCTTGTTTGTGCTACCCCGACGGCAGGTGCTAGTGGTACTTTACCAGGGGTGGTTTTTTCGATTGCTGATACGATGAATTTGTCTCAGGAACAACAAGTTCGGTTTTTATTTACGGCTTCAGCGTTTGGAATGGTTGTGGCCAATAATGCGATGATTTCAGGAGCAATGGGTGGTTGCCAGGCAGAAGTCGGAAGTGCAAGTGCGATGTCAGCAGCAGCCGCTGTTGAAGCTGCTGGTGGAACACCACAAGAATGTTCTGAAGCATTTTCTATTGCTTTAGGAAATTTACTAGGATTAGTGTGTGATCCAGTTGCAGGCTTAGTAGAAATTCCATGTGTGAAGCGAAATGCAATTGGAGCAGGAAATGCATTAATTGCGGCTGATATGGCGTTAGCAGGAATTACAAATGTTATTCCAGCAGATGAAACAATTGAAGCAATGCGTTCGATTGGAAGAAAAATGCCAAGTGAATTAAGAGAAACCGGACTAGGTGGAACAGCTGGAACTCGAACAGGACTAGCCATTAAAATGAAAATTTTTGGACAAGATGTTTCGTTAGAAAAAGAGGAGGAATAACGATGGCAAAAGAAGTCGCAACATTTGCAGGAGGATGCTTCTGGTGTATGATTAAACCATTTGATACACAACCAGGAATTGAATCTGTTATTGCAGGTTATACAGGTGGACATAAGGAAAACCCTACTTATAAAGAAGTTTGTTCAGGAACAACAGGACATACGGAAGCTGTACAAATTACTTTTGATCCAGAAATCTTCTCTTATGAGCAATTAGTTGAAGTTTATTGGCAACAAACAGACCCAACCGATGCGATGGGACAATTTGTAGATAGAGGCGATTCATATCGACCAGTGATTTTTTATCACTCTCTAGAACAAAAAGCAATCGCAGAAGCTTCGAAAAAAGCTTTACAAGAAAGCGGACGCTTTAAAAAAGAGATTGTTACAAAAATCGAACCAGCAAGTACATTTTATCCAGCTGAAGAATACCATCAAGATTTTTATAAGAAAAATCCAGATCATTATTACCGTTACCGTGGTATGTCTGGACGTGATACGTTTATTGAAGAGAGTTGGAAATAGGAGTATACAAAACAAAACCCGAGGAATTTCATTTTTTGAAGTTTCTCGGGTTTGTTATTTTACTCTTAAACTCTCTTACTACCCATTCCAGTAAATTTACTAATAACCGTAAAGACTGCTGATCCGATAATAGCAGGTACTAACCATTCAAATCCAAATTGATGTAATGGTAAAGTATTTGTCCAACCAGCTAATTCAGCTAGGAAGTTACCACCTTGCATTTGAGAAAATAGATGAATCGCTTGAATTCCTCCAATAAAGAATGCTCCAACAACTGCACCTGTATAAGTCCAGTTATAAACAATATAGCGGTCAAAAATCGATAAGAAGATTAATGCGATGACCATTGGATAAATAGCACTTAGGACAGGAACTGCTAATTGTAATAAGGCATCCACTCCTAAAAGTGATAGAAGGAATGAAAGAACGACTGAGACTATAACAATTTTTTTATATTCTAATTTTCCATTTGTTAAGGTTGAAAAATAATGTCCACAAGTTGTAATTAATCCAACAGAAGTTGTTAAGCAAGCAAAGGACACAGCAATTCCCATTGCTACTTTACCAAATGAGCCTAGTAATTGTTCAATTAATCCAATTAATAAAGCAGGACGTTGAACGTTTGCGTCATAAACTGTACTAACAGTTGCTCCAGCATAGGTTAAGCTGCTATATACTGCTGCTAATAAAATGAAAGAAACAATTCCAACTCCAAACATCATTTGATGTTGTTCTTTTTTCTCTGTATAACCACGTCTTGTTAAATCTGAAATCACAACCCCTGCCATTAGAGCTGCTCCCAAGGCATCCATTGTTTGATAGCCTTCTTTAAAACTTTGAGCAAATAGTCCTGTTGCAGTAGTTGCTTGGAAGCCTGCATTTGGCTGAACTACAGCTGCAATAAATACAAGGAATAAAATGAATAATAAAATCGGTGTTAAATATTTTCCAATCGCATCAATTACAGTGTGAGATTGAATTGCGATATATAACGTTAATCCAAAAAATATCAATGATGTAATCCATTGTGGAGCAGTTGGTACAAAAGATTGCACAAAAATTTCATGCGTAGTAGCTCCAGTTCTAGGAACGGCAAATAATGGTCCAATGAGTAAAATCGAAATCGCTCCAATAATCATGGAAAAATGTTTGCTGACTCTTTTTCCTAAATCAGTAGCTTGCCCACCTAATAAGGCTGTAACAATAACTCCAAGGATGGGTAATAGCGGATCTGATAATAAAAAGGCAACATTGGCAATTCCCCAGTTATTTCCTGAGATAACTCCTAAATAAGGGGGGAAAATTAAATTACCAGCGCCAAAAAAGATGGCGAATAATGCAAAACCGCAAATAATAATATCAATTAATTTCTTTCGTGTCATAAATATCCTCCTTAGTCATTTCTTAAAAAAAGATTAAAAAATAATTATAAACAGTGTACCATTTCTTTTTCTGTAAAGCTAGTCTATTTGAAAAAAATCTCACTAAATATTTTAAAAGTTAAAAAACATGATAATACACGAATGATAGCTATCTATGGTACAATAGCTAAGCAGAATGATTGAAAGTGAGGAAATGAAATGAGTTTTAAGATTGGCAATATTCAAATTGACAATCCAGTAGTCGTTGCACCGATGGCGGGAATTAGTAATTCAGCCTTTCGTGTAACGGTAAAAGAATTTGGAGCAGGCTTAGTTGTTTGCGAAATGATTAGTGATAAAGGGATTCAATTTAGAAATGAAAAAACATTAAGCATGTTGCATATTGAACCGAATGAATATCCATTAAGTGTTCAGATTATGGGTGGAAATAAAGATACATTAGTAGAAGCTGCCAAATATGTAGCTGAAAATACAGAGGCAGCGATTATCGATATTAATATGGGATGTCCTGTTAATAAAGTGATTAAAGCTGAAGCTGGTGCAAAATGGTTATTAGATCCAAATAAAGTTTATGAAATGGTTGCTGCAGTAGTCGATGCAGTGGATAAACCTGTAACGGTAAAAATGCGAACTGGTTGGGATGATGAACATTTATATGCTGTTGAAAATGCTCTTGCTGCAGAAAGAGCAGGAGCGAGCGCTGTTGCAATGCATGGCAGAACTCGTGTACAAATGTATGATGGAAAAGCGAATTGGGAAATTCTTGGAGAAGTGAAGAAAAACTTAACACGTATTCCATTAATTGGAAATGGAGATGTGCGTTCTCCTCAAGATGCTAAGAAAATGATTGAAGTTGCAGGCGTAGATGGAGTCATGATTGGACGAGCAGCTTTAGCAAATCCATGGATGATTAAGCAAACGGTTCATTATTTAGAAACGGGAGAATTATTACCGGAAAATACAGTTCCTGAAAAAATTGATATCGCCAAAACACATTTAGAGCGTTTAGCAACGTTAAAAGGAGAGTCAGTAGCAACAAAAGAATTCCGTAAATTAGCAGCCTATTACTTGAAAGGAATTCCACGTGCAACGAAAACAAAAGTTGCGATTAATGAGTCTACAACCGTATCTCAAGTGAATGAAATTTTAGATCAATTTGTTCAAGAACATTTAGAACGTGTTGAAAGACAGTTAGAACGTGGAAAAGAAGTAGAGTAAGAATTTATCGAATTTACTATTACCACTAAAAATAGAGGCTGTTCTGATTAAGAATAGCTTCTTATATTTTTCTAGTATTGGGGATGAGATATTTTGAAGGGAAAAACAAAAACAAGTGCGATTATATTAGCGTTGTTAGCAGCTGTATTTTATGCCATTAATACACCGTTTTCAAAAATTCTATTGGAAAATGTTCCACCAACTTTTTTAGCAGCTTTTCTGTATCTTGGAGCGGGTGTTGGGGTTGGAATGATGTATTTATTTCACATCAAAAAAGAAGATAAATCAGAGAGACTTACAAAACAGGATTTACCTTATACGGTTGGAATGATTCTATTAGATATAGTTGCACCTATATTTTTAATGATAGGAATAAAAATGGGGACAGCATCTAATGCCTCACTCCTCGGTAATTTTGAAATTGTAGCGACTACGTTAATAGCGTTACTTATTTTTAAGGAAAAAGTATCAGGAAAACTGTGGATTGCAATAGGGTTTATTACATTATCAAGTATTGTTTTGTCATTTGAGGGAATCGGTAGTTTTCAGTTTTCTATAGGCTCTCTTTTCGTTATCTTAGCAACTTGTTGCTGGGGGCTTGAAAATAACTGTACAAGAAAGATATCAGAGAAAAGTACATATCAGATTGTTTTGTTAAAAGGAATTTTTTCTGGGGGAGGCGCATTTGTTATTGCTGTCTTACTTGGTGAAAAGATTCCAGAAATGAAATATATTGTCATGATTATGTTGCTTGGCTATGTTTCATATGGATTAAGTATTTTTCTATATATACGAGCACAAAGAAATTTAGGTGCAGCTAAGACGAGTGCCTATTATGCAGTGGCACCTTTTGTAGGCTCATTTTTAGCGTTTGCAGTAAATGGAGAAAAACTAGCTGTAGAATATTTTGTGGGACTAGCTTTTATGTTCATTGGAACGGCGTTTGTCGTTTATGATACTATGATAAAAAATCATCTTCATGGGCATATGCATACGATTGTTCATACACATAATGGAGTTACACATACTCATGTGGTTATGCATACTCATGAGCATTATCATTTTGGAGATGAAGAGTTCCATCATCATAAACATGAAGATTTTATCAATAGTTATGAACATAAATTGGCTCATGAGAATGGAGTATAGAATTCAGTTTATCATGTGAAATAGAGACGCAATAGGCGATAGAAAATGAAAAATCTATCGTCTTTTTTATATGTATGTTTAAAAAATGTTGACGCAGATAAAAGAAAAAGACCAGAATGTTAGGAAGGCTTAATAAAGAAAAATAAACATAATCATAAACGCTTTATTTATCAGTCAATAATTGGTACAATAGACTAGAAATACAGTGACTCATGTCACAAAAAAGGAGGAAATACAGTGTCTAACGAAGTAGAAGTACAAGAAACACTGAATGATCAATTACAAGTTCGCCGTGAAAAAATGCATCAATTACGTGAAAAAGGAGTAGAGCCTTTTTCAACAGGATTTAAACAAAAACAATCCACTGAAGAAATTCATAAACAATTTGAAGGTGCGACAAAAGAAAGCTTAGCTGAACAAGAAGAAGTGACGGTTCAAATCGCAGGTCGTATTATGACAAAACGTGGAAAAGGAAAAGCTGGTTTTGCGCATATTCAAGATGGTAAAGGTCAAATTCAAATTTATGTTCGTAAAGATGTTGTCGGAGACGAAGCTTATGAATTATTTGATAAAGCTGACTTAGGAGATATCGTTGGTGTTGTAGGAACAGTTATGGTGACAAATACTGGTGAATTATCTGTTAAAGCTACTCAATTTGTTCATTTAACAAAAGCTTTACGTCCATTACCAGATAAATATCATGGATTAACAAATGTAGAGCAACAATATCGTCAACGTTATTTAGACTTAATTAGTAACCGTGATAGTATGGATCGTTTCGTAACACGTAGTAAAGTTATCCGTGAAATTCGTCATTACTTAGATTCTCGTGATTATTTAGAAGTGGAAACACCTGTATTACATACATTAGCTGGTGGTGCGAATGCTCGTCCATTTATTACTCACCATAATGCTTTAGATATGGAATTATACATGCGTATTGCTCCAGAATTACACTTAAAACGTTTAGTAGTAGGTGGTATGGAACGTGTGTATGAAATTGGTCGTGTATTCCGTAATGAAGGAATTGATACAACTCATAACCCTGAGTTTACATCAATCGAAATCTATACTGCTTATACTGACTATCAAGATGTTATGGACTTAACAGAAGGAATCGTATCAAGTGTTGCGCAAGAAGTATTAGGTAAAACAAAAGTTCCTTATGGAGAATATGAAGTTGAATTAAAAGCTCCTTGGAAGAGAGTTCATATGGTAGATGCCATTAAAGAAGTAACAGGAGTAGACTTCTGGGTAGAAATGACAGATGAAGAAGCTCGTGCGATTGCTAAAGAAAAAGGTTTGAAAGTTGAAGACTCAATGACTTATGGTCACGTCGTAAATGAGTTCTTCGAAACATTTGTAGAAGAAACATTAATTCAACCAACATTCATTTATGGACATCCAGTAGCAGTGTCTCCACTTGCTCGTAAAAATGATGAAGACCCACGCTTCACAGATCGTTTCGAATGCTTCATTTGTACAAAAGAATATGCAAATGGATTTACAGAGTTAACAGATCCAATCGATCAACGTGAACGTTTCATGAAACAAGTAGAAGAAAAAGAAACTGGTAATGATGAAGCTCATCCATTAGATGAAGATTTCGTACAAGCATTAGAATACGGATTATCTCCAACTGGTGGGGTAGGTATTGGCATTGATCGTTTAGTTATGTTACTAACAAATAGCCAATCAATCCGTAACGTATTACTATTCCCAACAATGAAACATCAAGATTAATAGAAGAGGCACTTCTTAGAAAATCCAAGACGGAGAAACCGTCTTGGATTTTTTCGGTTCTATGAAAGGTTCTGTCTGTTTCTTTTGTAGATTTTATGGTAAAATGACACCGTATGTATGGAATGAAAGAAGGTGTCAATGGACAAGTGGATGAACAATTTGAAGGAAGAATTCCACCGCAAAATTTAGATGCAGAACAATCAGTATTAGGTGCGATTTTATTAGATCCTGATTCGATTGTATCGGTGATGGAATTTTTAGTGCCAGAAGATTTTTATCGAATAAACCACCAAGTGATTTTTAAAGCAATGGTGGAATTGAATAATGATTCTTCGCCCATTGATATTGTTTCAGTTGCAGAACGTTTAAATCAAAATAAACAATTAGAAAATGCAGGCGGACAATTTTATTTACTAGAATTAGCAGAAAAAGTACCAACTGCCTCGAATGTGGAATATTATTCTAAAATTGTGAGTGAAAAATCAACTTTACGAAAATTAATTCGAACTTCTACAGATATTGCAACAGATGCATATGGTGAAACAGATGAAGTAGCAGCAGTATTGGATAGAGCTGAACGAAGTATTTTAGAAGTTTCTGAAAAAAGAAATCGAGCAGGGTTTGTAGATATTACAAAAGTCTTGAACGAAGCGTATTTATCTCTTGAAGAGCGTATGAAAAATACTGGAGAAATTACAGGAATTCCAACAGGATATATTGATTTAGATCGAATGACTTCCGGACTTCATGAGGATGAATTAATTATTTTAGCAGCCCGTCCATCAGTTGGGAAAACAGCGTTTGTTTTAAATATTGCAAAAAATGTTGCGACAAAAACAAATGAAACGGTAGCGATTTTCAGTTTGGAAATGGGTGCAGAATCTCTTGTAAACCGGATGTTATGTTCCGAAGGCAGTATTGATGCAAGCAATATGCGAAATGGTCGTTTGACGGAAGAAGAACTTCGCAGTTATTTTGTAGCTTCAGGAACATTATCGACTGCTCCGATTTATATTGATGATACTCCTGGGATTCGAGTGTCAGAAATTCGTGCAAAATGTAGACGATTAAAACAAGAACGCAATAATTTAGGATTAATTGTGATCGATTATTTGCAATTAATCGAAGGAAATGGTCGGGAAAATAGGCAACAAGAAATTTCTGAAATTTCAAGAAATTTAAAGAAACTTGCAAAAGAACTAAGCGTTCCAGTTATTGCGTTATCACAATTATCTCGTGGAGTTGAGCAAAGGCAAGATAAACGACCGGTAATGTCGGATATTCGTGAATCGGGTTCGATTGAGCAAGATGCGGATATTGTAGCATTTTTATACCGAGAAGATTATTATCGAAAAGAGCCAGATGAGGATGGAAATGTTCCAAATCAAGAATCCAATAATATTATTGAAGTCATTATAGAAAAAAACCGTAGCGGTCCACGAGGAACCGTAGAATTAATGTTTATTAAAGAATATAATAAATTTACATCGATAGCATCGAAGAAGTTAGAAGCTTCTATGCCACCAATGTAGAAAAAAATAATTTAAAGAGGTGCGGATATGTCGTCAGTAGTAGTAGTAGGTACACAATGGGGAGATGAAGGAAAAGGTAAAATTACCGATTTCCTAAGCGAAAAAGCAGAATATATTGCTCGTTATCAAGGGGGCGATAATGCAGGTCATACGATTCAGTTTGGTGGAGAAACGTATAAATTACATTTAATCCCATCAGGAATTTTTTCTCCAGAAAAACTTTGTATTATTGGAAATGGGGTTGTGGTCAATCCAAAATCCTTAGTAACAGAGTTAGCCTATTTACATGAAAGAAATATTACGACTGATAATTTAAGAATTTCAGATCGTGCGCACGTGATATTACCATATCATATTGAACTGGATCGCTTGCAAGAAGAGGCGAAAGGGGACAAAAAAATCGGTACAACGATTAAAGGAATTGGACCTGCATATATGGATAAAGCTGCTCGTGTGGGGATTCGGATTACCGATTTATTAGATCGAGAAGTTTTTGAAGAACGTTTACGTATCAATTTAGAAGACAAAAATCGTCAATTTACTAAATTATATGATGCAAGCCCAATGAATTTTGAAGAAATTTTTGAAGAATATTATGAATATGGTCAACAAATTAAACAATATGTTTGTGATACTTCTGTATTATTAAATGATGCTTTAGATAATGGAAAACGAGTATTATTTGAAGGCGCACAAGGCGTGATGTTGGATATCGATCAAGGAACATATCCATTTGTAACTTCTTCTAACCCATTAGCAGGTGGAGTGACAATTGGTAGTGGTGTAGGTCCTTCAAAAGTAACAAAAGTAGTCGGTGTTTGTAAAGCATACACTTCTCGTGTAGGAGATGGTCCATTTCCGACAGAATTATTTGATGAAATTGGAAGCCGTATTCGTGAAGTTGGTCGTGAATACGGAACAACAACAGGACGTCCACGCCGTGTTGGATGGTTTGATAGTGTTGTGATGAGACATTCTAAACGTGTATCAGGAATTACAAATCTATGCTTGAATAGTATTGATGTATTAACAGGTTTAGACACTGTGAAAATTTGCGTGGCATATCGTAAATCAAATGGTGAAGAAATTAGCCATTATCCAGCAAGCCTAGTCGAATTAGGACAATGTGAACCAGTCTATGAAGAACTTCCAGGTTGGACTGAGGATATTACAGGATGCCGTACATTGGATGAATTACCAATTGAAGCGCAAAACTATGTTCGTAGAGTATCTGAATTAGTAGGTGTTAAAATTTCTACATTCTCAGTAGGCCCAGATAGAACTCAAACCAACATTTTAGAGGATGTTTGGGATAGTAAATAATCTTTCCCAAACGCTCAATCGCAAGAGAGGAGCTCGTTATGAAAAAGATTTTAGTAGTAGATGATGAAAAACCAATCTCAGACATTGTTAAATTTAGTTTGTCAAAAGAAGGTTTTGAAGTCGTTACCGCATTTGATGGGGAAGAAGGGTTAGTAGTATTTGCTGCTGAGAATCCAGATTTAGTCATTTTGGATTTAATGTTACCTAAAATTGAAGGGTTAGAAGTTTGCCGAGAAATTCGTAAAACAAGTAATGTGCCAATTATTATGGTAACTGCAAAAGATTCAGAAATTGATAAAGTTTTAGGGTTGGAATTAGGAGCCGATGATTATGTGACAAAACCATTTTCCAATCGAGAATTAATTGCACGTGTAAAAGCAAATTTACGTCGTCAACATATTGCGCCTAGTGAACCTGAGGAGGAAAAAATAGCCAACGAGATTGTATTAGGTTCTTTAATTATTCATGAAGATGCTTATGTTGTTTCTAAACGAGGAGAAGAAATTGAATTAACACATCGTGAATTTGAATTGCTTCACTATTTAGCAAAACATATTGGTCAAGTCATTACAAGAGAACATTTATTACAAACGGTTTGGGGATATGATTACTTCGGAGATGTTCGTACGGTAGATGTAACGGTTCGACGCTTACGCGAAAAAATTGAAGACACACCAAGTCATCCTACATGGATTATGACAAGACGTGGAGTAGGGTACTATATTAAAACTCCAGAACAAGAAAAAGAAGCTTAGAAAGATGCGCTTTTCTTTACCAAGAACTATTCTGGGAAGAAAGGCGCATTTATTATCTATAAAGGAGAAAAACCATGCAAAAAGTGAAACGATTTTTTCGTTCCATTCAATTTAAAATTCCGGTGTTATTTATTTTTATGCTGATGATTTCATTGCAATTAATTGTTGCAAATTTCCTTCGTCAATTAGAAACACAGATGATTTCAAATTTCCAAGAACAAATTCAATTACAAGTTGGATTTTTGAAAAATAGCGTGCAACCAATTTTAATAAAAGATGATAAGGATGAAGTGAAAATTGCGGAAATCGCCAAAATATTACAAGATTATCCAACAGGGAGTAGTATTGTAGAGGCGCGAATCATAGATACGCAAGGTTATATTTTAGGAACGACGAATCAATCTCAACAATCTGTGATTGGAACAAGGACAACTGAAGCAGACGCCCAACAAGTATTATTAACGAATACGGTATATACCTATAATTATACCGAACAGGATATTCGTTATTGGAAGGTTGTTTCCCCTATTTCTACACCAAGTGGAAATTCAGGAAATCCTTTAGGAATTATTTCTGTAACAACGAATATTGAATCTCGTTATACTCAAGTTAAAGATATTGGGGTTATTTTCGTGAGTTCATCTTTAATCGCTATTATTTTGGTGATTATTATTACGTTTTTAATTTCTCAAGGGATTACAAAACCAATTGCTGAAATGAAAA
The DNA here is from genome assembly GCA_963529535.1 of uncultured Granulicatella sp. Taxonomy (GTDB): domain Bacteria; phylum Bacillota; class Bacilli; order Lactobacillales; family Aerococcaceae; genus Granulicatella. Next base: position 74,584 of record CAUSAK010000002.1, on the reverse strand, counting down.
AGCAAACGGAAAAAATTGCGGAAGGGAATTATACGGGCGAAGTTAAAATTTATAGCGATGATGAAATAGGTCAATTAGGGCAAGCTATCAATGATTTATCGTTTAAAATTAAAGAAGCTCAAGAAAGTACAGAATCAGAACGTCAACGCTTAGATAGCGTCTTACGTCATATGAGTGATGGAGTAATTGCTACCGATAGACGTGGACGTATTGTTATTATGAATACGGCAGCGTTAGATATTTTAAATTTAAAATCAGAAAAAGTGATAGGAATTCCTTTATTATCTATTTTGCCTTTAGAGGAAAAGGTAAGTTTTAGAGAATTATTAGAAACTCAGCAAGAACAATTGATTCATTTAGAAGACGATGGAGAAGATTCTATTATTCAATGTGAATTTTCAGTGATTCAGCGCGAATCAGGTTTTATTAGTGGATTAGTTTGTGTTTTAACAGATGTGACAGAACAACAAAAAATTGATCGTGAACGTAGAAATTTCGTATCGAATGTATCTCATGAATTGCGTACGCCATTAACTAGTATAAAGAGTTATACAGAAGCCTTAGTCGATGGCGCATGGGAAAATAAAGAAATTGCTCCAGGATTCTTAAAAGTCATTGAAACGGAAACGGAGCGTATGATGCGAATGATTACAGACTTATTGAACTTATCTCGTATGGATCAAAATCGTTTAGGGCTGGAAAAAGAATTTATTAATATGAATGAATTGGTAGTTCATATTGTTAATCGGTTTGAAATGGTCTTACAATCCGAGCCATATCGCAATAAAAATTATTCTATTTTAACAGACATTACTCAAAGAGATTTATGGGTTGAGTTAGATCAAGATAAAATGACGCAAGTATTCGATAATATTATTAACAATGCTATTAAATATTCCCCAGATGGCGGGAGAATTATTGTTCGATTAATGGAAACTCATACAGATATTATTGTTAGCGTAACAGATGAAGGGTTAGGGATTTCTCGAAAAGATATTCCTCATTTATTTGATCGTTTCTATCGTGTCGATAAAGCTCGTTCTCGTGCGATGGGAGGAAGTGGACTAGGATTAGCGATTGCTCAAGAAGTAGTTCAATTACATGGCGGCAAAATTTGGGTGAATAGTATTGAAAATAAAGGGTCGACTTTCTTTGTTTCATTACCGTATATTCCATTTGAAGAGGATGGTGAATGGGAATGAGAATTCGTTCAAGATATTTAGTGGTGATTTTAATTTTATTAAGTTTCGTGAGTTTAGCCTTAACAACAGTCGTTGTTTTTCGCCCTGTAGAAATTTTCTCACCAAATGGCTTTATGAGAAATGTTACTTCTACAAACCAAGATGCGAGTACACAAACAAGAGTAAATTATGCTCTAGAAGATGTCTTTCGACCAACACGTTTTATTTATTCTCATGAAAATAAGGTGAAAATGACAAGTGATGCTTCAATTGTTGAAGCGGTTAATAATGCTTTAGTAGGGAAATATAAAGATGTTACAAAAAAAGAAATCTTATCTCAGGAAAATTATGAACAACTAATTTTAAGGGATTCTTTTAGTCAATTATTATTTGATGCTCCCGTAACATTTGGCATTATGTCACGATATTTTTCAGATATTTCTGAAGAGTATCGGCAAGAAAAATTTAGTCGAATAATTTATCGTTCAGATGATGTAAAAAATGTCTATTTTTTAAATGATGATACCAAGCAATTATATCAAGCAAAAATGGATCAAGATATTCAAACAGAATTTGCTAAGTTTTATGATGAAAATAAATTTTATTTAGTCGAATCTTATATTTTAAATATGAAACAAATATTTATTGAAGTGAATACTATTTCGATAGAAAAGCAAACGTATTTAATGGAACAAATTCCGATGAGTTTTTATATGACGCAATTATTTGCGAATCCATCAGAGTTGAGAAATAGAAGTGATGGGCAATCTATTATTTATAATGATAATTTATCCCAATTAAAAATGGACCGTTCTACCAATGTGATGTCTTATTATCAAAATCGAGTAGAAGATGAAGTTTTATCCATGACTGTTCATTTGCAACAATCATTTGCGCAAATGAAAAAATTAGGGGGATGGAAATTGGGAATGAGTTTTTCAGATTTTGATGAAAATCGTAAGATTGTTGAATATATGCGTTATGTGGGTTCATATCCCATTTTGTCTAATGCCAAGGAAGGATTTGCTCAATTTATTGTGACGCTCACAGGAATTGAAAAAATGAGATTATCGTCTTTAATAGCAGAAACTCCGATTCCGTCTAAAAATCAAACGATGGAATTAATGGCAGGAAAAGATTTAATGGATCAAATTTTGGGAAAAGGCATATCATTAGATACTTTGGAAGATATTCGTTTAGGGTATACATGGCAATTAAGTAAAGAAAGCAATCAAATTGTTGAGTTTGTTCCTAATTGGTATATTAAAACAAATCATACATGGAAAACTTTAGAAGAGTTAACGAAACCAACAGAAGAACAAGGAGGAGATAGTGATGGATTTTAGACGATCGACATTGGTATTAATTATCAGTTTCCTCTTTTTAGATTTATTTTTATTTGGAATTTTTTGGCAAATGAAAAAAGAAGTCAAAACGCCATTGAATGCCAGTATTAATGTAATGGAACAAATGAGAACGGATGGAATAACGGTCACGGGGGTGAATACGACGGTAGAATCGCTTCCTATTATTCAAATTAGTCCAACTAATATTGATTCCTTAGTGAATACTCTACCAAGTCAAATAGCTACCTATGAAAAAGGTATTATTTCCTCACAATTGTTAGCACCTATTCAATTAACCATAGATACAAATTCTACTGTAACAATGGACCAGTTTGCTGAATTAACAACTTATGTAGAGAGCGGTTCTATTATTAATGGAAAGCAATATACATGGTTCAATTATAATCCAACTACTCGTAAAGTGATTTATGCACAACGTGCTAACCAGATTCCTGTGATGGATGGAAGTAGTCAAATTATTTTTACGTTAAATGTTAATAATCAGGTGATTAGTTATGAACAAACTTTTGCAGGAACTCCTGAAATATTAGGATCTAATCGTGTATTGATTACTTCACAAAAGGCTATGGAAGTATTATATTTAGCAGGAAGGATTCCAACTCGTTCAACAGTTTCGGTAGTTCGTCTATCGTATTATAAATCATTAGGATTAAAGGATTTGTCCATTTACTCTCCGGCTTGGTATGTAGAATTTAAGCAAGCAGATGGACAAATCATTGTTAGACGAGTAGATGCAATTCGAGGAACTGTATTAACAAATGAGGCAACAGAAACGGTGAATACAACTTCGCCGTAATAGAAAGGAATCAAACATGAGTGAATCAAGTTTTTTGGTGAGTTTATTAGCCAGTGGTAGCTCTGGCAATGCAACGTATATTGAAACGCCGCAAAGAAAAATTTTAGTCGATTGTGGTTTAACAGGAAAAGCGATTACTGCCCAAATGGAAAAAATTGGACGTTCCATTGCAGATATTGATACGATTTTAGTGACACATGAACATATAGATCATATTAAAGGAATCGGAGTATTAGCTAGAAAATATGGCATGGATATTTATGCAAATGAAAAAACATGGAAAGCTTTGGAAAAGAAAAACATTGGCGTGATTAAGCAAGAGCAAAAGCACTTATTTGAGCCTGGAGTAACAAAAACTTTTGGAGATATTGATGTAATGAGTTTTGCTGTATCTCATGATGCAGCTTGTCCTCAATTTTACTCCTTTCAAAAAGATCAAAAGCAATTTGTGATGTTAACCGATACAGGCTATGTTAGCGAGAAATTAAGAAGATTATTATATAATGCAGATGCTTATTTAATGGAAAGTAATCACGATGTAGATATGTTACGCATGGGAAATTATGCTTGGCATTTAAAACAAAGAATTTTAAGTGATAAAGGACATTTATCTAATGAAGACGGAGCATTAGCAATGTGCGAAATGCTAGGAGATAAGACGAAGAGAATTTATCTAGGTCATTTAAGTCAAGATAATAATTTGAAAGAATTAGCGTATCAAACAGCTGAATCGATTTTATTACAACACGATTGTGGCATTCATGAAACTTTTGAAGTGTATCATACAGACCCATATGAACCGACAGAATTGTTTAGAGTTTAATAAAATTTTCAAATAATAATGGGATTTTTAACAGCTTTATAACGATTTAATTACACTATCTTCAAACTTTTTTCAAAAAGCTAGATTAGTATAAGAGTATCAAAAGAAAGCAATGAAGTGATTGCTAAAGTGAAAAAGGAGGGCTATTCATGACAAATGAATTCCATGAAGAAGTAGAAACTACACAAGAAAATACAGCGTTAAATGAAGAAATTACACAAGAACCTACTCCGGTAGAAAAGAGAAGTGCTAAAAAGAAAAAAGCTTTTCGTTCCGGTTTTGTTGGAGGAGTAACGGGTGGATTGTTAGCCGTTATTATTGGATTTGGCGCTATGAGTGCAACAGGAACATTAAATCAATTAACTGGAGCAAAATCAACTACAACAAGTACGACAACTGTAAAAACAAGCCCAACAGCTTTATCGAATAAGGGTGCTGGAGACGTTTCAGATGTTGTTGCGAATGTAAAAAATGCAGTTGTATCTGTTATTAATAAACAAAGTTTAAATCAAAATAACTTATTTGGAAGCTACGGACAAAGTCGTCGACAAAATCAAAAAACAGAAGATAGTGATCTAACAACTGCTTCTGAAGGTAGTGGAGTTATTTATAAAGTTGAAAATGGCTATGCTTATATCGTAACAAATAATCATGTCATTTCTGGTTCTCAAGAATTAGAAGTATTAATGGCAGATGGAACTCGTGAAAAAGCAGAATTAATTGGTGCAGATAAATGGACTGATTTAGCAGTATTAAAAATTAAAGCAGATAAAGTAACTACAGTAGCTGAATTTGCAAATTCTGATGAAGTGAAAGCGGGTCAAACAGCTATTGCTATCGGTTCACCTCTAGGAACTGAATTTGCTACAAGTGTCACTCAAGGGATTGTATCTGCCAAAGATCGTTCTGTTCCAACAGATGTGGATGGCGATGGAAAACAAGATTGGGTAGTAACGGCTATTCAAACAGATGCTGCGATTAACCCAGGAAATTCTGGTGGAGCATTAGTGAATGCAGCAGGACAAGTCATTGGAATTAATTCTATGAAGATTAGTAAGTCTAGTGTAGAAGGAATTGGATTTGCAATTCCAAGTAATGAAGTCGTTTCAATTATTAATCAATTAGAAAAATCAGGAAAAGTGATTCGTCCAGTCTTAGGAATTTCAATGGTAGATTTAACATCTGTTTCTTCTCAAGGGCGTCAACAATTAGCATTATCCAACGATGTGAAAGAAGGTGTCGTTGTAGCAGATGTTCAAGATGATAGTAGTGCAAGTAAAGGCGGATTAAAACAATATGATGTCATTACAGAAATTGATGGTAAACCAATTTCAGGTGTACAAACATTAAGAAAAGCACTTTATAGTAAAACAGTTGGTTCTAGTATGGAAGTTACTTATTATAGAAACGGACAAAAACAAACAACAACGATTCAATTAACAAGTTCAGATAGTCCAAGTTTATAAATAATCGAATAAGATGATGCTGTCCACATAGTTATCCACAAAAATGTTGATAACTATGTGGATAGTTTTTTTAGTTGTGTAGGAAAAAAAGAAAAAATATTTTTTAAAATCATTGATATCAAAGGATTTTTTTGAAAATAAGTTATCCACAGGTGAATGGTAAGTTGTGAATAAATGTATGGTTAATGTTGATAAAATATTGTTATATCAACGATTATAGATGTTTTGGATAACTTTGGATAGTGGAATAAAATTGTGGATAAAGTAATCGAACATGATATAACAGAAAAATTACAAAAAAGGGTATTGACCAATATATGGGGGATAGAAGGCAATTTAAAAACAAAATTTAGTAGCGAACATGTGTACATGTGGATAACTCTGTGGATAAGTTGTGAATTTCATATAATTTTTTGGAAAAATCTTGAGGAGTTGGAGGAAAAGGAATATACTATTGTTAATAATGGAGAAGTACCCAAGAGGCTGAAGGGGTCGCACTCGAAATGCGATAGGTCGTGAAAGCGGCGCGGGAGTTCAAATCTCCTCTTCTCCTTTTATATTCTTGATATATCAACGTTTTTAGAGGTTTTGTTCCAAGGTTGTTCCGTGAATGAAGCCTTTTTTTAATAGAGTTTTCAAACTAACATTGGTATAATAAAACTATTATATGTAGAAATGTTGACGAAATAAAAAGATAAAAGGAGTGAGAATATGCCAAGATTTCTTGTTGGAGCAACTGAAGACACTTGGGATTTTGATGCGGCTTATGAAGCAGCTGAGGATGGAGATATTATAGAATTTACTCCTCATTTGACAATGAATTTTACAAAAGAACCTGTTACTGAAATAACAAAAAATATTACAATTGTTGGTCATGTAGAAGGGAATAGGTTTTTAAATACGATTACGGGAAAAATTAAAATTTCTAATAAGGCTAAAGTGACTTTTCAAAACTTGTGGATGTCAGTATTAAAAAATGCCAATATATTTCATATTACAGGAGAATCGGAAGTTACTTTTGAAAACTGTGTATTGCAAACAGATTTTCCAGAAAATGATCATTTCTTAGTATTTTCAGAAGAAAAAAGTAAAGTCTATTTTAAGAAGTTTACGACAAAATTACCGGACAAACACCAATTAGGGATGAAATTTATTCATTCATCTGTTTCTATTCAAAATTCTACGATTCAAAATCGATTATTGATTCGTGAAAATTCTGAATTAGCATTTGTACGTTCAAAAATGGAGTGCAGCCGACCTACTTCTTTATGGATTGAAGATTCAAAACTATCGATTCTTTCAAGTCAAGTTTCTGGAACGTTTGAGGGTGGAAGTCAAGCTGTTTTAAATGCAAGCAAAAGTGAACTAGTGATTGAAGATAGTCTAATACATGGTGTTGGAAAGGATTATTATACGATTTACTTACAAAAGTCTTGTACAGGAGTTTTCAAAAACTTAAATGTAGACTTTATGAAGTTAAAAAATAGCCATATTCGTATGGTGAATGGGGCTATAAAGCATAATCTTGCGATTGATGGAGACTCCACTTTATATTCACAGGGGAGATTACGATTTTTAAATAATGAAAGTCAACATATTCCTATTAGTTTAACAACAAATGCTTTATTTGTTGGAGATAGTGTAGAAGTAGAAAAAGAAACTTCTACCATAATCCGTGTGAAAGAAGGTTCGAGCTTCGTTGCCAATGACTTTATTCATTTAAATGGAGATGCTACAAAACTGAACTATGAAACAGATGAAACGAGTCAATGCAGCATTGCTCAGAAACATAAAGTAGCTCCAGAAAGAAGCGAAAAAGGGGAGATTATTCGAACAGCGAATGAACAAAAAGCTCCTCAAACGAATACTGATTACTATGCAGAGTTGCAAGGACTAATTGGTCTCAAAATCGTCAAAGAAAAAGTTGATAAATTAATTCAACAAGCGAAATATAATCAATTACAAATCGAACAAGGATTACCACCAGAAAAAATGACGATGCACGCAGCTTTCTTAGGAAATCCAGGAACGGGTAAAACTACTGTTGCACGTTTAATGGGACAAATCCTATTTCAATATGGAGCCTTAAAAGGGGAAGAGTTTAAATTTGTAGAAGTATCAGCGGCTGATTTATTATCTGGATATGTGAATCAAACAGCAGAACAAACCCGTAAGAAATTAGAAGAAGCTAAAGGCGGCGTGTTATTTATTGATGAAGCGTATGCTTTGAATAAAAAAGGTTCGAATAGCACAGGGGAAGAAGCAATTAATGAATTATTAACATACATGGAAAACCATCGTGATGATATTATGGTGATTTTTGCAGGGTATACAAAAGAAATGGAACAATTTTTTGATGTTAATCCAGGCTTCAACTCTCGTGTACCTCATCAGTTAGTGTTTGAAGATTATTCGCCAGATGAAATTGTTCAAATGGGACTTAAAATTTTTGAAGGAAAGGCTCGAAAAGTTGAAGATCCAGAATTTTATGCTCGTAACATTAAAAAAGCTTATAAACGTTCCTTAGATAAGAGTAATGCTCGATGGATTCGTAATCAAAATGAGCAAATTATGCAAGAATTTATTTTCCGTGTGATGTCACAAGATGGCGAAGATATGACTTTAATTAAAAACCAAGATATTGAAAAAGCATTGTCACAAGGAAGTTATGAAGAATCCGAACACAAAGCTGATGCATGGAAGCAATTAAATCAATTAATTGGTTTAGAAAAAGTAAAAGAACAAGTCAGCGCCTTTATTCATCAAGTAGAATTATCGAAGGTGAGACAAGAACAAGGAATTGAAACGAAAAATATTACGTTACATTCTTTATTCTTAGGAAATCCAGGAACGGGTAAAACAACTGTTGCTAGAATTATTGGTGAATTATTGTATCAAAAAGGTATGATTGCAACAAATAAAATGGTGGAAGTTTCTCGTGGAGATTTAATTGGTGGTTACCAAGGGCAAACCGCTATTAAAACAAGAGAACAATTACATGCTGCATTAGGTGGCGTACTCTTTATTGATGAAGCTTATTCTTTAAAACATGGGCCTAATGATAATTTTGGGCAAGAGGCTATTGATGAAATTTTGAAATTTATGGAAGACCATCGTCATGATATGGTTGTCATTTTTGCAGGATATCATAAAGAAATGAGTGCCTTCTTAGAAACAAATTCAGGATTAGCAAGTCGTGTTCCGAATACATTTGATTTTGAAGATTATACCTTAGAAGAAATTGCTCAAATAGGATTGTATGAATTAGGGAGTGATTCCTTAACAGTAGATGAAGAAGCGTATCGCCAAGCGGTTGCGACAGCTTATGCTCGTACGAATGACCGTAGTAATGGTCGTTGGATTCGTAACTTCAATGAGAAATTAAGATTACGTCTAGCTACTAGATTTGGTAATAATCCATCCATTGATCCAAATCAAATTATTCAACAAGATTTAGATGATGTGTTGGCGATATCAAAATAAGAGCAAACAAAAAAAGCTGCGTTAGCAGCTTTTTTGTTTTACATGAAATATCCTAAGTAATAACGAACAAATAATGCAGCAGCTACAGCACCGATAAATGGAGCAGTACCTGGAACTAATAATCCATATTGCCAGTCATTATTTACTTTGTTTTTGATTGGTAATACTTGGTAAGCTAAACGAGGACCTAAGTCACGAGCTTGGTTCATCGCGAATCCTGTAGTACCTCCTAGACCCATACCAACAGCCCAAACGATTAAACCAACAACGATTTGGAGTTGATCTTTATTCACTTGTTCAGTAGCTAAGATAGCTGTTAAGAAAATAAATGTTGCAAATGCTTCGACGAAGTAGTTACGAGGTAAGTTACGGCAGTTAGGGTTTGTAGAGAAGATGTTACGAATCGCAATTCCATCTACTTGACCTTCAGAAGCTGTAAAGTGGTCTGCATACATGAACCATACGATAACAGCACCAACGAAAGCTCCTAAAAATTCAGCAATTGCTACAGGAATAAATTGTTCAGCAGGTAATAATCCTAAAACAACTTTTGCTAATGCCATTGCTGGGTTAATACTAACTCCACCAAAGATGAATAATGTTACAGTGATACCGAATGCCCATGTTGTGATCGCGAACAAGTGACCTGTTCCAGCATATTTTGTTTTCTTTAAGACATCATCACAGTGTACGCCGACCCCAAAGATAATCATAAGGGCAGTCCCCATAAATTCTGATAATAATAAGTGAATAAATTCTTGTGTAAACATATAAAATATAAGACTCCTTTTTATTTCTAAATTATAATAATATTTCTTTTTCTAATAGTTGATAGACTTTTCCAATGGGCAATTGATGCTGTTTGGCTAGTCTAGCACAATCCTCATATTCGAGAGTTGCTTTAGAGATGTTTTGGTATGTGTTTTGTTTGACACGAATGGTTCCTAAACTCGTTTCTACTTCTTGAAAAGTTCGTTGCATGACTTTTCTTGAAATTTTTTGATAACGAAAACCAATTGTGCTTGTTTGCTCAAATAAAATATTAGTAAATTCCTCTAATTGTGTGAGAGAAATTAGAAGAGTTACATGAATCGCTGGGCGATTTTTTTTCGCTAAAACACTGAAATAAGTAACATCTAGTGCTCCTTTGTCATATAGGAAATCCATTAAAAATCCCATTTGTTCAGGAGTTTGATCATCAATCGTTGTATCGATTTGATAAATATCATCGTCTAACTGGTGTACTTCTTTGAAAGAGTGACTTGTTGGATGACATAAACTTCCACGTAAAGCATTGAATTTTCCAGTATCTCTTTTTCCAAATCCATATCCTACAGAAGTAATTTCTAAGTTTTCTGGAATGGTAAAGTCTGGATGAATTGCTTTTAGTAAGGCAATACCTGTTGGTGTAATGAGTTCAGTTTTAATATCAAAATCTTGATGAATTAAGATAGAAGTTCCTTTTCTTAATTGCATGACTGCAGGAACAGGAACAGGCATTACGCCATGAGCGACTTTGATAGTACCACTACCTTCGACTAAAGGTGCGCTATATACTTTTGTAATTCCTAAGTTTTCAAATAAAATGAAGAAACTAGCAATATCCACAATTGAATCAATCGCTCCAACTTCGTGGAAATGAATGTGTTCAATTGGAACTTGATGAACGGCAGATTCTGCACGAGCAATGTCACGGAACACTTCCATACTTTTTTCTTTTACAAATTCAGAAACGGTACTATTTTCAAAAACTTTAATAATGTCTTGTAATCCACGAACGTCATCATGATGATGATCGTGTTCATGATGATGATCGTGTTCATGGTGATGCTCATGTTCATGATGGTGATCGTGATGATGCTCATGTTCATGGTGATGATCGTGTTCATGCGTGAAATCTCCATGGATTCCATTGTCTTTTTCTCCATGTTCTAAATGAACATCGAAATCAATTCCATAAATACTGCTTTTAGCAATTTTATGAATATGTAAATGATATCCATCTACAGCTAATTTTTTAAGTTCTTGTTGTAAATAGTCTGAACTGGCTCCTAAATCAATAAGAAGACCATTTAGCATATCTCCACTAATGCCAGATAAAGGTTCTAAATATAAATGTGTCATGATGAAATACCTCGAATCTGATTAATCATACTAGCAGAATAAGCAGCGCCAAATCCATTATCAATATTGACAACTGTCACACCAGAAGCACAAGAAGTTAACATACTCATCAGAGTTGTTAGACCTTGTAAGTTACTTCCATATCCTACACTTGTAGGCACTGCAATGACAGGGACATCTACTAATCCTGCGACTACACTCACAAGAGCACCTTCCATTCCAGCAATGACAATAATGACACTAGCACCACGAATATCATCCAAACGATTGAATAGTCGATGGATACCAGCAACTCCAACATCATAAATACGTTTTACAGGATTTCCAAATGTTTCAGCAGTAATCGCAGCTTCTTCTGCTACAGGCATATCACTTGTTCCTGCTGTTACAACAGCAATGTAATGTTTAGTATGAATTGGAGTGGGATTAACGACAAAAGCTCTAGCAGTTTTGTAATATAATCCGTGAGGAATTTTTTCTAATAAGTATTGTCCTTTTTCACTATCCACTCTAGTTGCTAGTACGGGAAGATTTTCTTTTTCTAATGATTCAATAATTTTTTCGATTTGCTCTTTTGTTTTCCCTTCTCCATAAATAATTTCTGGAAATCCATTTCTTTTATTACGAGAAAGGTCAAGAGAAGCAAATCCGATATCGTCGATGCCTTCTAATTGAGAGGCAGCTTCCTCTAATGAAAGCTGTCCCTCTTGAAAGCGAATAAGAATCTCTTTTTTATCCATAATAATTTCCTAGTCTTCAACGATGACCGATAAACCATCACGAATAACGGTAACTTTAGCATCTGGACCTTCAATTTCAAAGGCACGTGCTAAGGCTTCGTCAAATGTTTTCGCAATTTCCATGTGCATATCTGTAATTAATGTAGGATCGACTAAATCAGACACAAAAATCACACGATGATGGACTAAAATACGTGCTAAAATTTGAGCAGTCCATTGGTCTGGGATTGTTTCTAAACGAGGTGTGTTAATCGCTTTTTCTAAAAATTCTTTAGGATGGTTGTAATCAGCTAAATTGTGATAGAATCCTGAACCCCCGTGTCCGTCACGACATCCTGCAACCATAATAATAACGCCGCCTTCTTTATTTGTAGCTTCAGCAGCAGTCATTCCTTTAACAGCTTGATAAATATTTTGGTCAAGTGGGAATCCACCATTTGTTGAAACAGCGATATCGCAAGGAATTTTCTTAACATGAGCTAATTTACGAACGAATTCACATCCAACATGGTGAGCTTCTTCCATATCACCAGCAAATGAACCGATAATACGTTTTTCTCCATCTAATACAACGTTAACAATAAAGGCTAAGTTTGCAGTACGAGCTGCATAAACCATATCTTCATGGATTAAATTGTGTTTTAAATTCCCTGTTCTTGACTTATCAGAGTCGATAAATTCACCAGAGTGGTTTGCCATAATTGTTTTATAAGAAGCAATACCTGGTAATACAGATTTACGTCCACCTGAGAATCCCGCAAAGAAATGAGACTCAATGAATCCTTCAGCGATTAATAAGTCTGCTTCTGCAGCGATACGGTTAATAATGCAGTCACCACCTGAAGGTAATTTACCAATGGTTACCATATCTTCATCATTTGTTGAAATATGCATAACGATTTCTTCGTTATCTACAATTTCTTGACCATACTTATTAATTAACTCTTCACGAGTTGAAGGACGGTGGAATCCTGTTGCTACTAAAATACGAATACGAGCATCTGGAGCGACACTACGAATACGACGTAAAATAATTGGAGTAATAATATGAGAAGGAACTGGACGAGTGTGGTCTGAACTAATTAAAACAATGTCTTTTTTGCCTTTTGCCAATTCTTCTAATGATTTACTACCAATTGGATTATCCATTGATTTTTCAACAGTTTCTTGTTCAGAAAGAGGGTTTGAAAAATTCTCTGCTTCTGATTCTAACAATCCTGCAAAATTTTTATCAGGAATGCTAGCAGTAATTATTTGTTTGTCATAAGGTAATTTAATGTCTACCATTTTTAACATCTCCTTTGTTAATTACTAACACAATATAGTATATAATTTTTCCTTTTGAATGTGAATACAAATGGTGTTAACATATGTTAACAAAAATATTTTTATCAAGAGGATAATAATGGTTAAGAAATGCAAGTGAACTTTTTAAAAAAAGGAGTATAAAAATGGAAGAAAATTATCTTGTAAACTTTCTTGAAGCGCATAATGCACCTGTGATTAAAAAGAAGAAGCACATGTATTTAGCGTATCACGGATTAGAGGAATCTTATACATATGTATTAAAAGAAGGGGTTGTTAAAACAAGTATCATCTTAAAAGATGGTCGAGAATTTAACTTAGCGTATATTACCCCTATCGATATTATTTCGTTATTAAGAGACGAAGTATCGAATTATACTTCTGCGCCCTTCAATGTACGAGTAGAATCAGAAGAAGCAAGTTTTTATCGAATTCAGCGTATTAAGTTTTGGGAATATGTTAAAGAAGATCGAAAATTACAAGACTATATTCGAGAATATTATCGTCAAAAATTATCTGAAAATATTGAATCTTTACAATATATGACGATGAATGGAAAAAAAGGTGCAGTATGTGCTTTTATTTATAAATTAGTAAAGCAGTTTGGGGTACAAACGGAAGACGGCATACTGATTGATTTTGCAGTAACGAATGAAGATATTGCAGGATTTTGTGGAATTTCTACTCGCAATAGTGTGAATCGTATTATTCATGATTTAAAAGAGGAAGGCGTTGTCGAAATCAAAAATCAGAAAATTATTGTAAAAGATATTAGTTATTTAGCAGATTTTACTGGAAGAGAAGGCTACTAAGACCTGTATTAAGGAGAACCATTATGGATGAAAAAGAACTAAAGCTAAAAGAATTATTAAAGGAAATTGGGAAAATTGTTGTTACTTACTCAGGTGGAATTGACAGTAGTTACCTATTAAAAGTAGCACTTGACACTCTTGGTAGTGAGAATGTATTAGCAGCTGTAGTGAATTCTGAATTATTCCCAGATTACGAGTTCGATATGGCCATTGATCTGGCTAATGAAATGGGAGCTCGTGTTATCGGATTAGAAATGGAAGAATTATCAGATCCACGAATTGCAGCTAATACCCCTAAGATTTGGTATTATAGTAAAAAAATGTTGTATCAAACGATTAAGGAACATGTCGAAAAGGAAGGATTTACCATTTTATCTGATGGTACAATTATGGACGATGTGAATGATTTTCGTCCAGGAGTAAAAGCTCGTAATGAAGAAGGCGTTCGTAGTTTATTACAAGAAGCTGGATTGTATAAGAACGAAATTCGTCAATTAGCCAAAAGACTTGGTGTAGAAAATTGGAATAAAGTACCTTCTTGCAGTATGGCATCCCGTTTCCCATATGGTACAAAGATTACCGCGGAAAAAGTTCGTTGGGTACAAGAAGCAGAAGCATATTTAATGCAATTAGGATTCGAACAAGTGCGTGTACGTGTTCATCAAGATTTAGCAAGAATTGAAGTGTCTCTGGATTTAATACCTACATTATTAGACCATCGTCAAGAAATTGAAAGTAAATTACGCTCGATTGGTTTTAGTTATGTTGCATTAGACTTAGCAGGTTACCAGTATGGACGAATGAATCAAGTGTTAAGTGACAAAGAAAAAGCAAAAATTGGATAAGAGATACAGGAGAACTTTGATAAGGAGTTCTTCTTTCTTTTCCTAGAAATGAGGATGGTATGGAAGCTCAAGAAGTATTACAATTTTGGTTTAAGGAATTAGAACCAAAGGATTGGTTTATAAAATCCGTTGCATTGGACAAAGAAATATACAGACGTTTTTTTAAGATTCATCAAGCTGCTATTGCTGGAGAATTAAGTCATTGGAGAAAGACTGTTCAAGGAAGATTAGCAGAAATTATTGTATTAGATCAATTTTCTAGAAATTTATATCGTGATGATGCAAGAGCGTTTTTATATGATGGAATGGCACTTGTATTAGCACAAGAAGCTCTACCGTATTCAAAAGAATTAACGGTCATTGAACGAAGCTTTTTATATATGCCATTTATGCATTCAGAGTCATTAGCAATTCACGAAGAGGCTGAAAAATTATTTTCCGATCCTGGAATGGAAAAGCGTGCGAAATATGAACAGATGCACCGAGAAATTATTGAACATTTTGGACGCTATCCACATCGAAATGAAATTTTAGGAAGAAAATCGACTGAAAAAGAATTGGAATTTCTTAAAAATCATTCAGGATTTTAAATAAAAAATTTATGTAAAGCGGATTAAAAAAAGTAATCAAACCTTAATATAAATAGAGTTGTTTTTTGAGTGAAAATTCGATACGATGGATAGGCAAAAAGAGAATTATGGAGATAAACTTATGAAAAAAAACAAATGGATGAAGGCTGTAGTGGCAACGTTGCTTGCTTGTTGTATAGTCAGTCCTATTCAATCAGCAGTTTATGCTGAAGTATCCGAAAAACCAAAGACTGCAGAAGAAATTGCTGCTTTAGAAGATGTAGCCTCTTACATTGCCATTGAACAAACAAGTGGAAAAATTTTGATGGAAAAAGATCAAGAGGAGGTTCGCGGCATTGCTTCGATGAGTAAATTGATCAGTCAATATTTAATATTAGAAGCGATTAAAAATTCAGAAATTACATGGGAGACAAAAATCCCGATTAGTGCACGTGCCAATAAGTTAAGTGCGAATTATTCTTTATCAAATGTACCATTATGGCCAAATGAAACATATAGTATTCGAGAATTGTTTGAAGCAAGTTCAATTTATTCTGCAAATGCAGCTGTGATTGCAATGGCGGAATATATAGCTGGAAGTGAAGCAAAATGGGTTGAGCGAATGAAAGAAAAAGTTGAATCTTGGGGAATTCAAGATGCAACGATTGTGAATGCAACAGGATTACCAAATAAATATGGTACAACGGAAAAAAATCTAAATTTTGGAGATGATGCAGAAAATAGTATGTCTGCTCGATCAGTTGCAATTGTTGCAAGACGTTTAGTATTAGATTTTCCGGAAATTTTAAATATTTCTTCTATTGCAACAAAGGAATTTAGACCAGGAACTGATGGAATGACAAAAATGGATAATTTTAACTATTTAGTTCCAGGGTTATTATTCGGATATGAAGGAGTGACAGGTTTAAAAACAGGTACATCTGATTTAAGTGGTGCTTCTATTACTACAACTGCAACGCGTAATAATTTTTCAGTAATTGTAGTGACAATGGGTTCTAAAAATCCTTTAAATCGATTTAAAGTAACGACAAAAATTTTAGATGAATTATTTAAAAAATATGAAGGCTTAGTTGTAGGAATACCAGGGAAATCTGTTCAAAATATCCAATCTTATCCAGTCAACGGTGGTTCTGATGAGAAAATTAGTGTCGATTATGGCGATAATTTTGTAGCAGCTGTTCCAAAGGGAACGGCTATGAGTCAAGTAAAAGTACGCTTTGAACCATTTAAAGAATTATTAGATGAAAATAATGCTCTGAAAGCACCGATTACGGCAGGAAAAACAATTGGGGAGTTATATTTCCAAATGCCTGGAGAAGATTTAGGGTATGTGGATGGACAGACGGAAGGGCATATTCCAGCTTTTGCAGGATATGAAATTAATTCTGCGAATGTAGTAACAGATGGTTATCGACAAGCAAGAGGCTTTGTTGAAAAAATTATTCATGGAATCCAAGAGTTTTTTGGAAATATTTTTCAAAAAGTAAAAGGCTTCTTACATGCACAAGAAGCGTAAATAGTTCGATTTGCGGATTACCTGTTGCACAACTCTAGAGAATATTGTAAAATACAGACATATAAAACTGTATGAATAGTAACTTGAAGTCTTTTGTAGAGAGCTAGCGTTTGGTGAAAGCTAGTAAAGTATGACAAGCGAATCCACATACTATGATGCATGGCGAAAGCATTGATTAAGCCATCCGGAGCAAACCGTTATCGCAAATGAGTGCAATGGAAACATTGAATACGGGTGGTACCGCGAAGATAAAAGTGAAACACACAACTTCGTCCCAGTGACAATCTGTCGGGGATGAGTTGTGTGTATTTTTTTACAATGGTTTAAACAAATTTTCAACAGGCAAAACAAAAGAAAATGGAGGAATCAATATGTTAGATATGAAACGAGTGAGAGATCACTTTGAAGAAGTTGTGGTTGGCTTACAAAACCGTGGAGTAGAACGTCAAGTAGTAGAAGAATTACGTGACTTAGACGAAAAACGTCGTGAATTAATTTTAAAAACGGAGCAATTAAAACAATATCGTAATACGGTAACGGAAGAAATTTCTCAATTAAAACGTAATAAAGAAGATGCTAGTGCGAAAATCGCAGAAATGAAACAAGTTGGGGAAGATGTAAAAGCAACAGATGCGTTATTAGCAGAAGTAGAAGAAAAATTAGAATACATCGCTTCACGCTTACCAAACATTGCTGCAGCAGATGTTCCTGTTGGGGAGGATGAAAATGAAAACGTAGAAATTCGTCGTGAAGGAACTCCACGTGTCTTTGATTTCGAACCAAAACCACACTGGGAAGTAGCAGAAGCATTAGATATTTTAGACTTTGAAAGAGGAGCGAAAGTATCAGGAAGTCGTTTCTTATACTATAAAGGTTTAGGAGCTCGCCTAGAACGTGCTATTTACAATTACATGATTGATTTACATGTGGAAAAACATGGCTACACAGAAATGATTACACCATATTTAGTAAACGAACAATCAATGTATGGAACAGGACAATTCCCTAAATTTAAAGAAGATGTATTCCAAATTAATGACGAACGTAATTTAACATTAATTCCAACAGCAGAAGTTCCATTAACAAACTATTATGCAAATGAAATTTTAGAAGAAGCACAATTGCCAATTTATTTCACAGCATTAAGCCCTTCATTCCGTTCAGAAGCAGGTAGTGCCGGAAGAGATACTCGTGGATTAATTCGGTTACACCAATTCAACAAAGTAGAAATGGTGAAATTCGCAACTCCTGAAACATCATTTGATGAATTAGAAAAAATGACAGATAATGCGGAAGATGTATTACGTGGTTTAGGCTTACCATTCCGTACAATTGTATTATGTACAGGAGATATGGGATTCTCAGCTTCTAAAACATATGACGTTGAAGTTTGGATCCCAGCACAAGATACTTACCGTGAAATTAGTTCATGCTCAAACTGTGTAGACTTCCAAGCTCGTCGAGCGAAAATTCGTTACCGTCAAGCTGAAACTGGAAAAATTGAATTATTACACACATTAAATGGATCTGGTTTAGCAGTTGGTCGTACAGTAGCAGCAATCTTAGAAAACTACCAAGAAGCAGATGGAAGTGTAACAATTCCTGAAGCATTAGTTCCATATATGGGTGGAGTTACAAAAATTACTAAATAATTTTGAATAAAAGAAAAGACTTTTTAATAATGGAAAGTATGTCAGGGGACTTCTAAGTCTTGGGGCAAGTTGTAATCTGTTATTAAAGAGTCTTTTTCTTATGCGATATGCTATACTAAATTCAAATAATAGAAGGTGGAAGTTGAGATGGAAACATATATTCAACGATTAGAAAAAGAATTCAAAAATTTTTAAAAGGGCAATCTTTCATTCAATTAATGGAGCATAAGTATAGAAAAGAAAAATAAATGAAAATAAAAGGAATGAACGAACCTTACGGCACGTTCATTCCTTTTTCTTATTTTTTCACACTAACATTAATAGCATTTAGTACACGATCAACAGGAGTGTTTTCTTCGAGTAAGTGTTTTTGTTCTTCTTTAGCAATATCAGGATGGTCAGTAATAATGCCTGAAACGGAGCTGTGAAGATATTTATTAATTTCTTCGGGTTCATTAATGGTCCAAACATAAACTTCATGACCTTGTTGCTGAGCAGCAATGGCTGTTAAGTCATGGTAAGAGAAATCTTCCACCACATAAAAGTCTACTGCAGGATTTCCGAAGCCACCAAATTGAAGAGGAATGACATATCCGGTATCCATTTCAGGAGCTTTTCGTTCAATTTCTTCAATAACGTTTAAGTTGATAGACATGACTTTATAAGTTTTTTCAACACCTAATTCTCTCATTTTTGCAATAAAGAGGTCTGTGTAGTCTGCTCCTTCAAAACCATGAGGTTTTAATTCAACGAGTAATTTGATATTGAGTTCCTTTGCTTTTGTAACAAATTCTTCAAAAGAAGGGATATGACTTTCATAATCATTTTGGTAAATCGGAAGGCCAACAATTTCATCATAAGTCATATCTTTAACTTTTTTATTAAGACGGGCTAATCGCTTCAAATTATAATCATGCATGACGATAAATTGATTATCTTTTGTCAGTAAAATATCCATTTCCACATAATCGGCGCCTTCTTTTGCAGCAGCTTCTAGAGCTTCAAGAGAATTTTCCACCCCATATTCGGTAAATCCTCGGTGAGCGACGATAGCAGCTGAGGAAGAGTTTTCCCAATGATATTTTGTAATGGCTTCGCTAGAATAATAAATCGTTAAACCGATAAAAGCAGCCACTGTAATAATGGTACTTTTAAAGGGGATTTCAGGAATATGATGCTTGATTGTTACATCTACTGCATCTTGATCATCTGCTAGTTTTACTAAAATAATCACTAAAGAAATTTTCGTATAAATGGCTATAAAGAAAATGACTAGTTTTGATAAGACAAACAGGCTCGTTACAATAAAGACATTATCCATTATAGAGGATAAGTATCCTAAAGTAATCGTGAGAATAAACGTCACTAAAAAACCGATAAGGGATAGGACGATTTCAACGAGTAAGAAGATTCCAATATGTCTCCATAATTTCTTTTTTGTGAGCGCCCAACTTGTTTTTAGATTTTCTAAGAAACAATGGTTTGTCAAAATTTGTAGTGGAATAGCGTAAATGAATCGAAGATGAAAATAAGCCAGCACAATATATACAATGCTAAATCCGATTGCTCCGGTAGTTGTTTTTTGAATTTCTTCTGTAATAAAGTTTGGAATATATAATTGTTCGGTTAAAAACGAAGTCATTCCAAAATTTCCTAATGGTAATAGGGTCAATAAATACAATAAGAAATATATAAATTGTGGGCTGAAAAACTCCCTTACTTCACCGAAAGCATTTTTCAAACTTGTTCGCCATGAAAAATGTGTATTAGAAATTGTTCCATAAACCATAAATGTAAGAATCGAAAATTCAATAAAAACAAATAAAATGACGGCGAATAAATACGCAATAAACGCTAAAATAATAATAGGTGAGGAGAAGAATAATTTCATATTACTAAAATTAAAATTACTTTGTCCCGATAAAAAAATAATACCTTTAAATAAGGTTGATAAAATTCGAAAGCCAACAAATGATACAAAAAATTGTAAGAAGGCGGCATTTCGTACATACGTAATTTTATTGGAAAATAAGTTGTTTAAAACGAATCGAACGGTTTTCCAAACAGGTAAGGATTGATTTTTCATAAAGCCTCC
Source organism: uncultured Granulicatella sp. (assembly GCA_963529535.1). Taxonomy (GTDB): domain Bacteria; phylum Bacillota; class Bacilli; order Lactobacillales; family Aerococcaceae; genus Granulicatella. The sequence continues at coordinate 53,789 of CAUSAK010000002.1, read as the reverse complement.
TTATAGAAAGATTGAGAATATTGTAGCACAGAATAAAGAAAAGTTGAATATCATAGAAAATGTAAGTTTGATTCGTTGTATCCGTATAGGGATTGCCGTATACTTAAAGCGTAATCATAACTTTATAGGAGGGATTTTATGTTTTTATCAGAGGAATTACTAGCACAAATTCATCAAAGAGCAGCGCAATATGATTTGGAAAATACGTGGCCGAAGGAAGATTATGAGGCATTAAAAGAAGCAGGGTATTATAAAGCTTTTGTGCCAAAAGAATATGGGGGGTATGGTTTATCTCTTCAAGAAATTGCCCAAGAACAAACAAGATTAGCAATGGCAGCTCCTGGAACAGCTCTTGGTATTAATATGCACCAAATTATTGTTGGCTTAGCAAAGCATATGGTTCGATTCGGTAATAAGAAGGGTGAACAAATTTTACGAGATGCGGCTGATGGGAAGTTGCTAGCATTTGGTATTTCTGAACCAAGTAATGATCGAGTTTTATTTAGTTCTATTTCGAAAGCAGAGGCACAAGAAGATGGCGGCTACCGTTTTTATGGAAAGAAAGTTTTTTTATCAATGGGAAAATATTGCGATAAATTAGTTTCATTTGGTTCAGATACTTCTGGAGAATCTCCATTGTCTGTCTTTGCTTATTTAACACCTGATGTAGAAACATTCGAAGTAAAAGATGATTGGAATACATTAGGCATGAAAGCAACTCAATCAAACACGGTTGAATTAAAAGGTATTTATGCTGCAGAAGAGCAAATTTTAACAAAAGTAGCTCCTGGTCCAAGTTTTGATCCAGTTGTGTTTGGTATTTTTGCTTATTTTGAAATTTTATTAGCCACTACTTATCATGGAATTGGAAAACGTGCGTTAGAAATCGGAATTGAAACGGTAAAAACTCGTCATTCTGTATCGAATGATGCGTCGTATTCTCAAGATAAAAATATTCGTTGGAGAATTGCCGAAGCAGCTATTATGTTAGATGGCATTCAACCACAAATTAATGAATTAAGTCAAACATTGGAATCAAGCGAAGAATATAGCTTTATTTGGTTACCACGTTTATCTTCTATTAAAAATCGTTCAGTTGAAGTATCGAAAAAAGCAGTGGAAGAAATTGTACGTGCTAGTGGAGGAAGTTCTTATTATAATACAACAGAACTTTCACGCTTATATCGTGATGTATTAGCTGGTTTATTCCAACCATCTGATCAAGAATCTCTTCATGATGCATGGGCAAATATTTTATTAGGACCTATTGCGTAGTTAGTTTGTAGGAGGATGAGTTTTGTTTGAATTTCTTCTCTTTCAATGCTTCACATAGGATATTCCTAGTATTTTCAGGGATTTTATAGTATAATCGTTCGTGGCATTTTGAACGCTCGAGGTTCGCAACCATCCCTCGATTCAAAAAACTAGGAGGAAAAGAAATGAAACAAAACAATGTAAAAGTGTTGATTGTCAACGCGATTGTAGCAGCATTATATGTGGTGATTACAACAGTATTTGCCTTTATGTCTTTTGGAAATATCCAATTCCGTATTTCAGAAATGTTAAACCATTTATTTGTCTTTGATAAAAAGTATGGGTACGGGATTATTGCGGGTGTTATTTTAGCCAATACGATTTTTATGTCTAGCTCTGGTTTAGGAGTATATGATTTAGTATTTGGTTTAGGACATTCTATTTTATCTTTAGTGATTGGTTCATTCGTGTTCCGATTTGCCAAAGATTTAAAAGGCAAAATGTTATTGTTATCCATCGTATTTAGTGTGATGATTTTCTTAGTAGCTATTGAGTTAAAACTTGTATTAGAATTACCATTTTGGTTAAGCTACTTTGAAACTTTTGTTGGTGAAATTGTCGTCATGTTAGTGGGGCTTCCAGTCATGTTAGCAGCTGACAAAGCAATTGATTTTACAAAACAAATGAATGCATAATATAAGTTTTAAAAGGTATATTCGAGAAATCGGGTATGCCTTTTATTGTTAGTGGAAAATGTTGCAGGTTTGTTTATTAAAAAAGGCATTTCGTAACCTCATGACTTGTAAAAAAGCATAAAAGCATCTAAACTATAGTAGACTATGAATCAGAAAAGAGGAATTTCAATGGAATTATTAAGTTTAACAGTAGGACGCTTACAAGAGAACGTGTATTTTTTAATTGATGAAAATAAAGAAACATTAATTTTTGACCCAGGTGCACAAGCAGAGGATATTGAAGAATTAATTGAAGAAGAAGGATTAAAACCAATTGCGATTGTGTTAACACATGCGCATGGAGACCACATTGGAGCAGTAGATGAATTAAGAAAAGCGTACAATATTCCAATGTATATGAATGAAATTGAAAAAGAATTTTTAACGAATACAGATTTCAATCGTTCATTATATTCAAACGAAAATATTACGGTAGAGCCTGCTGACGGATACTATCCAGCCGAATTAGGAAAATGGAAAATTGGAAGTTTTGAGCCTGAATTAGCATTAATTCCAGGACATTCTCCAGGTAGTACAGTTTTTATCTTCAAAGACAATGGATTTGTTATTGGAGGAGATGTTTTATTCAAAGGTAGCGTCGGACGTAGTGACTTCTCATATGGTAGTCATATGACATTAATGGCAGGAATTGAACAATATTTATTACCGTTACCAGGAAATACGGTTGTTTTCCCAGGACATGGAGAACCAACAACATTACAAGATGAAATTGCAAGTAACCCGTTTTTAAACGGAGCAACTAGATAGAACTCAGTAGGAGAATTCAAAATGATTTTTGATACACATACACATTTAAATGTAGAGCAATTCGAAGGAGAAGAAGCAGACGTTATTAAGCGTGCAAAAGAATTAGCTGTTACACGTTTTGCAGTTGTCGGATTTGATACACCAACGATTGAAAAAGCTCTCCAATTAAGTGAAACATTTGAAGAAGTAGTGGCGATTGTAGGATGGCATCCGGTTGAAGCACATGCCTATACACCAGAAATTGAGAAAAAATTAATCACACAATTAACCCATCCAAAAGTAGTGGCAATGGGGGAAATGGGATTAGACTATTATTGGGATGACTCTACACCTGAAGAACAAGAACGAGTATTCCGTCGCCAAATTGCCATTGCTAAAGAAATGAAATTACCGATTGTCATTCATAATCGTGATGCGACAGAAGATTGTTATCGTATCTTAAAAGAAGAAGATATTCGAGATATCGGCGGAATTATGCATAGTTACAATGGCGATGTGGAATATATGAAACGCTTCTTAGATTTAGGAATGCATATTTCTTTTAGTGGAGTAGTGACATTTAAAAATGCTCCTCAAGTACGTGAGTGTGCGAAAATCGTTCCACTAGATCATTTTTTAGTTGAAACAGATGCCCCTTATTTGGCCCCTGTTCCGTATCGTGGAAAGAGAAACGAAACAGGATATACTCGCTATGTTGTTGAAACCATTGCTAAGGAACGAGAAATGGCTTGGGAAGAAATTGCTAAAGTATCGACAGCAAATGCAATGAAGCTATTTCGATTTGAAGAAAGAGGATTAAAATGAATCCAATTATAGTAGTAGAAGGGCGAGATGACACTCGTCGATTAAAGGAAGTTTTTCCAGAAATTGAAACGATTGAAACGAATGGTTCAGCTATTGATGATGAAACACTTGCATTAATTAAAAAGGCAAGTGAAATTCGAGAAGTCATTGTATTTACAGATCCAGATTATCCAGGACAAAGAATTCGTTCGATTATTCAAGAAGCGATTCCGACGGTAAGTCATGCTTTTATTGAAAGAGAAGAAGCGGTTCGAAAAACGAATCATAAAAGTCTTGGGGTGGAACATGCTAGTGATGAAAGTATTCAAAAAGCATTGGAGCATGTGTATAAACCAGTAGCAGACCTTCAAGAAGAGATTGCTCAATCGGTGATTTTAGAACTAGGACTAATTGGCTATCCTCACTCGTCTTATTTAAGAAAAGAAGTGTCTAAAGAATTACGCATTGGACATACAAATGGAAAGCAATTAACAAAACGATTAAAATTATTTGGCATTTCAGAGCAACAATTACGAAATGCGGTACAAATTGTACAGGAAAGGAGCTAAAAAGATGTTTGAAAAAGATATTGCCACGCCGACTCGAACACGTGAAATTATGGAACGCCATGGCATTAAAGTGAAGAAGAGTTTAGGGCAAAACTTTTTAATTGAACCGAATATTTTAACAAAAATGTTAGATGTGGCAGATGTTAACAAGGAAACAAATGTCATTGAAATTGGACCAGGGATTGGTGCATTAACGCAACGCTTAGCAAGAGCTGCTAAAAAAGTCTTAGCCTTTGAAATTGATGGGCGTTTAATTCCAGTATTAGAAGATACTTTATCAGATCATGATAATGTCACTGTGATTCATGAAGATATTTTAAAAGTTGATTTAGAAACAGTGATTCAAGAACACTTCAATGTGGAGGAGAGATTACTAGTCGTTGCAAACTTGCCGTATTATATTACGACACCGATTATTATGAATCTCTTAGAATCTGGTTTACCAATTGATGGATTTGCAATGATGATGCAAAAAGAAGTGGCAGAAAGAATGACTGCTCAACCAAATTCAAAAGCTTATGGCTCATTAACGGTTGCGATTCAATATTGGTGCCATGCCAAAATCGGATTTATTGTGCCTAAAACAGTTTTTAATCCAGCACCAAATGTAGATTCAGCCATTTTAGTATTGGAACGTAGAGATGAACCTCTAGTAACAGTGAAAGATGAAGCGTTCTTCTTTGATTTAGTAAAAAATAGTTTTGTCCAACGTAGAAAAACATTATGGAATAATTTGGTCAAAGCTTATGTACCAGGAAAACTAACAAAAGAACAAATTCAAGAAGCATTGGACTCTGTTTCGATTGAACCAAATCGTCGAGCAGAAACACTAACCATTGAAGAATTTGCAGCCTTATCAAATCAATTACAACAATTTGTAGGAGAGTAACAATTGTTCACTTATTATCAAACAGAACGTGATACATTTGTGTGTAATTATTTTTGAAAGGATGAAGAAATGTGGAACAATGGGTTCAACGAAGTAAAGGAATTTTATTAACCTTTGGATTAGCAGTATTAGCTGTTATTTTAGGGGACATGATACCGATTATTGGAAGTGCAGTATTTGCGATTATTTTTGGGATGTTAGTGAGTAATTTTTATACATTACCAAGTGATTTTAAACCAGGAATTAATTATTCCGCTAAAAAATTATTACATTATTCGATTATTGCATTAGGGTTTACAATGTCATTTGCTCAAGTGCAACAAACAGGATTAGAGTCTTTACAAGTAACGCTTGTTACGATTGTAGCAGCTTTCTTAACAGCAGCTCTTGTAGGGAAATGGTTAGGCTTATCAGATCATTTACGGATATTAGTAGGATTTGGAACAGCGATTTGTGGGGGTTCTGCGATTGCAGCAGCTTCTCCTATTATTAAAGCAGATGATGAGGAAATTGCCTTGTCGATTTCAACCATTTTCTTATTTAATATTATTGCGGTTTTCTTATTCCCGTTTTTAGGGCATGTGTTACAAATGACAGATGCACAATTTGGATTATTTGCAGGGACAGCAATTAATGATACTTCAAGTGTAGTCGCTGCTGGTTATAGTTATAGTAGTGGAGCAGGAGATATTGCTACAATTGTAAAATTAACACGTGCGTTAATGATTTTACCAGCTTGTTTAGTATTGTCACTTGTTGAAGCGAGACGTCAAAAGAAATCTGGGGAATCTGTAAATTGGAAGAAAATTTTCCCAATGTTTATTTTATGGTTTTTAGTTGCATCTGTTGTGACAAGTGTGGGAATTTTCCCTAAAGAATTTATCCCATATGCAAAATTAGCTTCTAAATGGTTAATGGCAATGGCGTTAGCTGGAATTGGTTGCCAAGTATCGTTTAAGAGTTTCCGTGAAGCGGGAGCTAAACCGATTGCTACAGGGTTGGCAACTTGGTTTGTAGTAGGAGCGACTAGTTTATTTATTCAATATTTTGTAATGAAGTAATCCCTGAATAAAGGAGAGTTTATGAAGCGCCTATTAAGTTTAGGATTTTGGATAGGTTTGATTTATATTTTGATTTTTTCGAAGGTAAATGCGGTTCAATCGTTTGTAAATACTTCGATGGTTGGAGTTTATTTGCATGTGGTGATGATTTGCTTGTTGATAATCGGATTTTTCGCCTATCTGTTAAGAATCATTCATTTCTTATTTGTACAGTAACATGAAAAACAAAGAACTTTTCTTGAATAGCAACGGACGCCAGCAGCTTCGCAAAGGCGAATCTCATGGCTAAAATTTGAGCCTAGGGTCTCAAATTTTCCGGCAACTAAAACCGCTACTGCGGTTTTGGTTGCTCGTGCTATTAAGGAAAAGTTCTTTGTTTTTTTGTTTCTGCATCACTCATTTTTATGACGTAGGGGACGTAGAAAAACAAATCTTTTGTTTTTCTATTTATTTTTTGAAGGAGGAACAACGGACTCTAGCAGCTTCGCAAAAGTGAATCTCATGGCTAAAATTTGAGTCTAAGGTCTCAAATTTTCCGATTTTTTTCTATTTCTTTCTACTTCTGTTTGCGAAGGTTGTCCAGTCTATGTGGCGGGCGTTGCACCAGTGGGCGGTGGTGTTTGGAAGGATGATGTCTGTTTGGCGTAATGCTTCTGTGTTTGAAACGCCTAATAAGGTGTAAATATTTCTTAATTGATTCTTCCACTCGTTTACCGTTTGAATGGCTGTTGGTAGGGAATTTTGTGGGCGAATTAAGTGTAAAAATTCTCCAGACATTCCTACAGCACTTGCTCCTAGTGCAAGACATTTTACGATATCTAATGGTGAATGAATGCCCCCAGAAGCAATGAGTTCACAAGATAAATCATAACCTTCTACTAAGGACTGAACCGTTGTTTGTCCCCAGTCTTCTAATTCATCAAATAAATGATCTTCTCTTCGAGCGTTTTCGATGGATGCAAAATTTGTGCCTCCACGGCCACTAATATCAATCGTTTGAACTCCGATATTGATTAGTTCTTGCATTGCTTCTCTACTAAATCCAAATCCTACTTCTTTGACAATAACAGGAACATCTACATGAGAGACGATTTCCTCAATATTTTTTAACCAATGATGGAAAGAGCGATCGCCTTCTGGCATTACTAATTCTTGTAACGTGTTCACATGAATTTGAATTCCATTTGCTTCAATAAGGTCAATTGCTTTTTTAGCAGATTCAAGGGTATAATGTGCTCCTAAATTCGCCAATACAATTCCGTTAGGATTTTCTTTTCGAATAATGGTGAAGCTTTCTGCAGTAGAAGGGTCTTTCATGGCAATACTCATTGATCCAGTTGCCATCGCAATTCCTGTTTCATGTGCCAATTGTGCTAGGCGTTGATTAATGAGAGTTGTTCGAGGACTTCCACCAGTAATCGCATTAATGAAAAATGGAGTTTCTAAAGTGAAGCCTGCCATTTTTGTTTGAAGAGAAACTTCATCTACAGCCATTTCAGATAGAGGATGATGGACAAAACGAGTTTGTCGTAATTCTAAATTCGACTGTGATTGATATTGTTGAGTCGCATGCCCCACATGTTCATCTTTTCTTTTCATTTGTTGTGTATAGGCTTGTGTCATGAGAGCTCCTTTCTAATAGCGCCTTTTGAAGGGGCTATTTCTAAGTTTAGTGGAAGAATACCAGCTTTTTCCCATTGGGTTGTGATGGTGTCTTCTTGTTGAGATTTTGTAATAAAGCAAATCCCACAATCACCTCCGCCAGCTCCAGAAGTTTTGGCACTTGCGTTTTCTTGAAGAGCAATTTGGCAAAGTTTTGTTAAGGATGGAGTTTCGAGTACAATATTCATCTCTTTAGCAAAGTCTAATAAGAGAGCTCGATTATCCGTAATTCCTTGTAGAAATGCTTCTGTATCTTCTTCTGTTAAAGTAGTCGTTATCTGGTTTAAAATTGTTGTGTTTTGTTTTAAAAATTGTTGGTAATACGCATTCTTTTCTGCTTGCGTTCTTGTATGAGTGACAGATGATACGAACGAAGAAGTGTCGGCTTTTTCCTTTGTCCATCCAACAAGCATTTTTAGCGATGTTGGTAAAGATAAGGGTTGAATGACTAAGCCTGTCCATTCTTTGTTGACAACTTCTGAAATGGAATGCTGTTGTAATTGTTCTTGGATCCATGTTGCATCGATTCGTTGATATAAAATGATACCTCCAAAGGCACTAGAAGCAATATCTCCTAAGGAACCATTACTACCAAGTAGAGTATTTGTAATGGCTGCTAATTTATAAACGAGTAGAGGCTCAACAGGAATATGATGCCATTGTAAAATAGCGTCAATGGTCGCAACAACGACAGCTCCACTAGAGCCAAGACCGAATTTGATATTCGAGTGGATATCGTCTAATTGGCTTGTCACTTTCAAATGATAGATTTCTTCATTCCAATAGTTTCGTTGTTTCGCATAAGTTTCGGCAACTTCAATCGCAGTAGTCATTAATGTATATGGATGATTTTCTTCGGTTATTTGTAAAAGTCCTTGTTCCCTTTTCCAATGAAGCGTCAAATCTGGTTGTTGAGTGGAATAAATCGTTCCAACTTCTTCAAGGGAAGGAGTTAAGTCAACGGTTAAATAGCGATTGACCGCTGCAATCAGTGCCGGTTGTCCTGGAGTAACGACTGCATATTCACCAGCGATAAATAATTTTCCAGGAGCTGTAGCTTGTATATTCATAATGATGTTCCTTTTTGATTGAAATGTTGAATGCTTTCTTGCCATTCTTCTTCTGTTAAAGTCCTCATTGCTTCTCCTGGAAGAGAGGAAATAAGTTTCTCAGAAGCAAAATATTGTTCGAAATGGTCACGGACTTTGTCTAAATCACTCGCTTTGCAAAGAACTTTCACATTTGGACCAGCATCCATTGTGTAATAAGCAGGAATCCTTAATACTTCACGCAAGTATACGACTTGTTGCTGAGCAATCAAACTATCTGGTTCAAAATAACAAAACGGAGGTTGACTTGCTAACATAGTCGCATGCATTTTCATTCCGTTAAATTCGGCAATTTCTCCCATTCGAGTAAAGTTTTTCTCTTGGATAGCTGTTTTAATCTCTTCTAAATCAGTTTTTGCACTTTCTACCCATGCAGGATAGAAAGGAGAAGTGGCAACTGTTTGTTCCATTCCAACACGGCTGGAGATTTTTTTAGCAGCTCCATTAACAACGACGATGAGCATTCTAATATCCCAAGAAGCATCGTCAATAGGAATCGCCATACTATCTTCTGAATTCGTTCCTTGATTCCATTCAACAAAGCCACCAAATAAACTTCTCGTAGAACTTCCGCTTCCACGACGAGCATATGTCGATAATTCACTTCTTGATAAATCCCAGCCCATTGCTTGATGCATTGCTCCTGCTAAAGCTGCAAAAGCTGAAGCAGAACTTGCTAAACCAGCTGCAGTAGGAACAAAGTTATAACTCTCAATACGAGCAAATCGTGTTTCCTTAGCAGGAATACGGAATAAATCTAAAAATTTTGAAATTTTTTGTGTTTCAGCTTCTTGTTGCAAAACATTATTTAAATAAAATTCATCTTGTTCTAAAGTTTCATCTAAAGTAATTTTTGTATCGGTATAAAAAGCCTCTAATGTGAGGGATAAGCTACTATTCATTGGAAGAAATAATGCTTTATCTTTTTTCCCCCAATATTTAATGAGTGCAATATTTGTATGTGCACGTGCAATTCCTGTTGTTTTCATATAAGCTCCTTTTTATTCATTGGAAAATGAATGTGTCCATGTTTGTACAGCTCCTGCTTCGTGTAAAGCTGTAGCAATTTTTTGTGCGTCTTCAAGATTTGCTGCAAGAGCAATCATACAACCACCAAGTCCGCCACCTGTCATTTTGGCGCCAAGCGCTCCATTTTCAAGAGACGTTTGAACAAGATGGTCTAATGTTTCGTTTGATACTTCTAATTGTTGAAGAAGTGCATGGTTTTGAGTCAGAAGACTTCCTAATGTATGAACGTCTCCTTTTGATAGACAATCTTTAGCAGTATGTACTAATGTCCCAATTTCTTCAATGATTTTTTGAGTAAAAATGGATTCTTGTTCGATTTTTTCTTGTACGGCTTGAACAGCTTTTAGTGTTTGCCCTGTAATGCCTGTATCTGCCACGACCAAGCTTCCTTCTAGTTGAATGGACAGAGGTTGTAAAGCTTCTCCTTTTATAAAAAATATCGCTTCTTTTCCACTAGTTGTTGCTGTATCAATACCGCTTGGATTTCCATGAGCGATTTTTTCAGAAGCTTGTACAATTTTGAATAATAATGGATCACTTAAAGGAACATTGTAATAATTAAATAATCCTCTCACTACCGCTACTGAAACAGCAGCACTAGATCCCATGCCGCGTTCTGCAGGAATCGAAGAAGTAATCGTAATCCCAATAGAAGGTGCTTGTACGAAGGAAGCCTCTCCTTTTTCTACTTTCCCATTATTCCAATATGAACGAGTAGTAGGTGTAATTCCTAATTCAGGACGAAGTTGTTCAATTTGATTCAATGCTTCATGGATTGTAAATTTTAAACTTTTCAATACTTCCGGCATTTCATAAGCTAATCCACTATAAAAGTCGCAATGAATGCTTAGCGGATGAGAGCTTGGTTGAATATCTGCTTGAACTGATACACCGGAAAAAGGAATGGCAATCGCAGGTTGATGATGGACGACTGCATGTTCCCCCATTAAAATGACTTTTCCAGTAGACTGTCCCATACCGGAAGCTGTTGTATATTCCATGATAAAACTCCTTCATAATTTCTCTTATTTATCATACTAAAAACCACTAAAGGTGTAAACGAACAAGCGAGGATTTAAAGGAAATTTAAAGACCCAATCGTTAGTCATCCTAAAAAAACTATGGTAAAATACGCAAGAAAAGCAATTCAATAAAAGGAGAGAATCGTTGTGACAGACACATCGACGTATTATCATATTAGCCGAGATGAATGGAAACAATATCAAAATGCCCATCACTTGGCATTAACATTACAAGAATTAGAACATTTAACATCATTGAATGATAGAATTTCATTAATTGACGTACAAGAAGTATATGCACCCTTATTAGATTACTTTGATATCTATTATCAAAAACATGGGCAAATTCATGAACAAGAACAATATTTCTTAAAACAACCGAAGAAGAAAGTTCCATTTATTATTGGAGTTTCAGGAAGTGTGGCAGTTGGGAAAAGTACAACGGCTCGTTTAATGCAAACAATGCTCCAACAAAAATATCCAGAATTAACGATTGAGTTGATGACAACGGATGGATTTTTATGGCCAACAAAGGATTTGGTGGAAAAAGGGATTTTACACCGAAAAGGATTCCCAGAAAGTTATGATATGGAATCATTAGTGAATTTCTTATTGGATATTAAAACAGGAGAAGAAGCTGTTGAAGCACCTGTTTATTCTCATGAAATTTACGATATTATTCCAAATGAAAAACAAGTCATTTATCCACCTGATATTTTAATTGTGGAAGGAATTAATGTATTACAATTGCCACCGAATCGAGAAATTTACGTCAGTGATTTCTTTGACTGGTCGATTTATGTAGATGCAGAAGAAAATCTGATTGAAAAATGGTACTTAGAACGTTTTGAATTATTAATGGAACGAGCAAAAACTCAACCCGATAATTTTTATTACCAGTTTGCGATTGGAGATCGAGAAGAAGCGATTGCTATGGCAAAAGATGTATGGAAAAAAACGAATTTGAAGAATTTAAAGGAATACATCTTACCAACAAAAGGACGTGCAGACTTTATTTTGCATAAAACATACGGACATCATATTGACTATGTCCAAGTGAAGAAATACTAAATAATAGAAGAACCCTCAGGATGAATGTCGCTGTGGGTTCTTTTTTGGAATAGAAAGGATAACACATGAAAAATGAGAAAATTTAATAAAAATCCGAACGAATTTTATAAATATTTAAGGTAATTTTCGTGATTTTCTGCTACAATATAGATAATAAGACTAAGGAGGCTTTTTATGTCAACAAGAACCACTTCGTTAGAAAAAATTATTGTATTAGATTTTGGAAGTCAGTATAATCAACTGATTACACGTCGTATTCGTGAGTTTGGAGTATTTAGTGAGTTACTTCATAATGATATAACAGCGGAAGAAATCAAAAAGCATGGAAATGTAAAAGGGATTATTTTCTCTGGAGGACCTCATAGTGTTTATGAATCGGGTGCTTTTACAGTAGATTCTGAAATTTTTGAATTAGGAATTCCAGTATTAGGAATCTGTTATGGAATGCAGTTGACAACTCATTTATTTGGAGGAACTGTTGAATCTTCACCGACAAGAGAATATGGTCCTGCTAAAGTAGAAGTATTTAATACAGATTCAGGAATTTTCCAAGGATTATCTACTGCAGAAGAAGTCTTAATGAGCCACGGTGACAGAATTACAGCTATCCCCGAAGGATTTACTGTAACAGCTTCGAATGACCACACACCATTTGCAGCATTTGAAAACCCAGAACGAAATATTTATGGAGTACAATTCCATCCAGAAGTACGTCACAGTATTCATGGAAATGATATGTTGAAAAACTTTGTGTTCAATATTTGTGGTGTGACAGGTGATTGGACGATGGCAAACTTCATTGAGATGGAAATTGAAAAAATCCGAGAAAAAGTTGGCAATAAAAAAGTATTATTAGGTTTATCAGGCGGAGTTGACTCAAGCGTTGTAGGTGTTCTATTACAAAAAGCAATCGGTGACCAATTAATATGTATTTTTGTAGATCACGGTTTACTTAGAAAAGACGAAGGCAACCAAGTAATGGAAAGCCTCTCTGGAAAATTCGGCTTAAATATTATCCGAGTGAATGCTCAAGAACGTTTCTTATCCAAACTAAAAGGTGTTAGTGATCCAGAACAAAAACGTAAAATTATTGGAAATGAATTTGTTTATGTATTTGATGATGAAGCCGCAAAATTAACGGATGTGGATTTCTTAGCACAAGGAACTTTATATACAGATATTATTGAATCAGGAACAAAAACAGCTCAAACCATTAAGTCTCACCATAATGTGGGAGGACTACCAGAGGATATGCAATTTGAATTAATTGAACCTCTGAATACATTATTCAAAGACGAAGTCCGTGCCTTAGGAACAGCATTAGGCATGCCAGATTCAATCGTATGGCGCCAACCATTCCCAGGACCAGGACTAGGCATTCGAGTACTAGGAGAAGTAACCGAAGAAAAACTAGAAATCGTACGAGAAAGTGATGCCATCTTAAGAGAAGAAATTGCTAAAAACGGACTTGAAAGAGATGTATGGCAATACTTCACAGTCTTACCAGGAATCCGCAGTGTCGGAGTAATGGGAGACGGAAGAACATACGATTACACAATCGGCATTCGTGCAGTGACAAGTATTGACGGCATGACAAGTGACTTCGCTCGCATCCCATGGGAAGTCTTACAAACTATTAGTGCAAGAATTGTTAACGAAGTCGGACATGTGAACCGAGTAGTGTATGACATTACAAGTAAACCACCTGCTACGATTGAGTGGGAGTAGTTAAAAATAGTCGTTTTGTAAGTTGTGTTCTTGAAAAATACTTGTAAATTTTAGAAATAGGTCACCTGAAGAGTAATTCTTCGGGTGATGTTTTGTATTTTAAAATGCTGTGGGTAGGAAGGTGGCAAGGGTCTTTCTATCTATGATGTAAAGAAGGAGACAGGTAACAGCTCAAATTTGAAAGACAGCATAGATAACTATCATTGCTATAAAGAAGATTTGGATTTAATGAAAGAAATGGGGATGAACTTCTATCATTTTCAAACTTCATGGTCGCGTGTGAACCCAATGGGATCGGCGTAAAAGAAGAATGGGATGGCCAGAATCCAATCAAGGATGATTATCACATTTTCTATCATGAACAACATATTCAAGCAATGTTCTACGCTATACAGGATGAAGGCTGTAAAGTGTCAGGATATCTTGGTTGGGGATTAATTTCTTAAGCTCTGGGGGAGACATGGAAAGAGATATGGGATGGTTTATGGTCAACAGAGGAAATCACGAGCTCCGGGATATGAAGAGAGTGCCTAAGGCCAGCTTTTATTGGCTGCAGGAATTCTTGAAAAAACAGGATTCTCGTAATTAGGGTTTTATATGGAAATAGGAAAAGGCAGAAAAACTCTGCCTTTTCCTTTCTTTTCTTGTGTTGTTTCCGGTATTTTTTATCCTAGCTTCTTCTTTCTATAACTAAAAATTATAATGTATCGCATCCTGATACTCTTGAATCAACTGCTTATTCAACTCATCGCCACCGTTTAGGTTGGCTGAGTAAAATATTGGAGGGGTTTTAATTCCACTATCAACCAACTTCTGACAAACTTCCACGATGATGGTGTTGAGGACTGTCGCACCGATGACAGTTGATGAAGCGCCGACTTTTTGTTCAATTCCCCTAATCTCACAAGTTGCATCACCAATGGTGCCATGATTATCAATGACAATATCCGCCAGTTCAAACAAACGCTTTCCTGAAGAATGACGCGAGTCAGTGGACTTAGAGTAAGTTACATTTGTCAAAGCAATAATCTTCACACCCAACTCTTTGGCATATAGTGCCATATCAATTATAATCGAGTTACGCCCAGAAACTGAGTGCAATATCAAGACATCATCCTTTTGAAAAGGAACAGTAGCAGCAATGGCGGTTCCGTAGCCTTCCAAACGTTCCATCTGTGAAGTAAAGGTAATCGGGCTTCTATCTAACATTACTTCACGTCCAAAAATGGCGTTAATCGTCATCATGCCACCAGCGCGATAATACATTTCTTCAGCCAAAATCCCTGCATGACTTGCGCCAAATATGAAAACGGATTTCTTTTCTAAGTTTGTTTTTGTCAGCAAATGAATAGCTTCATTGATTGATGGTGTTTCTTTTTCAAAAACTGTGTCAAGGATTTCTTGTATCTTTCTATAGTATTGAAACATCAAGCGAATCCTCCAAATAGTCCTCCAATGATACGTCCGATAATACCGAATAGGGACAAGTCATTTCCACCAAAAATCAGTAACCAGTTGCGAATTGTTTCGCCAAACATTACGGCTGAAATTCCCACTAATGCAACCATCGCAACCGAAGCTATGGTTGTACCAATAATCGCTCCGCGCAAGCCACCTTGACCATCCGCAATAACAGCGGCACCACCAACTTCAAAGAAACTTGTGATTACAAGTGGCACTAAAAGAATGCCAAAGATATTGCTGCTGTTGGCGATGACGATAAGAATGGTTGAGGTTATCATTGCAACGATGAAACCGATGATTACTGCGTTTGGCTTATAGTTGAATAGAATTGGAACATCAAAAGCTGGTTTTGCGTTTGGAACAAGGTTCTCCGCGATTCCTTGGAACGCAGGAATGATTTGGTTAATCAACAAACGGACACCATAAAGCATGATTAATAGACCAGCTGCAAAGTTCAGACCTGCATTTATGGCGAACATCACGATGTTGTCGCCTTCAGGAATCGTTACAGGCGCAATCAAACCGACTACGATATTCATGATAAACATAACAATCGCACCAGTGATTGAAATTTCACGGAAGAAACCTAGACCTTCAGGGATGTTCAAGTCCTCTGTGGACTTTTCTTTGTTCCCTACGCGTTTTGCGACAAAACCAGCTATCAATGATAGAATACCAGTTGGATGTCCGATTAAGAAACTGTCATCCCCAGTAGCGTCCCAAACGTACTTACGCATAATCCAAGGCATGAATGACCAGTAAAGTGCTGAAAGGACCGCGCCTAAGCCGATTAACACCGTGCCTGAAAGTCCAGCTTCCACCCCGCCGGCAACAAAGATGAATGGGAACCACCATAGCATATGACCAGTTAGGAAAATTGTTTTAACTGGAGTAAAGCGAGCGATAAGTAAGTGAATCGCTAAGCCAAAGAACATGGCCAGCCCAACATCTCCACCGTATTCAGCAACAAAGGTTACATCAGACAAACCTTCTGCCACCTCAACACCCAACTGTACTTGTACTGCTTGATTCAAAGGAAGGATGGCTTTAACTAACATGCTAACACCGGTACTTAAGGCAATCATTCCAAAGGCAGCAGAAAGAGTGCCTTTGATAATGTCTGAAATTGATTTTCTCTGCATAGCTAAACCGATTAGCGCAATCAAGCCAAGCAAAATTGGTGGATTTCTTAAAATGTGATCTGTAATAAAGTTCATTTTGATTATCTCCTTTTATTCCATTAGTTTTGTGTTGCTAAGAATTTTTCCATTTGTCCACGCACCTCTTCTTTATCCATATACTTCTTGATTGGATAAACAGGGGCATTGACTGAGCTTTCTAGCTCTTTTAACAGCTCGTTACTTGTAAAGTAGACGTCCGCTTTTGTTGCTTTGGCTGTTGACAGGTCAGTGTTTTCCACCTCTGCCTTCAAGCCTAAATCTTTAACTACTTTGGCGATTGACATCTTTAGAACCATTGATGAACCGACACCGAAGCCGCATACTGCTAAAATCTTCATAACTTTTTCCTCCTTTAGTTAAATATATTGACAATTGTTTCTTTGTCACCTAGCATAATTGTCTCACGAACATCATCGTCCATGAAAACTTCCATAACTTGTGACAGTGCCGCCAAATGACTGGTGGCATCCTTAGCTGCTAGTACCAGAAAAATCTTGATTGGTTTGCCTTCCATATCAACTTCACTCTTTGTTACGAGCAAACTCATAGACTGTTCATTGACTCCAACGCCAGCTTTGGCATGCATAAGGGCAAAGTAATCAGTCAGAACCATATAGGGACCGTGTTCATGAACGCTAGCAATCATATTGTCTATATATTCTTGCGTGATGAGTTTTTCTTTCAGCAATGGTTGACTAGCCAATAAAACAGCACTTTTCCAGTCACTTGCTTGTCCAATGACTTTGATGTGTTTCTTCGGTAAGTATCCTTCCAACTTCTTTCTCCTTTCCTCTCTATTACACTTATAATTGTATAATGAAAAACTGAATAAAGATATAAGACTGTTTTCCATTTGAAACTGGAAAGACTTATTCTTATTTTATTTGGTTTGCTTCCACTTTTAAGTGGAAAAGAGTAAACTTGAACTTGTAGAGACATAATCGTATTGTTAGAATTAAATTAGAAGTTACTATTAACAGGAGAAAACAACTATGTTTACATATCAAAGGCTTAACAACATATTTACACACATATATAATCAAGAGTTCACTAGCCAAAAGGAATTAGCAACTAAGTTTGATGTTTCCATGCGAACCATTCGCACGGATATTAATGAACTCAATGAACAACTCAAGGACTACGGCGGACAAATTATCTTACAACGCGGCAAGGGCTACTTGATAGAAGGGAAAGAAAAGCTGTCCATTCAAATGGATAAGCTAAATCAAGCATCCAAGGAAAACTTGGAAACTTCCCAAGGTCGCATGAACACACTGTTAACGATCTTGCTTTTCGGTGATGACTATATTTCACTTGATGAGCTTAGCGAGATTCTTTATGTGAGCCGACCGACTTTGTTGACTTATCTGCGACAGTTGAAGGAAATCCTGTTAGACTATGACTTAACCATCCGTTCAAAAGCTAATATCGGATACAAGATTCATGGGAGGGAAGCGAGTATTCGTCAGTGCATTTATCAGGAGTTAATTAATCGCAAGAAGAAATCCTATATCACTACTTTTTTGCCCAGTGAACAGCTTCTTTTCCAACGGATTGAGTTGAGCGAGTTAATGCAATGTACTTTGATTCATTTCCCGCCGAATGTTTTTCGGATTACAGATTTTCATCGTAAGAACTTCGCTATTGATTTGGCAATTGTTATCTCCCGGGTAATGGCTGGACATTTGATTGACCTTTCGGATCAACCGGCGATTTTAGTGGATATTCACTTGCAGCTGGCTGTTGATGCTTTGGTTACGGCGATTGAAGAGAATTACCTAATTTGTTTGCCAGCTAGTGAGAAGCAGTGGATTATCAGTCGTTTACTTGCTGGTTTGTCTGGTGCGCACTCCACAGATGCAGCCCAAGATAATATAAGACGATTGGTAGATGACTTTCTACTGGAGATATATCGACTTTTTGAAATCGATTTACAAATGGACTCTATCTTGGAAAAAGACTTGGTACAGCATTTTTTGACCTACTTGCCAATCAAGAATTTGATGACACAAAAGGAAAACCCCTTGTTGGAGACCATCAAGAAGGTCTATTCATTTCCATTTAACATCTGCTTGCTGTCTATGGAGAACCTTCCTGGCCTGCAGTTGACCGAAGATGAACTAGGCTATGTTGCGCTTCATGTTGCCGCATCACTAGAAAGGAAAAAGAAAAGTATTCTCAAAAAGAAAAAAGTGCTCATTGTCTGTGGACAAGGTGTTTCCATGAGCCGGCTAGTCGAAACTATCTTACACAAGGAATTCGACTATGAGCTAGAGATTTTGGATAGTGTTTCCTTTGCACTTTTCAAAACGCAGGGTACAAAGAGCGCGGATTTTATCGTTTCTACCATCCCTATCTCTAAAAGTGAAATACCAGTTGTGGAGTTAGACTTCCTACAGCTGGAGAAGGGAATCAAACAAATAAAGGAACTTGCTCGAAAAACTTTAAAGAAGGACATCCCTCATCATTTCTTTGACCAGCAACTTTTTTATAGAGGGAGTCAAAGCTTCAATCGTGATAGGTGTTTACAAGAATTATGCCATTTGTTAGCCAATCAAAACATCGCGAATCCAGACTTCTTTGACAAGGTGCTTGAAAGGGAAACACTGTCATCCACCGTCATTTCTGAACACATCGCTATTCCGCATTCCATTAGTGATGAGATTGATGAAAGTAAAATTGCGGTGTTCCTTTCTGAAAAAACCATCAAGTGGACTAGAGAGAGTTCGGTTAATATCGTTTTCTTACTAGCTATTGCCTCAAAAGACAAGCAACGACTGCAAGAGTTCTTCGAGTTTCTCTATAAGTTCTTACAAGACCCTGATTTGGAAAAGACCCTTATTCGTGCAAATAGTTTTGAAGAATTCCTTCAAGCCTTTGCTAAGGCGAACTGAAAGGAATATTTCATTAAAGGTTTTGCTATGGCCGATGAGCGTTTTAAAAATTTAGGGGAAGATAATTGTTTCAAAGAACTTTTAGAACGGATTCGTGATATTCGTTTTAGTGAAAAAGTATTTTATCGTCAATTGTTAGATTTGTTTGCAACATCCGTTGATTATAATAAAGATAATAGAGAAGCCAAACGATTTTTCACTACAGTTCGAAATAAATTACATTTTCCTATTCATTATCAAACACCAACTGAATCGGGCGATAATCAGGGAGTAAAACTTTTTAAAGGAGAACTTCCAACATATTCTGACTCCAAAAGACATTTGACTGAAAAAGAACTGAGTAGTTTTAATCAATTAGTTTCGGAATGTTTGGGTTTTGCAGAGAAAAAAGCAAAACAAGAATGTACGATGAGGATGAAAGATTGGAACTATCATATTGAGCAATTACTAAGTAAAATAGATGATAATATAGAGATTGGTGAAAAACTGTTTGGTGAATCAATAGAAATAAAAGGTAAAACAAAAGAGACAAATGATGCTGAATATACTTTACCCCACATTGAAAATGACTGTTTAGGGGAATTGAAGAAGATAGAAAATATAGTAAAAAATAGAAAATAATGAGCAAAAACTCCTGTTGAAAATTTAATCAGCAGGAGTTTTCATTCATACTCTCTCAACAATCTCACAAATCCTGTTAAAGCAATAATCCCTAATAATAAGATTTCCTTTGGCAGTTTTTAGAGGTGGAAGGGAGTGATTTTTTCGAATAACTCTATCACAAGCAGCGATCGCTTGATCTTTTAACTTCAAAAGTTCTTCTTGACTAAATGCTCCTGACACTTCTGCCATCCAAAAGTATAATTCACCACATTTGACAGAATAAGGAAATGGTTTATGAGGATCTGATTGGGCGCAATAACATTTGATTAAATGCCACCACTGAGTAGGTTTTACTTCAAGATAATTAACTTCAATACCATGTTCTTTGGCATAAGTAATATAGCCCTCACGTTCTTGTTGATAGCCTGACTTAATTAACGCTTCCGTTGTTGGGCAGGGAGTATCCCGTTTATCATAGAAAAAATTTTGTACTTGTTGATTGTTCATGATGTTTCTCCTTAAACTTTCATAATAACTAATTATCCAATCCGCACATTTCGTTCATAAGTAATACAGTATTCCTTACAAAACTCTTCAAATTTTCTAGAATCAAAATGTTGTCCAAATTTTTTTGTAATTGTTTTTTAGTATCGTGATTTAATGGAATATTTAGATGATGCAAGAGATTCGTAAAGTTTTCCGCATCTAATAAGTAAGTGACTTCATAATCGTCCCCTTCAAAAATATCGACATCATAATCTTCATATCCAATCATGGCTGAACCATCTGGATTAAGTGTGTATAAAAATGCGCTGTCTGTCATCAATCATTCCTCCCTTATAAGCAAATTATATCAATTCTGAAAGATATTTATCAATAAATTTTCTACGATAAAATCAGAATAAACAAGAGTTTCAAAATAGCAGCAAATATATGAGATCCCGAAGGGGGCTGCTATCGTCCCTTGCCACAATTTCAAAGAAAAGTCTGGGTTATGATGTCCTTAGTGTACGTCCATCATAACCTATGCTATAATCAAGCAAAAAGTATTGGATTAAATTAGGAGAAAGAATATTGAAATTATTGAAAATTGATCGCTTACTATTGGAAACGACAAAACTCCCTATGGTCAAAATTGATAGAGAGTTATTTTTAAGAAAAGAACTGAGAGATCGATATCATCTAGAAGTAGTTGAATTAGCAATTCAATATAATCCGGCATATGCAGGAATTCCAGTAGAAGATATTAATCAAATTGCAAAAAGTTGTATTAAAGGAGAAGCGACCCAAGTGAGTACGATTTCTGCAGCTGCAGGACTTCCAGGAGGTTTTGTGATTCTCGGCTCACTTCCAGCAGATTTAGCGCAATATTTTGCTCATATTTTACGAGTATTGCAAAAGTTAATTTATTTATATGGTTGGAGTGAACTGAATTTTGATGCAAAAGAAATGAATGAAGAAACGAAAAATTTACTCATTTTATTCATCGGAATCATGTTTGGTGTTAATAGCGCAGTAAATGCGGTTCATGCTTTATCCGCGCAAATTGCGAAACAAGTTGCAAAAAAATTACCTCAATATGCATTTACAAAAGGATTCGTTTATCCAATCGTTAAAAAAATTGCATCCATTCTCGGTGTTCAAATGTCTAAAAAAATCTTTGCTAATGGTGTGTCCAAAGTTGTTCCAGTTGTCGGCGCAGTAACTTCCGGTGCATTGACGTATATTACTTTTAATGCAATGGCAGAAAAATTAAGAAAACATTTAGCAAAAGATGATTTAGCAAACATTGAAATTTATAAAGAAAAATCAGCTCCTATAGTAATCGATACTGAATTTATAGAAAAATAATTGAAAATCTTATACCTCTATCGAATGATGGAGGGATTTTTTTCGATATAGAGCATGAAGCAAATATATTGCAATGATAGCGTTTAAATGATATGATGGAATACCTATCGTTAAGAGAATCTCACAGTTTTTGATTGAATTTTTTGTTTTAAAAATTTATGTAAATTTCTATTGAATACTCTAGCAAGGGTCTTTAAAAATTGTATCATTCCACTAAAGAAATTTGTAGCCAAACAGTCAAATAAAAGTGGTTATGAACGTTTTCAAAAACTGAAATGATAACCGTTTGTTAGGAGTTTTTCCTAGTTATTGTAGAAAATAGCGTTAAATAATGATTGATTTTTCAAATTTTCTTGACAAGAAAAAGGAGATATGATAAATACTTGACGGTTATTTTTTGAAGGATTTTTGAAACGCCATTTTTCAAATTTTCTTTGGAAGAGAAAACTAGAAGGGAAGAATTATAAATGACACAATTTGATACACCAGAATACTTAGCGAAAGTGGATGCGTGGTGGCGCGCAGCTAACTATATTTCAGTAGCACAAATGTACTTGAAAGATAATCCACTATTACGTCGTCCTGTACAAAAAGAAGACGTTAAATTACATCCAATCGGACACTGGGGAACAATCGCAGGACAAAACTTTATTTACGCACACTTAAACCGTGCTATTAATAAATATGACTTAGATATGTTCTATATTGAAGGACCTGGACATGGTGGACAAGTAATGGTATCTAACTCTTACTTAGACGGTTCTTATACTGAATTATATCCAAATATTACGCAAGATGAAGCTGGCTTCAAACAATTGTGTAAAATTTTCTCATTCCCAGGAGGAATTGCATCACATGCTGCTCCTGAAACTCCTGGTTCTATTCACGAAGGTGGAGAATTAGGTTACTCATTATCTCACGCAACAGGTGCTATCTTAGATAACCCTAACGTAATTGCTGCTGCAGTTATCGGAGATGGAGAAGCAGAAACAGGTCCATTAGCAGCTGGTTGGTTCTCAAATACATTCATCAACCCTGTAAATGATGGTGCTGTACTTCCAATTCTTTACTTAAACGGTGGTAAAATCCACAACCCAACAATTTTAGCTCGTCGTACTGATGAAGAATTAACTCAATTCTTTAACGGTTTAGGCTGGGATCCAATTTTTGTTGAAGGAACTGATCCTGAAAAAGTTCACCCATTAATGGCTGAAAAATTAGACGAAGCAATTGAAAAAATTCAAGCAATCCAAAAAGAAGCTCGTGCTAAAAAAGCTGAAGAAGCAACAATGCCTCATTGGCCAGTATTAGTAGTACGTACACCAAAAGGATGGACTGGTCCAAAAGAATGGAATAGCGAACCAATCGAAGGTGGATTCCGTGCTCACCAAGTTCCAATTCCAGTATCAGGTGAATCAATGGAACATATCGATGCACTATTAGACTGGTTGAAATCATACCGTCCAGAAGAATTATTCGATGAAAACGGAAAATTAGTAGAAGAAATTGCTGCTATTTCACCAAAAGGTGACCGTCGTATGAGCATGAACCCAATCACTAATGCAGGGGTTGTAAAACCAATGGAAATTACTGATTGGACGAAACATGCAGTTGACACTTCAACTCCAGGTGCTATCCAAAAACAAGATATGATTGAATTTGGTAAATTTGCAGCTGACTTAGTAAAAGCTAACCCTGAAAACTTCCGTATTTTCGGACCAGATGAAACTAAATCTAACCGTCTAAACGAAGTATTTAAAGCAACGAACCGTCAATGGGTTGGTCGTCGTGATGAAAGCTATGATGAATGGATTTCACCAGTTGGTCGTGTTATCGACTCACAATTATCAGAACACCAAGCTGAAGGATTCTTAGAAGGTTATGTATTAACAGGTCGTCACGGATTCTTCGCATCTTACGAATCATTCTTACGTGTAGTTGACTCAATGATCACTCAACACTTCAAATGGTTACGTAAATCTAAAACTCACGCTCCATGGCGTAAAAACTATCCATCATTAAACTTGATTGCAACATCAACAGTGTTCCAACAAGACCACAATGGATATACTCACCAAGATCCAGGTTTATTAACTCACTTAGCTGAGAAAAAACCAGAATTCGTTCGTGAATATTTACCAGCAGATACAAACAGCTTGATGGCAGTTATGGCTGAAGCTTTAAGTTCAGAAGATAAAATTAACTTAATCGTTTCATCTAAACACCCACGTCCTCAATTCTACTCAGTAGAAGAAGCTAAAGAATTAGTAAGCGAAGGATACAAAGTAATTGACTGGGCTTCAACTGTTAAAGATGGCGAAGAGCCAGATGTAGTGATTGCTGCTGCAGGTACTGAACCAAACTTAGAAGCATTAGCAGGTATTTCAATCTTGCATAAACAATTCCCAGAATTGAAAATCCGCTTCATCAACGTTGTAGATATCTTAAAATTACGTTCTCCAAAAGTTGACCTTCGTGGTTTATCTGATGAAGAATTTGATAAATTATTTACAGCTGACAAACCAGTAGTATTCTGCTTCCACGGATATGAAGGTATGATTCGTGATTTATTCTTCGATCGTAACAACCACAATGTTCATATCCACGGTTACCGTGAAAACGGAGATATTACAACTCCATTCGATATGCGTGTTCTTTCTGAAATGGACCGCTTCCACGTTGCAAAAGATGCTGCAGTTGCTGTATATGGTGATAAAGCTAGCGAATTTGCTGCGAAAATGGATGAAACAGTGGAATTCCACCATAGCTATATCCGTGAACATGGTGAAGATATTCCAGAAGTAGTAAGCTGGAAATGGGAAAACGTTAATAAATAATAACGATTTTGATTGAATAGGGCAGTCGTCTGACGATAGATTTCTATCTGAGGGGAGCCCTATTTTTTATAAAAATGAAACGAACTTCGAATTCAATATTTTAAAACGGAAAATATATTTATCGTATATTGACAAGTAAAAGGTGGGTTTGCTAAGATATTCACACAAGTAAAGGGGAGTGAAAATGATGAGTAAAATGAAGTTTTTATTAGGTGCGATGGCGTTATCAACTTTTGTAGCAACAAACAATGTTCAAGCTGCTGAAAATGAAGGGATAATTCCAAAATGTGTAGTTCAAGAGAAAGCTCTTGTTAAAGGGGATGCACATGTACCTGTATCGAAGTGTGGACAACCATTTAGACATAGTACGCCTGAATGGAAAGTTGAAAAAGACGGCAGCAAAGTATTGTATCGTGATGGAAAACGTGCGTTAAAATGGCAAGCGGTAGACAATACATGGGTATTTATTGGAGATGACTTCAAACCTGTAAAAGGATGGCAAGTATTACCAGTTGTCCAACAAGGGATGATTAATGCTGTTGAAGGTGATGATATTTATTCAAGTGTGCCAGATAAAGGTTATTTCTACTTTAATGAACAAGGCTATTTACAGGAAGAATGGGTGTTCGATGATGGTAAATGGATGTATATTCCAGAGAGAGGAAAATATGCTGTAGATTGGTTACAAATTAAAGATAAGTGGTATTACTTTAATCAATCTGGAAAAATGCAAACAGGTTGGAAAATGCTAAATGGAGTTTGGTATTACTTAAATGAATCTGGTGCAATGGAAACTGGCTGGGTTCAAGTAGATGGAAAATGGTATTACTTCAACACTTCAGGTAGCATGCAAACAGGTTGGGTGCAATGGAATGATGCTTGGTATTATTTTGCACCATCAGGCGAAATGAAGACAGGATGGGTTGAGTCATCTGGTAAATGGTATCTCTTAAAAGACAGTGGTCAAATGGCTGTTTCTGAAAAAACATCAGATGGCTATCAAGTAGATGCAACGGGAGCTTGGATTCGCTAGGAAAAGTAGTTGACAGTTTCAAGGATTGTCAGTATACTGATAACAATTAAATCGAGAGCAATGATCAAGCGCAGTAGAGACTAGCATCGGAGCAAAAAGAGAATTGTCGGTAGGTGCAAGACAATCCAACCTAGAATCGAAGTACACTTGAGAGCAAACTGTGGCAAACAGCGTCTATCCGCGATAAGGATTTGAGAGGTAGTTTTTAACTACAAGATGGGTGGTAACACGGCAAAGTCGTCCCTAATAGCTTTTGGGCTATTAGGGACTTTTTTTATTTGCTAGAAAACTGTGTAAGAAAATTGCAAAAATATAAGGAGGATTTGTATGAATATTATTGATGATTTAATGTGGCGTGGAGCCATTAATCAAATGACAGACGAAGAAGGGTTGCGTCAATTAACGCAAGAAAAAGCAGTCTCACTATACTGTGGTGTGGACCCAACAGGAGATAGTATGCATATTGGACATTTAATTCCATTTATGATTTTACGTCGTTTCCAATTAGCAGGCCACCGTCCGGTAATTCTAATTGGTGGAGCAACAGGTTCAATTGGAGATCCAAGTGGGCGTACAAGTGAACGTGTTTTACAAACAAAAGAACAAGTACAACATAATGTTGAAAAATTGACAGCTCAAATGAAACGCTTATTCCTTACAACTCAAGGAGATAATGAATCCATTCGTTTAGTGAATAACTATGATTGGACAAAAGATTTATCATTATTAGACTTCTTACGTGATTATGGGAAACATTTTAACTTAAATACAATGTTAGCAAAAGATGTTGTCGCAAGTCGTTTAGAAGTAGGGATTTCATTTACAGAGTTTTCTTACCAAATTTTACAATCAATCGACTTTTTACAATTGTTCCGTAAAGAAGATGTTCAAGTGCAAATTGGTGGAGCTGATCAATGGGGAAATATTACAGCCGGTTTAGAATTAATTCGTAAAGTTGAAGGAGCAGAAGCTCGTGCGTATGGATTAACGATTCCATTGATGTTGAAATCTGATGGTACTAAATTCGGAAAATCAGCTGGTGGTGCAGTATGGTTAGATCCAGAAAAAACAACTCCATATGAATTCTACCAATTCTGGTTAAACCAAGATGACCGTGATGTGATTAAATATATTAAATACTTTACATTCTTAGAAAAAGAAGAAATTGAAGCGTTAGAAGTTTCTGTTCAAGAAGAACCACATAAGCGTCAAGCACAAAAACGTTTAGCAGAAGAAGTAACACGTTTTGTACATGGTGAAGCAGCATTACAAGATGCGTTGAAAATTACAAATGCTTTATTCACTGGAGATGTTCAACAATTAAATGCTGATGAAATTGAACAAGGATTTAAAAATATGCCAACATTTGAAAGTGAAAGAGTAGAACAAAACTTAGCAACATGGTTAGTTGATTTAGGAATTGAGACAAGTCGTCGTCAATCTCGTGAGGACATTCAAAATGGTGCAATTTCAATTAATGGAGAAAAGATTACAGATTTAGAACATGTATGGACTCCAGAACAATCCTTTGAAGGACGTTTTGTTTTAGTTCGTCGTGGAAAGAAAAAATATTTCTTAGTAAAATTAAAATAATGATGTAGAAAAGGTTAGAGAAATCTAGCCTTTTTTACATGTTGTTGTTATATGAAGTATGCTAAATAAGCATACTCAAGAGGAAATCGTATCTGTTCTGAAATGAAATGTTACAGTTTTGTTACAATGTAAATACAATTCTGCGAAATTTAACATAAGACTTAAGTCCTATGGTATGATGATAACAGTCAAGATTACAAGCACTTTCATAAATGTGCCTTTTATATACAAGTAAAAATCGTTTGGAGGGAATCATTTGAACAAGAGGTTATTAACATTTGTAGTAACAGGAACAGCGTTGGCATTAGGTTCATTAGCGCCATCAGTAAACGCTCAAGATATTGATTCACAAATTAGTACAGCAAATTCTCAAATTCAAAATTTAAACAATCAAAAACAAGCCGTAGCAAGTCAAGTAGAACAATTATCACAAGACTTATCCAATGTGCAAACAAGAATTAATTCAGTACAAGCTGAACAAGAAACGGCTAAAGCTAATTTAGAAGTGTTGAAAGCAGAAATTGCTAAATTAGAAAAATTAATTGCAGAACGTAATGAACGTTTACAAGATCAAGCTCGTGCAGTTCAAGTTAATGGTGCCCGTTCATACTTAGATTTTTTACTAAATGCAGATTCTATTACAGATGTTGTAAATCGTATTGGAGTTATTGTTGACTTAGTAGGTGCAAATCGTCAATTAATGCAAGAACAAGCTCGTGATAAAGAACAAGTTGAAACAAAAGAACAAGCTCAAAAAGAAAATTTAGCTAAACAAGAAGCCAATGAAGCTCAATTACAAAATTTACAATCTGAATTAAATGCAACATTTAATAAACATAAAGTAACATTAGCAAATCTTTCAAATGAAGAATTAGAAGCCATTGCAGCACGTGATGGATTAGTTCAAGAAAAAGAAAGATTAGCAGCAGAAAAAGCTCGTGCGGATGCTGAAAGAGAAGCAGCTCAAAAAGCAGCAGAAGCTGCTAAAGAAGCAATGTTAAAAGCCACTGAAGAAGCAGTTGCTCAAACAGCGGCTACTCCAGCGGCAGCAACTACTCCGGTTACAGCAGCAGCTAAATCTACAACTATTGTTGCAGGGGGGGCATTTGTAGCTCCAGACCCATCATTTGTAGCAGCTTTAAATGGTGGATACTTCGGACAATGTACGTATTATGTATATAATCGCTTTGCACAATTAGGTGCTCCAATTAGAACCTCTGTATTGGGAAATGCGGCTGAATGGACAGGGAATGCAGCAGCAGCAGGATATGGTGTTTCATCAACTCCACGTGCAGGTACAGCAATTGTATTCCAACGTGGCCTTGCAGGTGCAGATCCTGTGTATGGACATGTAGGCTTTGTTGAACGGGTGAATGCAGATGGATCAGTATTTATCTCAGAGATGAATGTAAGAGGCTTAAATGTTATTTCAACTCGTACAATTCCAGCTAATCTTGCAGCTCAAGCATCTTATATTAATTTTGGATTATAATAGTAAGAATTGCGAATGTATTTCAAACGAGATACATTCGTTTTTTTATGCAAATTACAAAATGATAAAAAATGTTGATTTTTTTATGGAAAAAAGTTAAGATAAATTCATCGCTTTATTTAGTAAGTATTTGCTAAATAATCGACTCTCTAGACTAACGTTAACTTTCGCCGTGATTGACACCGAAGGCTAGCGTTTTTTTTATCGTTTTTTTGGTGGAAATGAGTTACAATAGGTAAAGTAATTAAGGAAAGTGAAAGGAAGTGAATCGATGGATACAGCTCTTTTAAAAGAAAAAATTCAAAAGAAAAGTAAGGAACTTGGTATCGATAAAATCGGATTTGCTTCTGCAGCACCCTTTGATCATTTAGCTCAAGGAATGCAAGAATCTAAAGAGTTAGGACATACAACAGGATTTGAACATCCAATTTTAGAAGAGCGAATTTACCCAGAGAAGATTTTTGATTCTCCTAAGACGATTATTTCAATTGCCCTTGCATATCCTACTTTACCAAGTCAGAAACCTGAACGTGTAAAAGGGGAGCGACGTGGAGTTTTTGCGAGAGCTTCTTGGGGAGAAGATTACCATTTTATTTTATCCAGAAGAATGGAAGCTTTAATTGAATATATTAAAAGTGAAGTAAATCAAGAAGATGTTGCGTTTAAACCAATGGTGGATACGGGAGAGTTAATCGATGTCCGTGTTGCTGAACGAGCTGGGATAGGTTTTGTTGGAAAAAATGGTTTATTAGTGACAAAGGAATTTGGTTCCTATGTTTATTTAGGCGAATTAATTACGAATATTGAATTTCCAGTGGATGCTCCAGTTGATTATGGCTGTGGAGATTGTACTCGTTGCGTAGATTTTTGCCCGACCAATGCTTTATTAGGGAATGGTAAAATGAATGCCCAACGTTGTTTGTCGTATCAAACACAAACGAAAGGCTTTATGCCAAAGGAATATCGTAAAAAAATAGGGCATGTTATTTATGGTTGCGATATTTGCCAGCAAGTTTGTCCATATAATAAAGGGAAAGATTTTCATTTACATCCTGAAATGGAACCGTCTGTGGAAGAAACACATCCATTGTTAAAACCATTAGTGACGATTTCGAATAAGGAATTCAAAGAACGGTTTGGAAAGATGGCTGGTTCATGGCGAGGGAAGAAGCCGCTACAAAGAAATGCCATTATTGCGCTAGCAAATTACCGTGATAAAACTGCTGTTCCTCTATTATTGAAAGTGATGAAGGAAGATATGCGACCTGTCATGAAAGGAACGGCAGCTTGGGCTGTGAGTGAGATTATTAGTGAATCGAGTGAAGAACTGATTCATTATTTTATAGAAATGTTAGAAAAAGCTCGAAAAGTGGAAGCAACAACGAAAGAAGAAGCAGACTTAGTTGTTGAATTAGAAGAAGCGATTCAAACATTGCACGAAAAATTACCAAAAAATCCTGAGGAGGGATCTTATGACGATTAATCATATTGTATTATTTGAACCACAAATTCCAGCGAATACTGGAAATATTGCGCGTACTTGTGCAGCAACAAATTCACCACTCCATTTAGTGGGGCAATTAGGATTTTCAACAGATGATAAGCATTTAAAACGTGCGGGTCTAGATTATTGGAATGATGTGGATATTACGTATCATGATTCGCTAGAAGCATTTATGGAGTATTTAGGCAATCGTCCTATTTATTTAATTACAAAATTTGCTAATCATACTTATGATGAAGTCGATTTGGCAAAGGATGAAGAGCAATTTTTCATTTTTGGAAAAGAAACAACAGGATTACCAGAAGAATTTATGCGTGAACATGAAGAGAGTTGTTTAAGATTACCGATGAATGACACTCATGTTCGTTCATTAAACTTGTCGAATACAGCAGCAATTGTTGTTTATGAAGCATTAAGACAACAACAGTTTAAAGGCTTAGAATTAGTTCATACCTATGAACATGATAAATTGAAATAAGGAGACAGGCAGATGAAGAACATTCCTTTGTATTTATGGAATACGATTATTTATGCATTATGTACTCTTTCATTCGCATTATTAGCAGTGGTGGATAATAAATGGTATGCATTAGTTGCTGTTTTGTTTGGAGTTTCTAGCGCTTTTAATGCGTATCGATATATTAAAGATAAACAGAAAAAAGAAGATGAATGAGAGAGGTTTGAGGATGAAAAATTTAACATACGCAATTATAACGGGAGTTATTGCAGTTGTACTGTTTGCTTTAACGTTTCTATATAGGAAGTCGCTTGCTGTTTTAGGGATTGTTTTTCTAGGACGCAGTGTAGACTACGCTTATAAATATTATCAGTATCGAAAAAATAAATAATGGATTAACTAGTAGTGATTAAAAGGATAGAGATAAACGGACACAATCGTTTATCTCTTTTTTTGTTGCTTGACAGTATGAAAGAATTGTATCAGAATAAAGTCATTAACGATTGTGAAGGAGGCTGCCAATGATGGAAAAAGATTGGTGGAAAGGCAAAGTAGCTTATCAAATTTATCCAAAAAGTTTTAATGATAGTAATGGAGATGGAATTGGCGATTTAAAAGGAATTACTGCAAAACTCGATTACTTACAAAGTTTGGGAATTGATATTTTATGGTTGTCTCCTGTATATAAGAGTCCGTTTGTCGACCAAGGATATGATATTGCAGATTATTATGCGATTGATCCACAGTTTGGAACAATGGAAGATATGGAAGAACTAATTGCTGAAGCAAAAAAACGTGGTATTTCAATTATAATGGATTTAGTAGTCAACCACTGTTCTGATCAACATGAATGGTTTCAAAAAGCATTAGCAGATCCAGATGGCCCTTATGCAGATTATTTCTATTTTATTGAAAGTGAAAAAGAACCAAATAACTGGGAAACTTATTTCGGAGGTAGTGTGTGGGATAAAGTTCCTGGAACAAATAAATATTATTTACACTCATTCCATAAAGGGCAACCCGATTTAAATTGGCAAAATCCTGTCGTACGTGAAGAAATTTATACGATGATTAATTGGTGGTTAGAAAAAGGAATCGGAGGATTCCGTATTGATGCCATTATTAATATTAAAAAGGATTTAGAGTGGCGTTCATTACCATCTGAACAAGAAAATGGGCTTGTTCCTGTTCGATATTCATTAGCAAATGCGCAACCAATTGAACCATTTTTACAAGAAATGAAGGAAAAAACATTTGCGCGCTATAATGCTTTCACTGTAGGGGAAGTCTTTAATGAAACGGATGAAGAATTACATTTCTTTATTGGCGAAGAGGGGGTATTCTCGTCTATTTTTGATTTCAAACAAACGATTTTAGGACAAAAGGGAAATGGTTGGTATAGCCATGATTTACCTACTGCAGAAGAATTAAAAGATAGTATTTTCAAGGCGCATCGTCGTGCGGATTCCATTGGTGTATTATCAACGATTATTGAAAACCATGATGAGCCACGTGGAGTTTCTCATTATATTCCTGAAGGCGAAGTGACAGAAATTAGTAAAAAAGCTCTTGCCACAGTGCAAATGCTTCGTAAAGGAATTCCATTTATTTATCAAGGACAAGAGATTGGGATGGAAAATCAAATTTTCGAATCAATTGATGAGTTTGATGATATTAATACATTAAATGAATATCATGTTGCTAAAGAGGCGGGGCTAACGGATGAAGCAGCGTTGAAGGCTATTTCAAAATATAGTCGTGATAATGCTCGTACGCCAATGCAATGGAATGGTGAGGAGAAGTTAGGGTTTACAACTGGAGATGCTTGGCTTGTTTCAAAACAGCCGCAAAGAGAGATTAATGTAGAGGAACAGGAAGAGAATCCACAATCTATCTTGAACTATTATAGAGCGCTAACTGCTTTGTATCGTGATGAAGTTTATGGATCAACCATTCGTGAAGGGGCATTTGTTCCTGTTTTAGAAGAAGTGAAAAACATGATTGCTTATGAGCGACGTGGAGAAAAACGTGTGCTTGTATTAGTTAATTATCAAGCAGAACCTCAAACAGTAACTTTACCAACACCGGTAAGAAAAGTATTGCTAGCCAATATTCCAGCACAAATGAATGGACAAGGAGATCAACTCTCTCTTGCTGGCTATCAAGCGCTTGTCTGTGAATTAGAAGATTAAATAGAGTGAAGGAAACGTTCTTTCTACAAGTTATCATACTTGTGGAAGAGCGTTTTTTGAGTTTCTTAAGAATGAGTAAACAAGAAAAAATCTATATAAAAACGGAAACAACCGGTGTATAATGAGCATAATAAATAATAAAGAAACGTATTGACAAAAAAAGGTACTAGGTATATAGTTAGCTAAAAGAGTAACTAACCTATTCTTTTTTTAAAAGTTTTGAGGAGGAATGTATCATGGATACACAAAAAGTTGAACAATATGCAGGAGTTGTAAGAAAAGTTTCTACGGGGTTAAAAGTGTGGAATATTATTGGAATTGTTGGGAATGGTTTTGCAACAGCAGGACTAGTATTTCTATTATTGCCAAATACTCAAGCAGAATTAGCAAAATTAAATAATCCAGCTTTTAATACGGAAACGATTGGTTTGAGTGGGGCTATTGTTGTAATTTATTTATTACTAGGTATTTTTGCAACAATTTTATATCACAAGATTGGAAAAAGTGCGAAACAACAACAATTACCAGATAAAAACTTATTAAACTTTGCGGTTGGAATTCATGCATTTTCAATTGTAATTCAAATTGTAAGTCAATTTATTAGTCCGTCAGGATTTGATTTCACTGCTTATATTGTTCCAGCCATTATTGCCGGATTACTAGCATGGGTATATGTGACATACCAAAAATGGACACAAGAAGTATCAAAAAAATAAAATAGTTGTAAAGCAAACATTAGGAGGAATGAAACATGGATACACAAAAAGTTGAAAAATATGCAGGTGTAGTTAGTAAAATTGCTACCGGATTAAAAGTTTGGAATATTATTGGAATTTTTGCGAATCTCTTTGTATTAATTGGAGTGGCGTCTACATTTGTTCCAAGTGTGCAAGAAGAATTAGCAAAACAGGGTGTAGAACGTAGTTCTGAAACGGCAGGAGTTGGAGTAGCAGTTTTCTTATTATTTTTCCTACTATGTATTTTTGCAACAATTTTATATCACAAAATTGGAAAGAGTGCTAAAACTCAAGCATTACCAGATAAGAATTTATTCTTTTATGTGATTGGAATTCACGTTTTTTCGATTTTAATGCAAATTGCTAATAATATTTTTAATCATCAAAAATTCAGTGTAACTACTTTTGTTATCCCAGCGATTATTGCTGGATTACTAGCATGGTTATATATGACATACCAAAAATGGGCACAAGAAGTAGTGAAACGTTAAGGAGAGTTATCAATGAGTAAAACATTAAAATGGAGCATGATTAGCGTAATGGTATTAGGAGCCGTTATTGTAATCGTATTAGGATTTTTAAAATTACGCTCTCCAGATAAGAAAGAAGAACACCATTATACGATTATGGAATTAACAGAACAGGAGCCTCTAGTATTAGATGGAAATATTGAAACGGCTAAAGAGCAAAGCTATCATGTGGACCCTCAAAAAGGGCAAGTCGCTCAAGTAAAAGTAACAGATGGCCAAGAAGTAGAAGCAGGCGATGTGTTATTTGAATATGATAATGAAACACTTAGTGACGAAGTTGCCGATTTAAATCGACAAGTAAGTCGTCTAGTATCTGAACGTGATCATTTATATCAAGAATTAGAGACACAAAAGAATCGTAAAGCTCAAGCAAAACAAGAGTTAGAAAAAGAAGTCCCTGCTCAAAATCAACAAGGTGCTACGAATCAAACGACTCATGTAGGAGCTATGGATACGACTGCCTTTGATCAAGCTATCGAGGGAACTCAAAAAGCGATTCGTGATATGAATAATAATATTGAAGATGTAAACACAAAAATCGAACGTCTTTCGAAAAAAACAAGTTCAAGTGTAACAGCAGATATTGCAGGAACCATTAGCATTAATCCAGAAGGAAAAACAAATGTACAATTAGCCTTCATTAAAATTACAAGTAAAGATAGCGAAGCGAAAACAACTGTTTCTGAATATGATTATGAATCAGTTGAAAAGGGAGCTTCTGTAACAATCTATGTGAAAGCTCAAGATAGAGAGATTAAAGGAACGATTTCATTTGTTTCTACTGATCCGTCAGGAAGTGGTGCTAATCCAGTACCAGCTTTGCCAACTTCTCCAAGTTTAGCTTCTAGTGGTGGAGGTCATAGTGTTGCTCGTTATGATGTAATTGTAAAACCAGAAATTTCTCTTCCAAATGGATTTACTGTTCAAGTAAAAATCCCTCAAAAAGGCTTAGTATTAACAGAACAAGCGATTCAAAAAGATGGAGAACAAGAATATGTTTATTTATATGATAATGGGGTAGCTAAACGCAAAAATATTAAACGTGTGAAAAAAGGATTCCAATGGATTGTTCAAGAAGGATTAAGTATTGGAGATAAAGTGATTGCAAATCCAGATTCAGACATTACAGATGGAGCAGCGGTGTCTTCTACACAATTGGAAGAGTCGGTGAAGTCCCATGATTAAACTAGAACATGTTCATAAATATTATAAAGTTGGAGATGAGCAGTTACATGTATTAAATGATGTGACTGTCCGTATTACTCAAGGAGAATTTGTTGGAATAATGGGACCTTCTGGTTCTGGGAAATCTACCCTCATTAATATATTAGGATTTTTAGATTCTAAATATGAAGGAAAATATTCTTTTAATGATGAGTCTGTTTCCAATTTGAGTGATAATCAAATTTCCAAAGTACGCAATTCTACTGTTGGCTTTGTTTTTCAAGATTTTAACTTAATTGAACAAGCAACAGTCGAAGAAAATGTTCGTCTACCTTTATTATATCGTGGATTAACGCCTCGACAAACTCATTCAAAAGTAAAACAAGCTCTTGAAAAAGTAGGCCTAGGAGATAAATTAGAAAAATATCCTCGCCATCTTTCAGGTGGTCAAAAACAAAGAGTGGCAATTGCTCGGGCATTAGTGAATAGTCCAAAATTCATTATTGCTGATGAACCAACAGGAGCATTAGATAGTAAAACTTCTGCCAGTATTATGGAT
Organism: uncultured Granulicatella sp.; assembly: GCA_963529535.1. Taxonomy (GTDB): domain Bacteria; phylum Bacillota; class Bacilli; order Lactobacillales; family Aerococcaceae; genus Granulicatella. The sequence goes on along the minus strand of CAUSAK010000002.1, from coordinate 18,019 downwards.
ATTTTATATCGTTTAAATCGTGAAGATGGTGTAACGATTGTAATGGTGACGCATGATCCGACTTTGACGAAGTATTGTTCTCGTGTTATCCATGTAATTGATGGTGTGATTCATGAACAAGAGGAGGGGATTCCATATGAAATTTAGTGTATTATTAGGATCCGCTCTGCATTCTTTAAAAGGAAATGCTCGTCGTACGATTTTAACGATGTTAGGAATTATTATCGGAATTGCAGCTGTTATTACGATTATGAGTCTTGGGAAAGGATTCCAAAAAATGGCTGTTTCAGGATTAGCTGGTGAAGATAATGGGAAAGTCACTGTACAATTTTTCTATCAACCTGATAATCCACAATCTGTTCGAAGAGTAGAAAAAGCTTTTTCAAAACAAGACCGTATTGGTGTAGAAAGTATTGAAGGAGTTTCGGGAACAGAAATTCCTGAAACAAAGGAACAAAATTATATTTTTGGTGTTTCGATTCCAACAAAGAAATCGACAGAACATGTTGTACTGGGGTTAGAAAAATCTGCAACAAAAGAGTCTTTGACGGTTGGAGAAAATATTTCCCAAGTAGATATTGATGCGAATAAAAAAGTAGCAATTATCGATGAAGAGTTAGCAAAATTGTTATTTTCTAGTCCGAAACAAGCACTAGGACATGGTGTAACGATTGATGGAGAAGTGTATTATATTAAAGGGGTTAAACCAACGAGTAAAGTAGATGCTTTGCAAGCTATTTTTTCTGGTGCAGATCCTTATAAAGCCGTACATATTCCTTCTACCACTCATCAACATTATCATAAAAAAGAAGAAAACGTGAATGGACTAAAAGTATTTGTTAAACCAGGCTATGTAGCTAAAGATGTTGCTAAAAAGGTGGAAACTCATTTGAATGAAGTAGGTTCAAAACATACTTCTGGAAAATATACTTTTATCGATGTAGCGGCTCAAATGGATATTATTGGAAAAGTGTTAGATGGCTTAACTTATTTTGTTTCAGCAGTAGCCGGAATTTCTTTATTCATTGCAGGTGTAGGTGTGATGAATATGATGTATATTTCAGTGTCTGAACGAACAAAAGAAATTGGGATTCGTCGTGCAATGGGAGCTACTAAAGGTTCGATTCAATTACAATTTTTATTAGAAGGAATTATGATTACTTCTATTGGTGGAATTATCGGATATGTAACAGGGGTGTTACTTGCGATGTTGATTTCGAATTTCTTACCATTTAAAATTTATACTGACTGGACAGCAGTAGCTTTAACAGTTGGAGTATCTGTCTTTATCGGAATTGTATTTAGCGTATTTCCTGCTAAATCTGCTGCGAATAAAGATGTCATTGAAATATTACGTTAAAAGGTTGGAGAAACTCCAGCCTTTTTTCTTTGAAATGATTGAAACATGAAAGAGAAACTTGTACTATAGATATGGCAATAAAACGAAGAAAGAGGTAAGCTCATGAAGATTTCAGAAGGGGATTTTATATTTGAATTAAATTTTTTAGCTATCCATCCTCAAACTCACAATATTCAAACAGATGTTTTCTTACAAGTTTCTCATCAAGAACAAGCTTATCAAGAAATAATCGACTTATTATCTGTAGCACAATTGGAAGAATGTCTGGAGGCGATGAAGAACTTATTAGAAAAAGGAGAAGAGTATTCTTCAGAATTTGAACAATCCAGATTAGCTGTATTATTAGAGAAATTGGAAGATGAGTATGTTATGACATGGGTCGTTGCTCCAGAAAATATTTTAACAACGGCTTCTCAAGTGATTGGAATTGACTTGGCTCAATTGGATGAAGAAGAAGTCTTTCTTTATCAAGAAGAAGAGGAGAAGGAACAAACGAAAACGATTGAAGTGGAATTGAGTTTATCTGCTGAAGAAATGCGACAAATCTATGAACAATTACAAGAAGATTTGAAACGAGTAAAAGAATTTATGCTATAATAAGGATAGTTGAATCATATTGGAGGGTATGCGTGTGAACATGAAAGAGATGGTCGGCAAACAGGCCGCAACTTATATTGAATCAGGTATGACAGTAGGTCTAGGAACAGGTTCTACAGCTTATTATTTTGTAGAAGAAATTGGTAGACGTGTAAAAGAAGAAGGTTTAGACATTATTGGTGTAACAACTTCAAAACGTACAAAAGAACAAGCTGAAAAGTTAGGAATTCCATTGAAGAGTGTAGACGAAGTAGATTTTATTGATGTAACAGTTGATGGAGCAGATGAAATTGCTCCTGATTTTTCAGGAATTAAAGGGGGCGGTGGAGCCTTACTATTTGAAAAAATTGTTGCAGAACAATCAAAACGTATTATTTGGATTGTCGATGAATCTAAAATGGTAGATTATTTAGGACGCTTCCCACTTCCGGTAGAAGTGATTCCGTATGGTTCAGAACAATTATTCAAAAAATTCGAAGCGAAAGGCTATCGTCCAAAATTCCGAGTATTAGAAAACGGAGAACGTTATTTAACAGATAGTCAAAATTATATTATTGACTTAGACGTATTCCCGATTAAAGATCCTGTGACATTCGGAGCAGAATTAAAAGCTCTAACAGGAGTAGTGGAACAAGGCTTATTTACAAATATGACAGAAACAGTTTTAATTGGAACACCGGATGGTGTGAAAGTGCAAACTTTAGGATAATAGAGAGAATAGGCCTGGGATTTGTCCCAGGCTTTTTTGTGCTGACTTAAAGGATGATGGATAAATAAGTGTCGGGAAGGTAAGAGGAAAACTAATTTTTATGTTCAGGATTATTCGCAAACAACTGATTGAGATGCAACATTATTTTTTTACGAATAATACTTAATAGAGAGCATAGGTTCGTTTGTTTTTTATTTGAAAAATCTTGAAAAATAGTTTTTAAAATAGTATAATTTAAATTAAACACGAACAAGGAGATGCTTTATGAGAAATAATGTTCGATATATATTGATATTCCCAGGAGTAGTACTTTTATGTTTCTTTTTAGTGCTTCCTCTACTTTCTAGTCTTATTCCAACATTTTTCCCAAGAAATAGTTTTTCATTTCAGCTTTATAGTGAATTTTTTAAAGATTCTTATTTTATGAGAGTATTATGGCGTACATTAGTAAATTCTTTTTTTGTAACACTGATATGTGCAGTGTTGGGATTGCCCGTATCTTATGTTATATCTGGAGTGTCTAAGAAATGGAAAGGTATTTTGATAGCATTAACATTATTCCCGTTGTTAACGAACTCGGTTATACGAAGTTTTGCATGGATTACAATACTTGGTAAAAATGGTGTTATTAATAGTTTGTTGATGCAATGGGGAATTATAAAAGAACCGATAACGCTATTATATACAGATTTTTCTATCATTATTGGTTCAGTATATTTATTCTTACCTACAATGGTAATGACACTCATCGGTGTTCTAGAAAATATTGATGATGATATTCTTGAGGCAGCTTCAACACTGGGGCTAAGTCCTATAAAGATATTTTTAAAAATTATTTTCCCTTTATCGTTACCTGGGATGCTTGTTGGAAGTGTGCTTGTGTTTACTGGTACGCTTACAGCTTACACGACTCCCCAATTACTTGGAGGGAATAAAAAAATGATGTTAGCAACACTTCTATATCAAAGAGCTACAGCTCTTGGAGATTGGACAAGTGCTAGTGTAATTGCTTTAGTAATGATTGTGATTACATTTATAGTGATGAAGGGATTTAACTTATTGGCAAAATCTATGGATAAGAGAGGTGGAGATATTGCGTAAAAATAAATGGCTAACGATGCTGGCAATTCTAGTGTTCTTATTCTTATTCTTGCCACTTATTATTATTGTAGTAACATCTTTTGGGACAGAGGCGATTATTACTTTTCCGATTAAAGGGTTTACGATTGATTGGTATATTATGGCACTAACTTCAAAAGCATTTATGTCTAGCTTACAATTGAGTTTGATTATAGGGGTTGTAGCAACGCTGATTGCATTAATTGTAGGTATACCATCAGCATATGTACTATCGAGAGACCGTTTTAAAGGAAAAAAGTTTTTAAATACTTTTTTCTTATCACCAACATTGATTCCAGGGATTGTTGTAGGATATTCGATTTTTCAAATGATTGTAGTGAATTTGAGATTACCGATTATTCCTGGACTAATAATAGGACATTTCCTTATTAGTGTTCCCTATGTGATTAGAGTGGTTGGTTCCAGTATGGAACAAGTTGATGTATCAATTGAAGAAGCGGCTTGGACACTTGGGTGTACTAAGAAGCGTGCGTTTGTAATAGTGTTATTACCCAATATTGTCTCGGGAATTTTTGCCGCATTCATGTTGGCATTTGTAAACTCATTTAATAATGTTCCAGTTTCAATGTTTTTATCGGGTCCGGGTGTTACAATGTTACCTACGACTTTATTAAGTTATATGGAATTTAATTATGATCCGTCAGTATCAGCGCTCTCAGTTATTCTCATGTTTGTCACAATAGGAGTTATGGTTGTAATTGAGAAATCTACAGGATTAGCATCTATTTCATAAGGAGAAAATTATGTCTTTTGTAAAATTAAGTAATGTGAATATGATTTATGATAAACAGCATCATATTTTAAAAGATTTGAATTTATCAATAAACAAAGGGGAGTTAGTTTCTTTGTTGGGGCCAAGTGGTTGTGGCAAGACAACAACGCTTCGTATTGTAGCCGGTCTACTTCAACAAAATAGTGGAGAGTTTGAACTTGATGGAGTTGATATGACAAATGTCCCAGTCCATCTTAGACAATTTGGTATGGTTTTTCAAAGTTATGCTTTATTTCCTCATTTAACTGTTGCAGAAAATGTGGGATTTGGCTTAAAAGTTCGTAAAGAAAGTAAAGCCGTTATTGATGAAAAAGTAACTCGTATGCTTGAAGTTTGTGGACTTGACAAATTAGGCGATCGATATCCAAAACAACTTTCCGGAGGTCAACGTCAAAGAGTTGCACTTGCACGTGCATTGATTATTGAACCAAAATTGCTTTTACTAGATGAACCACTTAGTAATTTAGATGCAAAACTGCGATTGCAAATGCGTTTAGAAATCAAGAGAATTCAACAACAGTTTAAAATTACAACGTTATTTGTGACACATGATCAAGAGGAATGTTTTTCTATTTCAGATAAAGTAGCCGTGATGAATAATGGAATTATTGAACAATACGGAACACCAGAGGAAATATATAAACGTCCAAAAACAGAGTTTGTAGCGCGATTTATAGGCTTTGAAAACTTTATTACAGCAACAGTTCAAGATAATAATCATGTAAGAATTTCTAACGGAATTACTATTGAAACAGAATCTCATGAAAAAAAAGGAGATGTAATGGTAACAATCCGACCTGATTATATTGAAATTGTTTCAGAGGAAAAGGGAGATATTTTGGGTAAAGTAATGGTACGAACTTTCCTTGGTAAAGCGTATCAATATGAAGTTCAAACAGATGTTGGTGTCCTTTTAGTGAATAGTGCTAGTAGTATTGAAATTGGGGCACTTATTTCACTTAAGTTTCCAGTTGAACATATTATTGTGTTATAAAAAATAAAATATAAGGAGAGATAATAAATGAATAAGAAAATTGTAGGAATTGTAAGTGCAGCATTATTAGTATTAGCTGGTTGTGGAAATAGTCAAGCGAATCTGTCAAAAAATGAAACAACATCTGCAGCAGGAAATAATTCAAAAGGTTCTGGTGAACTAGTTGTTTCAACATTTGGTCTTAGCCAAGATATCGTTGAGAGAGATATTATTAATCCATTTGCAGAAGCTAATGGTGTAAAAATAACTTTAGAAGTAGGAAATGCATCAGAACGTCTTACAAAAGTTCAAAGTGGTGGAAGTAATGTAGATGTTATTGAGTTATCACAATCGGGATCTACAAAAGGGAATACAGAAGGGATTTTCGAAACAATTACTGAAAAAGACGTTCCAAACATTGCTAATTTAACAGATGGGGCAAAAGAAGTATTTCAAAATGGAGGAGGAGTACCTTTTTCAATAAATAGTATTGGAATTATTTATGATAAAGAAAAAGTAGGCCATGAAATTAAAGAATGGAATGATTTATGGGGATCAGATTTAGTTGGGAAAATTGCTATTCCTGATATTACAACAACAGGGGGGCCACTCTTCTTATCAGTTGCTGCTGATAAAGGAGGTTCTACATTAGCTAATGATAAAGGAACAGCTGCATTTAATGCACTAGGAGAATTGAAACCAAATATCGTTAAAACATATTCTAAGTCTAGCGATTTAGCAAATATGTTCCAAGCAGGTGAAGTTTCAGTTGCAGTTGTTTTGGATTTTGCTGTACGAACAGTTCAAAAAGTCAATGCAAATGCAGTTTATGTTGTGCCACAATCAGGAACGTACGCAAATTATAATACAGTTAATGTTGTTAAAGGAGCGAAAAATAAAGAAGAAGGGTTTAAATATATCAATTTCCGTATTAGTGCAGAAAACCAAACTGCAAAAGTGAAATCTTTAAATGAGGCACCGGTAAATAAAGATGTTCAATTATCAGTTGATGAATCCAATTCGATGACTTATGGAGAGGTTGCTAAACGTGCAAAAACTGTTGATTTCAAACTAATAAATGATAATTTAAAAACATGGATTGATCAATGGAATAAAATACTTAACCAATAATTTGATTAAAGTGGTTGATGATCACATTTTTTAAAAGGTAAACAAATAAAGCCGTCCTATAGTTGTTAGGACGGCTTTACTGGTGAGTAGTTTATTCTTAGTTTTACTTATGAATTAGATTTAAATAAATGGGATAGAGTAGAGGAGTGAAAATGTGAAAATTGGTTATAGAAATGCATGGATTCTTACGATGGACAATAGGATGACAGAGTATTCAAATGGGTATTTAATATTTGACAATGATATAATCCAAGAAATAGGTAGTATGACAAATTATATTGCGGATAAAGCTGATAAATGGATAGATGCTAAAGGTGGGATTCTTCTCCCTGGATTTATAAATGCTCATACTCATTGTGGTATGATTCCTTTTCGCTCTTTAGGAGATGATTGTCCAGATCGGTTACGAAGGTTTTTATTTCCGCTAGAGAAAGAAGTCGTTGATGAAATATTGATTGAGTTAAGTACTGCTTATGCTATAGCAGAGATGCAGTTAGCTGGAATTACAACAATGTGTGATATGTATTATTTTGAAAATGTAGTTGCTGATGTAGCAAAGAATATGAATATGCGAGCCTTTGTTGGGGAAACTATTATTAATCAGCCAACCCCTGATAGTACTAATACAAAAGAAAGTATGGCTTATACTGTAGATCTTATCGATAAGTGGCAACATGATAAATTAATTCATCCAATTATTGCTCCTCATGCCCCCAATACGAATACTGAACAATGTTTACGGAATATTCTAGAATTATCTAAATTATATCAAGTTCCTATTACGTTACATGTGTCAGAAATGAGTTATGAGATGGAGTATTTTCGCGAAAAATATAATCAAACTCCGATTGAATTTTTGGAATCAATAGGATTTTTTGAAGTACCGGTAGTTCTTGCACATTGTATAATGCTAACAAAAAATGATATTAAAATTTTGGAGAAGTATCCGAGTGTTAGCGTGGTGCATTGTATTGGTGCTAATACAAAGTCTGCTAAAGGAGTGGCACCTATTCGCAGCCTTCTTGAACATGGAGTGACAGTTGCTCTTGGAACTGATGGGCCTAGTAGTGGAAATACGTTGGATATTTTTACGCAGATGAGAATGATGGCAAATTTTCAAAAAACATATTTAAAGGATAGATCTGCTTTTCCGGCAAAAGAGATTGTACGTTTGGCTACATTTGGTGGTGCTCGTGCATTAGGATTGGAACATGAAATTGGTTCACTAAAGGTTGGAAAGAAAGCAGACTTGACATTAGTTGAAACTCAGTCTGTTAATATGTTTCCAATTTATGATGCTTATGCAGCACTTGTTTATTCCGCAAATGCAACAAATGTGAGAGATGTGTGGGTAGATGGTGTGTCGGTTGTAAAGGATAAAAAACTAACAAAATTTTCAGTAGAGAAATTGCAATCAGAGTTGAAAAAACATATGAAAATTTTCAAATTGCGTGCGACTGAGTTAGAACAATCGCTATAGTTAGTCATTTTTTTACATTTTGTTCCAAATAATACTAATTTCAGTTATTTAGTAATATAAAGTAAAAAGGCTGGGGTGAATCCCAGCCTTTTGTATTAAGCTAAATATTTTTCTAATCGAGCGACTACTTCTGTTAAGTTTTCCATTGAAGCAGCGTAGCTAAAACGAACGTAGCCTTCTCCACCAGGTCCAAATGAAACCCCAGGGATTAATGCTACTTTAGCATTTTTTGCAAGGTCACGAACGAATGCCCATGAATCTGTTCCGCATTTTGCAGGAATTTTAGCAAATAGATAGAAAGCTCCATCAGGACTTGCTACTTCGAATCCTAAGCGACGTAATTCATTTGCAAGATAGTCACGACGTTGTTGGTATTCTACTTTCATAATGTCACAGTCACCTTCTCCGTGTAACATTGCAGCTAAAGCACCATATTGGCTTGAACTACTTGGAGATGTAACCATATATTGGTGAGTTTTAACAACTTCATTGATAAATGGAACTGGGCCAAGGATGTACCCGATTCTCCATCCAGTCATAGCGTGAGATTTAGATAAACCTGTAATGACGATTGTTTGATCTGGTAAGAATGAAGATAATGATGTATGAGTGCCGCTATATGTTAATTCAGCGTAAACTTCATCACATAATGCCCATAATCCATATTCTTTTAATACAACGCTTAAAGCTTCAAGTTGTTCTTTAGAATAAGTTACTCCGGTTGGGTTACTTGGATATACTAATACAACGGCTTTAAAAGTTTTTTCTGGATGAGCTTCGATAGTAGCACGTAATTTTTCTGGAGTTAAAACAAATCCATCTTCACTAGTATCGACTGTAATAAAGTTCCCTTGGTTCACCATTGTAATTGGCATATATAATGGGAAAACTGGAGTTGGAACAATAACAGTATCTCCAGGGTTTAAAATAGCTTGGAAGCTAGCGTTAATCGCCTCAGTAGCACCAATTGTTGTGACTACTTGTTCTGCTGTATAATTTAAATTGAATTTTTTGTTATAGTATGCTGCAGTTGCTTGACGTAATTCAGGAATCCCAGCGTTTGGAGTATAGTGGGAATGATTATCACGAATCGCTTGAATAGCGGCTTCTTTAATATGTTCTGGTGTGTTGAAATTTGGTTCACCTAATGTTAATTTGATGATTCCAGGAATTTGAGAAACTTCTGCATCAAATTGACGAATATCTGAAACGGCGATTTTTTCAACGACTTGATTAAATGGATGTTCTAACATTTGTTAACCCCCTGTGTTATAGATAGATAAATTGTACCTTTTTTATCAAATATTGGCAATATGGAAACGAAAAAAGTCTTCTAACCATTCCTTCTACTAGCACAAGTTCAAAAAGTATTGTATAATATCACTGAAATATAGGTAAGCAGTCAAAGTGCGAGCCACCCTTTTATCGATGAAGGGTGGAGTGTGCACTTTTTTTGTGCAATGAAGCCAAGAAAGGATATCAGTATGCAAACAGAATTTGATACGATTGCTGCGATTTCGACAGCACCTGGTGAAGGGGCTATTGGGATTGTCAGAATTAGTGGGGATTTGGCGATTTCAATCGCAAGTTCGATTTATCAATGTGGAACGAAACAATTAGAAGAACAAAAGACTCATACGATTCATTATGGGCATATTGTCGACCCAAAATCTGGAGAAGTCTATGATGAAGTAATGGTCAGTGTTTTAAGAGCTCCAAAAACATTTACACGAGAAGATATTGTAGAAATTAATTGCCATGGAGGGATTGTGGCGATTAATCGTGTGTTGCAATTAGTGCTACGGATGGGAGCTAGATTAGCGGAGCCTGGAGAATTTACGAAACGTGCCTTTTTAAATGGGCGTATCGATTTGTCTCAAGCAGAAGCAGTGATGGATTTAATTCGTGCAAAAACGGATAAATCAATGCAATTAGCGATGCGTCAATTAGATGGTCAATTATCACATTTAATTCAAAATTTACGTCAAGAAATTTTAAATACATTAGCGCAAGTAGAAGTAAATATAGATTATCCAGAATATGATGATGTAGAAGAAATGACTTTGCAATTATTACGAGAAAAGACGCAACAAGTATTGCAAGGAATTCGTGCCTTATTAAATACAGCTAGTCAAGGGAAGATTTTGCGAGATGGTTTAAAAACAGCTATCGTGGGTCGTCCAAATGTTGGAAAATCTAGTTTATTGAATGTGCTATTAAGAGAAGAAAAAGCAATTGTAACTGACATTGCAGGGACAACAAGAGATACGATTGAAGAATATGTCAATGTTCGTGGAGTACCTTTACAATTAATCGATACAGCAGGAATTCGTGAAACGGATGATGTCGTAGAAAAAATTGGGGTAGAACGTAGTCGTAAAGCGTTAAAAGAAGCAGATTTTGTATTGTTATTATTAAATCAAAGCGAAACATTACAAGAGGAAGATATTCGTTTACTAGAAACTACAAAGGGAATGAAGCGAATTATTTTATTCAATAAAACAGATTTGCCTTCAAAACTTTCAACAGAGGACATTGCTCCTTATGCTCAGGAAGAAGAAATTGTCACAACTTCTATGTTAAATAAAGAAGGAATCGATCAATTAGAAGAAAAAATTGCGGGATATTTCTTCCAAGGACAAATGAATGAACGAGATGCGACTTACTTATCGAATACTCGTCATATTGCGTTGCTAGAAAAAGCAGAACAAGCATTAGTCGAAGTGCAAAATGGTATTGAAATGGAAATGCCAGTCGATTTAATTCAAATCGATTTTACAAGAGCATGGGATTTATTAGGAGAAATTACAGGAGACAGCGTTCAAGATGAGCTTCTCACTCAATTATTTAGCCAATTCTGTTTAGGAAAATAAGAGAAAGCCACTGTTGGAGAAAGGGAGTATTGTATGACAAGATTAGCAACGATTTGTTATATCGATAATGGAAAAGAATTGTTATTACTAAAGCGCGATAAGAAACCAAATGATGTGCATGAAGGTAAATACATCGGAGTAGGTGGTAAAATTGAAGCGGGTGAATCTCCAGAAGAATGTGCCATTCGTGAAATTTTTGAAGAAACAGGTTTGACGGTTCATCAAATGGCATTAAAAGGGATTATTACTTTTCCTGAATTTACTCCCGAACATGATTGGTATACGTATGTGTTTCGAGTAACGGAATTTTCCGGGGAATTAATCGATTCTCCTGAAGGTACTTTAGAGTGGGTTCCTTATGATCAAGTATTGAGAAAACCAACTTGGCAAGGAGATTTAATTTTTATGAGTTGGCTATTAGAGAATCGTCCATTTTTCTCAGCTAAATTTATATATGAAAATGGTGAATACATTCGCCATCAAGTGGAATTTTATACAACAAATGAACAATAGAAAGTAGGAGGAAGTATGGTAACAACTTATGAAGCTGGTAACTATGATGTTATCGTAGTAGGTGCGGGTCACGCTGGAAGTGAAGCTGCACTGGCAAGTGCTCGTATGGGCGCTAAAACATTATTATTAACAATGAATTTAGAAATGGTGGCATTTATGCCTTGTAATCCGTCTGTTGGAGGCCCTGCAAAAGGAGTTGTTGTGCGTGAAATTGATGCACTAGGCGGAGAGATGGGAAGAAATATTGATAAAACCTATATTCAAATGCGTATGTTAAATACAGGGAAAGGCCCTGCAGTACGTGCTTTACGTGCGCAAGCAGATAAGCATCTATATGCGCAAGAAATGAAAAAAACAATTGAACAACAAGAAAATCTTGATTTAAAACAAGGGATTGCGGAACGTTTAATTGTAGAAGATGGTGTTTGTAAAGGGGTCGTATCTCATACGGGTGCAATTTACCGTTCAAAAGCAGTCGTTTTAACGGCTGGAACATCTTCTCGTGGTCAAATTATTATTGGAGAATTGAAATATTCTTCTGGGGCGAATAATTCTCAACCTTCGATTAAATTATCAGAAAACTTATTAGAATTAGGATTTGAATTAGCTCGTTTTAAAACAGGAACTCCTCCAAGAATTAAGAGTTCTTCGATTGATTATAGCAAAACAGAAATCCAACCAGGAGATGAAACACCAAACTTATTTAGTTTTACTTCTAAAGATGAAGATTATCGCTATGATCAAATTCCATGTTGGTTAACATATACAAATGAAGGAACTCATGAAAAAATTCGTGAGAATTTACATCGTGCACCAATGTTTACAGGGATTGTAGAAGGAGTAGGAGCACGTTACTGTCCATCTATTGAAGATAAAATCGTACGTTTCAGCGACAAACCTCGCCACCAAATTTTCTTAGAACCAGAAGGAGAAAATACGGAAGAAGTGTATATTCAAGGCTTATCGACTTCACTACCAGAAGATGTTCAAATTCAAATGATTCATTCGGTAGAAGGTTTGGAAAAAGCTGAAATGATGAGAACAGGTTATGCTATTGAGTATGATGTTGTTATTCCTCATCAATTAAAAAATACATTTGAAACAAAGATTGTTGAAAACTTATTTACAGCTGGACAAATGAATGGGACAAGTGGATATGAAGAAGCTGCCGGTCAAGGGCTTTATGCCGGGATTAATGCCGTTCGTAAAATCCGTGGAGAAGAACCATTTATTTTAGGTCGTAGTGATGCGTATATTGGAGTATTAGTAGATGATTTAGTGACAAAAGGAACGACAGAACCGTATCGTCTATTAACTTCTCGTGCGGAATATCGTTTATTATTACGTCATGACAATGCAGATTTACGTTTAACAGAAAAAGGTCGTGAATTAGGCTTGATTTCAGATGAACGTTATGCAGCTTTCCAAGAAAAACAAGCAGGCATTCAAGCAGAAATTAAACGTATCCAATCCATTCGTTTGAAACCAACAGAACAACTTCAATCATTCTTGGCAGAAAAAGAATCAGCAGAATTAAAAGACGGTATTTTATTAAGTGATTTATTAAAACGTCCAGAGTTATCTTATGATGACTTAATTGGTTTTGCAGAAGAAGAGGTAGCTGTTTCTCGTGAAGTGAAAGAACAAGTAGAAATTTCTGTGAAATATGAAGGCTATATCGCTAAAGCTATTGAAAAAGTAGAAAAATTAAAACGTATGGAAGCAAAACGTATTCCATCGAATATTGATTATGATGCCATTAATGGACTTGCTACAGAAGCACGTCAACGTTTGAAATTAATTCAACCAGAAACGATTGCACAAGCAAGCCGTATTAGTGGGGTAAATCCTGCCGATGTATCTATTTTAATGGTGTATATCGAACAAGGAAAAATTGCGAAAGTTCAAGAATAGGAGGATTGTATGAAACCAGAAGAATTTTATCAAAGACTCCAAGAAGTTCATGGCATTACGTTAACAGATGTGCAAAAAGAACAATTTCATCACTATTTTCAATTATTGGTGGAATGGAATGAGAAGATGAATTTAACGGCGATTACCGATGAAGAAGGAGTGTATTTGAAACATTTCTATGATTCTTTAGCGTTAGGATTTCATCATGAGTTATCGAATCAAACATTGTGTGACGTCGGAGCTGGAGCAGGATTTCCAAGTATTCCATTGAAAATTGTATTTCCTGATTTAAAAGTGACAATTGTGGACTCGTTAAATAAACGAATTACGTTTTTAAACACTTTAGTAGAAACATTAGGACTAACAGATGTTCAATGTTTCCATGATCGTGCAGAAACTTTTGGACAAAATAAAAATTTCAGAGCATCTTATGATGTCGTAACAGCTAGGGCGGTAGCAAAATTAAGTGTACTAAGCGAATTTTGTATGCCGTTAGTGAAGAAACAAGGGTACTTTTTAGCGTTGAAAGCTGCTCATACAGAAGTGGAGTTAGAAGAAGCGAAAAAAGCGATTGCCATTTTAGGTGGAAAAGTGGAAGGTGATGTGTCCTTTGATTTACCATATGAAGGTGGAAATCGTCATGTCGTAACGATTTTAAAAACAAAAGAAACGCCAAATAAATATCCACGAAAACCAGGAATTCCATTGAAGAAACCATTATAAAAGAAGAAAGACTTTTCTGTTGTAGCAGAGTGAGCGTTACGTTTAGCAATTGTTACGAAGAAGAGTCTTTTTTGTTACAAAAAAATTAAAGGAATGTTAAAAATATGAAAAAATATTTTTTTTAAAATAGAAGAGGAGTAAAATAGATTTATAGAGATTTTTATAGAATTTCTTTGGATAAAGTACCAATAATGAAGGGGAGAGATGTAAGATGAAAAAGAAATGGTTTGGTAGTTTATTAGCTTCTACAGCTTTAGTAGCAGCATTAGCAAGTAGTCAAGTATTTGCTGCAACAAATGATGGTTGGGCTCAAAGTGGCAACCAATGGAATTTATACCAAGAAGGTAAATTAGTAAAAGATGGCTGGGCTAAGGATAAAGGTACATGGTATTTCTTTGATAATAATGGTGTGATGCAAACTGGCTGGGTATTTACTGGCGGAGCATGGTACTCTCTAAATGGAGATGGAGCAATGCGTACAGGTTGGTATCAAGAAGGAAATACATGGTACTATTTATCTGACCAAGGAGATATGCAAACAGGTTGGACAAAAGTAGGAGATAAATGGTCTTATTTTGCATCAAATGGTTCAATGGTAGCAGATCAACCAGTGAAAGCAAACGATGGTCGTTCATATGTCATTGGAAAAGATGGCTATATGTTAACAGATACACCTTATCACCTAGTGTCTGAACTTTATCGCATGGGTGGCGATTACTACTTACTTCATAAATCAAAAGACGGTGTCTATATTGCACAAAATGAATGGTTTTTAGAAAGTAATGCTAGCCTAGGGAAAGTAGGGTATAACTTACTTGATACATTAGTAGATCATCAAGAACCTGGTGGAATGATTAATCCTGATTCAGTTGTTAAAGGATTAAACGAATTTGTGGATCGTTTCTACTTTGGTGAAAATGGTAAACGTGTAGAAAAATTACCAGAAATGTCGATTACTTCAAAAATTATTGAGAAAAATAATGAATTTGTCATCGATAATTTCAACCCACGTTTATCAATTTTAGGTCACTTTACAATTGTGAATAATAAACTTTATGTATTAAAAAATCCTAATGAAGGTACATTACGTCCAGGTTACAAATTCTTGTTAGGACAAGGTTCAGAAAATGGGTATAACTTACTTGTTTTAGCAAATAAACAAGGGGAAGTTATTTCTATGAAACGTTTATCAAAAGATGTTTCAGACTTTAACAAAAAAGATATGGCTGGATTAGCAAATGACCGTATTATGATTGATATCAATCAAACAGATGATCAAATGGTTCGTACGTATCACTAATCATACGAGTGAATTAGTGTAGAATTAGCGAATAGAAAACTTTCACTAAATGAAATGTCAAAAAGACGATGGCTTTGGATAGTCATCGTCTTTTGTTGTTTATGCATTAAATCGATTCATAATTGAGTCGATATTTTTAATTAATACAGAAATGGATCCGTCTGGATTATTGATAAACTCGACCATTTCTTTGTTTTCGTATATGTCACTTGGAATAGTAATTTCAATACCATTATCGAGTTTGAATTTTTGTTTACTATATTTCTTCTCATATTTTGGAACATTTGTAACTGGAATTTTTTCTGGAATTTTTTCAGTCGCAATAGCTTGGTAAGCTGCTTCTTTTGCAAGAGGTTTATCTTTGAAGACTGTATCGAAAATAATTCCTGCATCAATTTCATCACTTTCTTCTAGCTGTGTAAAGATTGCTTGCTGTGTAGTCGCTAGTGCAAGATAATTTTCTTCGTCATATTTTTTAGCAACATGTGTGACAGTCTTTTTAATTTCTTTGATTTGTTCTTGCGTACTTGTAGGGGGTGTGATTTCTAAAAATTGATCTGAGAAATACGGTATTTTTTTACCTTCTACAATATATTTGCGTTCGATTAATTGATACTGTCCATTGCTTGTATCCACAATAAACGCTTCTGATAATTTTTGAGAAGGGTTTGGTAAAATCGCATGATTTTGCAACACTGTATTTAATACTTGGTCGTCTTCATAATCTAAAAAATGCGTATATTTAGAGCTATAGTCTAAACGTAAAATCGCAAAGAAATTTCCACCTTGATCATTAATGCCTGATGCGAATACATAATCAGCTGCAGGGATATCTTCTGCTGGAGCGATAATTTCATATAATTTATGAGCAAGTTGTTGAGTTTTTTCAATAAAAGGAACGCTATCGTCTGCTAAAAATCCTAGAAGTGGTTCTTCTGGAGGTAAGACACCATGACGAGGGTCGCTTTTCAATGTCTTTTCAATTATTTTTGTAAAATATTCTGTAATATAGGGATTCGATAAAGGTAATTCTTTTTGCGATAACAATAAGTTTCCGCTGTTTTTATCGAAAATGTGTAAATAAGCTTGATGTAAAATCATAAGAACTCCTTAAAAATATTAGTAATACAAACATACCACTTCTTTTTTTGTAAGTAAATGGAGTATACTATTTTTATTCTGAGGAATGGGAGGTTGAGAAGTGTTTGAAAGAATTATACAGACCCCTCTAGGAGAAGTTCGATTAAGAAGTGATGGAAAGTCATTAACAGGATTATGGTTTGTAGGGCAAGTGAATGATGCCAAGGACAATCGTGATATTGAGATAAAAGATGATTTACCGATTTTTGAGCAAGTCGAAACTTGGTTAGAAAGTTATTTTTCTGGGAAGCAAACTCCGATAACGATTCCGTTACAGCCGAAAGGAACCAATTTTCAAGAAAGAGTTTGGCAAATGTTGCAAGAAATTTCGTATGGAGAAACGATGACTTATGGAGAAATTGCGCAGAGAATCGCAAAAGAAAAAGGTGTAGCAACATACTCTGCTCAAGCAGTCGGGCAAGCCGTTGGAAAAAATCCAATTAGTATTCTCATTCCATGCCATCGAGTACTTGGAAAAAATGGTACATTAACCGGATATGCAGGTGGAGTTCATAGAAAAGAACAATTGTTGAAATTAGAAAGGGGAAAATGAATGGTATTAAAAGGTATTAAAATGGTATTGGCTGCATTTGGATCATTATTAGTGGCACAATATTTTGGATTATCGTCAGCTTCGGTAGCATCGATTATTGCAATTTTAAGTGTTGGAAATACGAAAAAGTCCTCTATTGTAATAGCTTGGAAACGTATAGTGGCTATGTTGTTAGCTTTAACAGTAGCTGTTTGTGTCTTTTTAGTGATGGGACATTCTACCATTAGTTTTGGAGTGTATTTAATCATTTATATTCCTCTTGCATTTTTATTAAAAGCAGAAGCAGGGATTGCTCCAAGTTCAGTGTTAGCTATTCACCTTTGGTTAAGTCAGACAATCACGAATGAGTTATTACTAAATGAGGCTTTGTTAATGCTTGTTGGAACTGCAGTAGCTCTTTTGTTAAATTGGCATATGCCTAGCTATCAACAAGATATTGAAGATAAAAGACAAGAAATTGAAGATAAATTAAAAGATATTTTAAGAAAAATGGCATACTTTTTACGAATGGGAAATGGAACAAATGATGCAAAACTCATTATTGAAGCAAAAGAAAAATTAGCTCAGGCTCAAAAACTTTTATTTATTGAAAGTGAAAATCAGTTATTTAGTCAATTCAATAAAGATTTATGTTATTTTGAAATGCGAGCGGAACAAATACAGTTATTAGAAGTGATGGCGAAAAATTTAAATGATTTTCATTGTCCGGCTAGAGAGGCTGAGTTGTTAGCAGAAATGTTTGATTCAACAGCAGAACAATTGCACTTAACGAATACTGGGTTAGATTTAATGGATGAGATTCAAGATTATATTGATGAATTTAGAAACTTAGAGCTACCAA
>CAUSAK010000001.1:0-116815 GCA_963529535.1 uncultured Granulicatella sp. | reverse complement strand
CCATATTGTCTTCTTTAATACCACCAATGGCTACGATAGGAATCGATACAGTTGTTGCAATTTCCCTTAGAGTTTCAATAGAAGTTGGTTGAGTAATGACTTTTGTAGTCGTTGGATAAATGGCTCCTACACCTAAGTAATCTGCTCCATGTTGTTCTGCTTCTAATGCTCGTTTAACTGTTTTAGCTGTAACTCCTAGAATTTTTTCTTTTCCAATCAATTTTCGAACTACTTCAACAGGTAATTCATCTGCTCCAATATGCACTCCACTAGCATCCACTGCTAAACAAACATCCACTCTGTCATCAATTATAAGAGGAATGTGATACTTGTCTGTTATATCCTTAACTTTTGTTGCTAATTCATAATATTCTCTTGTAGTACATTCTTTTTCTCTTAATTGCACAAGAGTTACACCAGACCTACAAGCTTCTTCTACTTTTTTCAAAAAGTCTTCCTCTTTCCAATCATAACGTGCCGTTACTAAATAAAGGGTTAATGTTTTATCTAACTTCTTCATTTGTCCAGTCCTCCATTTTTAGCATTTCTTGCCAATTTTCTTGGTACAATTTTGATAGTTGATTACAAGTTTCAATTCGAAAACTTTCCATTCCTTGCTGGAGTACCTTGCTTGCTTTTTCTCCACATACATTAAAGTAACTAATCGCACCAATCGTCGCTTCTAGTGGTTCAATGCCACTTCCTAAAACGCCAGCAATTAAAGCTCCCACGACATCTCCAGTACCCGTAAATAATTCTAAAGAATCTACTCCATTTTTTAGGCAAAAACTGTTTGAATTCGTAACAACTAAGTCTTGTTCTCCCGTTGCTAGAAAAACAGTTTGTGGATAAATTTTAGCCAAATTTCTTAATGCGTGAACTAAGTCTTTTAATTCCATTGTACTTTGATCTTCCTTAGCATTATCGACTCCTTTGGCACTACTCTTTAGTCCAGCCAATCGTCTCATTTCTGAAATATTTCCCTTCACAACAGTAACGCCTATATCTAATAAACGTTGTACTAAAGTAAGACGATTGGATAGTCCTACTATTCCAACAGCATCTACGACAAGTGGTTTTTGAGCCTTGTTCGCAAGTTTTGCGGCTTTTATAATGCAAGCTTCTTTTTGCTCTGTTAAATGTCCAATATTTAGTAATACGGCAGATGATACTTGAATAACTGATTCAATTTCTCGTTCATCTTCAGCCATAATTGGTTTTGCTCCCACATATAATAATGCATTTGCCACTAACTCTTTTGTAATCCCATTCGTAATGCAATGAATCAGAGGGTGTTGTAATGGGAAAATATTTTCTAAAACTTTTTGCATAATGGGCATTCCTTAGTTGGCGCAAATAATTTTTGAATACGTTGGATAGTTGATACATTTTTTAATTTTACCCAAACTAACCAAGCAATCGTTGAACCAATAATTGCTCCTCCACAAAAACGTGGTGTATAAACAAACCAGAATAAACCAGTTGTTGTTCCAGTAAACCAAACCATTACAGGATAAGATAATAAAGAACCAATTAATCCTGTTCCAATAAATTCACCAATCATCGCTCCATAGATGTTCTTAGTCATTCTAGCTCCAATTCCTGCTAATAACGCTCCAAATACTGCACCAGTTAATGCTAAAGGTGGAATTGCTAATAATGTCATACGAAGAATCGCTGTTAAAAATGCCATAGCTACTCCGTATACTGGTCCCATCAGCATTGCTGCAATGACATTAATTGTACTAGACATTGGTGCCATTCCTTCAATACGCATTAATGGGGATAAAACCACATCTAACGCTACCATCATTGCTAAAAACATAATTTTTTTATTTCTACTCATTTTCCTACTTCCTAACCTTCTAATTTCCATGTTTCGTGTGTATAAGCCATTTCCCAAAATAGATACTCAAATTGGCAACTACGATAAAATGCTTCTATCATTTCTTCTTTTGTTTCATCTGTTGCTTCTTCATACAAACGTTCAATAACACCACATTCATATTGAACCGCTTCTTTACTATCTTCACCCGCATAGGTCATAATCCATCGTTGATACATTTCCTGAGGAGAACCTTGCTTGATTAATTGTTCCCCAATGGCTTGATATAACCACGGACAAGGTAACATTCCTGCACAAGCTACAACGACATTTTTTTCTGCTAGTTGTCGATATAAATGTGATACATAATTATAAGCAGTTGGAGCAATCGGTGTATTTTTGATTTCTTCTTCATCGATGCCTAATTCTTTAAAAAATTCTTCTCGAATTAATTGTTCTCCTTGTGCTAAATGTTGCGAATTTCTACTCATTAATTCTTTCACTTCTGCATCATCTGATGCATCAGAAATAATTTGATAGATTTTACTAAAATGTTCTAAATAATAACGATCTTGTAATAAATAATAACGAAATATCGAATCCCCCAATGTCCCATCTTGTAATCCCGTTACAAATGGATGTTCAAAACTTCCTTGCCAATAACGTTTAGAAACTTCCATGGCTTTTTCTGTAAATGTCATTTTCCTACCTCCATAACCATCCAATACTATTTCCTACTACAAATAATAAAATCATCCATCCCAGAGCTTTACCATCATTTTTCCAAATAATCGATGGTGTTCGTTTTCCTTTTTCATCAAATCCATGGCTTATCATCGCTTGTTCATATTGCTCTTGTAAGTGATAAGCTGTAAAAATGACTTTGATATAATATAAGCTTGACCAAAAATGTAAGGGACGACCTCTTAATTGACTCGCTTCCTTCATTTGCACAACTTCTCTTCTAATATATGGAAAAGCATGAATAATGACTAATAAGCCATAGACAAAATGAGGAGGCAATCCTTTTTGTTCCAGAACTAATAATAATTCTTCCAAATCCACACTAAATGCCAACAAAAATCCTAGTAGAGCAAATGCAAATGTTCTTGTAAACATCACTGAAGCAAGCTCTAGATGAATTCCTTGAACTCGAATCGACCAATAACTACCAATCGCTGGAAATAATGGAACAATAATGGTAGCACCAATAACGCCCCACTGCTTCTTCCAAAGCAAATACAGAAATCCAACAACTAATACAAAACTATTCAAGACATTTGAAGGAACAAACGATAATTCAATCGTTACTATGATTAGAAAAAGAGAAAAAGCTAAACTTTTAGACTGTTTTTCCATGTTGCATGCCCCCTTTTTTCAATGTCTGCTCACTGATTTGAATATGATGTTGACTCACACCTTCTAAAGGGGCTAATCGATGAGAAACGACTAATAATTGTTGATCATGTGTTTGTTGATTCCACTTCATCCATTCTCCTATCAATTGGCAACTTTTTTTATCTAATCCAGTAAAAGGTTCATCCAATAATAAAAATGGAATTTCTAAACTTAGCATACAGATTAGCTGAATCAATTTTTGTTCTCCACCACTTAAATACATCAAACTTGTATCCAGTTTTGAACCTAATGCTGTTTCTGTGAGTATTCGTTCTTGCCATTCTTGAGTATGATCAAATCTCTTCATTCCAAAATTCAATTCATCCCTTGGCATTAAAGTGAC
The DNA here is from genome assembly GCA_963529535.1 of uncultured Granulicatella sp. Taxonomy (GTDB): domain Bacteria; phylum Bacillota; class Bacilli; order Lactobacillales; family Aerococcaceae; genus Granulicatella. The sequence continues at coordinate 113,249 of CAUSAK010000001.1, read as the reverse complement.
AAATTGATGCATCGCTTCTTGAACGGTCAATGTTAACAATTTGGAACGATTTCTCTTTGTTATTTTTTGCCCTTCATATATAAAATTGCCTTTTACTTTTGATAATTGAACCATTGCTCTTAGTAAAGTTGATTTTCCGACACCATTATCTCCAGTTAAAGTCGTAATCCCTTTTTCTAAAGAAAACTCTGGAATCGACCACAAACCTTCTTTTATAACATTTTGAAAGGTAAAAAACTTCTCTGATGATGCACCTTCTTGTTCTAATGGAATAACTGAATGATTCGTCAACGTACTAATCGGAACCGTCTGCAAGCAACCTTGCTGAATATGTAATACACGACTAACATATTCGCTGTATCCATTCGTATCATGATCACTAACAATGATTAATTTTCCCTTTTGAGAAAGTTCAAATAATAATTTCATTAAGGAGCGTCTACTTTTCTCGTCAACACTAGCAAATGGCTCATCTAATAATAAAATTGGTACATCCATTGCTAATAAGACAGCAATCGCAGAACGTTGTTGCTCTCCTCCAGATAATTGAACAAAAGGACGATCTAATAAATGTTGCGTTACTGTATCCATCGTAACGTGATGAATTCTTTTTTGAATTTGTTCATAATTAAACCCTAAATTTTCAAGAGTGAATGTTAATTCGCTCCGTAAATTTTTCATCGTAAATTGACGATATGTTTTTTGGAATACAGTTCCAGCAATCGTTGCTCTTTTTACAGATGTCATGGAAGAAATATCTTTTCCTAACAAGTAACAGTGACCTTCAAAAGTCATCGGTTTAATGCCCGATAAAAATTGAAATAGAGTTGACTTTCCACTTCCCGTATCACCTGTTAATAAAATGAATTCGCCCATTTCCAGTTGGCAATGGAGATGATGAAGAATGTTAGTTTTCCCTTGCCAAACACTCACATCTTCTAAAGTAATACCATTCATTGATTAATTTCCTCTTGTAGCTTTTACTTTTTCTAATAAGTTCATTACAATTTTTACAAATACTACACCGAAAACAAAAACAGAAATAAAACGAACAACAATTAATGCAACTAAAAATCCTAAGGAATAAGCACCATATCCTAATTTGAAATACTCATAAATAAAGCTAAAGACAACTGTACCAATCGCACCTAATGTAAGTGAAAAAGTATCATATCTCTTATAACCTGTTGCAAAAAATCCAGCTTCAGTTCCTAATCCTTGAACAAAACCAGAAACTAAAACTCCAACTCCAAAATGAGAACCCATTAACATTTCTGCTAACGCAGCTAACATTTCTCCAAGAGTCGAACTTCCTTTTTTCTTCAACAGTACCCCAATCATTGGAGCAGCCATCGTCCATAATCCAAATAAAATTTCATTCGCAAAAGGTTGATACCCTCCAGGCGTTAATGCCACTTCTAATGCGACATACAAAAATCCTGCTCCCATAAATACGCCCCCAAAAAGAAACGCTAATAATGCCATTAAAATGACATCTTTCAAACTCCATTTTTCCATAAAAAAACTCCCTTCGTTTTCAAAACAAAAGGAGGCACATTCACTAACATTATTAACAGAAGCAATGGAAACTAAATCTTTGAGTTCCGACATAAATACATCATAAAAAATAAAAATAATATCTTTATATCAAGCAAACAAATCATTAGAAAACATTACTATCGTAACATTCCACATTTCCCTTCGCTGGTACTATCCAGATCAGGTTCAATGGGTATAATCTCAGCCAATTGGCACCCCAAATGTTTTGGTTTTATTAAATTTTCTTTTATCATATCATATTTGAAATCATTTTCAACTTATCTGCTTAAAAAATATTTGCACCTCAGATATAAGTAAACGCTATCAAATTTAGTGTTGATTTTTTATCAGATGAGTGCTACTATAGTGACATAGAAATCTGAGATGTGCGCGGTATTTACTATGTGTTGACCGAACAATTAATGACTTTTTAGGGATTCAGATTGTTGTTATGGATAACAAGCCATTGCACGTGGAAGTTAAGAAGTAACTCATAGAAGCCCACCTGCTTAGAATGCGGGTTCAAAACTATCAAATACATCAAACGGCATCACCGGAAATCTATCAATAAAGTTTTTACTTTGGACCACTCTTTGAGTGGTTTTTTCTTTTATAAACGGATTTTATCATTATGAAATCCCTTTTAAAACTATTTCATAGTGGTATAATAAAAGTATAAAGATGAAGGAGTGATGGTTATGTTCCATGAATATTCAAAAATTTTAGTTCCAGTAGATGGATCAAATGAAGCTAGATTAGCTTTTGAAAAAGCAATTGAGGTCGCTAAGAGAAATCGTGCTCAAGTTTTAATTGCACATATTATTGATACACGAGTCCTTCAAACTCCTACTGGTTTCGAAGGAAACTTTAATGAAGAAATTCAAAGACAAACAGAAAACTTATTCCAAGAATATCGTCAATATGCCCAAGAACATGATTTTAATGACATCGATTTTGTTTTAGAATACGGTTCTCCAAAAGTTTTTATTTCAAAAAATATTCCAAAGGATTATCAAATTGATTTAATTATGATGGGCGCAACAGGACTAAACGCAGTCGAACGACTATTTATCGGTTCAGTATCAGAATACGTCATCAGAAACGCCAGCTGCGACGTCTTAGTAGTCCGCACAGACTTAGAAAACCAACGACAATAAACATATAGAAAAAGAAAACAAAAAAAGTCTTATTGTAGTAGCACGAGATTCGTAACACGAAGCTTCTGCCATCTAAGATAATACAAATAAAAGTCTTCGACGCCTTTTGTGTTAATGACATTCAAAAATATAGAAAAATAAACCTGGAAAGACTTCTCGTAGTAGCACGAGTAATAGAAGCCACATCGGCTTCTATTACTGGAAAATTCGAGACCTTAGGCTCGAATTTTAGGCATGAGACCGCAGGGCTGCTGCCGTCCATTGCTACTACAATAAAGTCTTTCCAGGTTTCTTTTTCTATTACGCCCCATTAACGGTTTTTTGAATCCAACAGGATTGTCACTGGTCCGTCATTCAGTAACTCTACTTTCATATCCGCACCAAACTGCCCCGTCTCAACAGGAATCCCAGTGTCTCTTAACAAACCATTAAACTGCTCAAACATCTTAAGCGCAACATCCCCAGGAGCTGCCTTTGAAAACGAAGGACGATTCCCTTTCTTCGTATCCGCATATAAAGTAAACTGCGAAACCGATAAAATCTCACCACCAATATCCTGAATACTACGATTCAACTTCCCCTCTTCATCCTCAAAAATTCTCATCTGAACAATCTTACGAACAAGATATTCCATATCTTCCATTGCATCATCATGCGTTACACCCACTAATAAAAGAAAACCACGCTGAATCTGTCCAATGACATTCTCCTCAACTGTAACACTCGCATGAGAAACACGCTGTAAAACAACTCTCATAACTCTTTCCTCTTTCTCGCATCCGATTAAGAAATCACACGACGAACACTATAAACATCAGGAATTTGATTAATCTTCTTCACAATAAATTCTAATTGTTCCGTATTATGAATCCCAATATTGACCGTAATCGTAGCCATCTTATTAGAATCCACTTTCCCATTTACAGAATTTAAAGACTTCGTAATACTATTAATGACATTTAATACCTCATTCAATAAACCATTACGATTGTATCCTTCAACCACTAATTCTGTATCATATTGTTGCTTAGAATTACCCGTATCTTCCCAATCCACATCAATAAGACGAGTTTGTTGATCTTGTTGAACTTTGACATTCGGACAGTCCTTACGATGGACAGAAATGCCACGCCCTTTTGTAATATATCCAACAATTTCATCCCCAGGAACCGGATTACAACAACGACTTAAACGAATTAATAAATTATTAACCCCTTCAATAATGACACCATTTTCATGTTTAATACTCATTTTTTGAGTATCTTTCCGTTGGATTTTTTCAGTCGTTTGTTCAAATGCTTCTTCTTGCATTTTTTGCTTTTCAATTTCTCGACGAGCTTTATCCGTTAATCGATTCGCAACTGTTTGAACAGAAACTTCTCCAAATCCAATTCCAGCAAATAAATCATCTTCATTTGCAAAATTAAATCGGTTCGAAATTTCTTTTAATTGCGTCTTCGTTAAAAATTCCTTCGGTGAAAACTCTAAATCGACAATTTGTTTCTCTAATAAGTCTCTACCACGAATAATACTTTCTTCACGATTTTGTAATTTAAAGAATCGACGAATTTTATTTTTCGCACGAGTCGTAAATACTAAATTAATCCAGTCTCTTGATGGACCAAATGAATTAGCAGAAGTTAAAACTTCTACAATGTCTCCTGTTTTTAACTGATAATTTAACGGAACAATTTTATTATTAACTTTTGCACCGACTGTTTTATTTCCAACTTCCGTATGAATATTGTAGGCAAAATCTAATGGCCCTGAACCTAATGGTAACTCAGAAACATCTCCTTTTGGAGTAAAGACATACACTTTATCACCAAAAATATCTTCCTTCACACTATTCATAAAGTCATTCGCATCTTTTGAATCATCTTGTAATTCAATTAAATCTTTAAACCAATCTAATTGTTTTTGAAGTGGATCATTGGATACTTTTTGCGTATTTCCTTCTTTATATGCCCAGTGAGCTGCAACCCCGTATTCTGCAACAGCGTGCATTTCAAATGTACGAATTTGAATTTCTACCGGTTTACCTCCAGGTCCAATAACGGTCGTATGAATGGATTGGTACATATTCGCCTTTGGCATTGCAATATAATCCTTGAAACGACGAGGCATTGGTTTCCATTTCGTATGAATTGCCCCTACAACTGCGTAACAATCACGAATACTATTCACTAAAACACGAATCGCTAATAAATCGTAGATTTCATTAAACTCTTTCTTTTTATCTTTCATTTTTCGATAAATTGAATAAATATGCTTTGGTCTACCATATATTTCAGCTTCGATTTCTAATTCTTTTGTAGCTTTTTCGATATTTACCACTGTTTCATGGATATATGCTTCACGTTCATCACGTTTTGAATCCATTAATTGAACAATTCGATAATATTGTTGTGGGTTTAAATATCTTAATGAAGTATCTTCTAATTCCCACTTAATTTTATTCATCCCTAGTCGATGTGCTAAAGGTGCATAAATCTCTAATGTTTCATTGGCAATCATGCGTTGTTTTTCTGGTTTATGGAATTTTAAGGTTCTTAAATTATGTAAACGGTCAGCTAGTTTCACCATAATAACCCTTAAATCATTCGCCATTGCTAATAACATTTTACGATGATTTTCTGCTTGTTGTTCTTCATGAGATTTATATTTAATTTTCCCTAGTTTTGTAACACCATCTACTAAAAATGCAACATCTTTGCCAAAAACATAATCAATATCATCGATGGTAAATCCTGTATCTTCTACAACATCATGCAAAAATCCTGTTGCAATTGTATCTGGATCTAATCGCAATTCTGCTAAAATTCCAGCTACTTGAATTGGGTGAACAATATATGCTTCGCCAGATTTTCTTACTTGATCTTTATGAGCGAAGGTCGCATATTCAATGGCTTTTTCGATGAACTGAATACTTTTTTCATTCATATATTCACGACAAAGTGAAACAACATCTTCAGCCGTATAATTTATATTTTTTGACATATGCGCTTTCCTCCCTTCATCTATTTCGATAACATCATTCATAAAAAATATGTTATCTCTTCCTTTACTTTAATTATTTCTTATCCTATCTCTTTCTTTGCCTTCCGTCAACTATTTCTAACCTTTTAAAAGTTCGAAATGATACGACACTGCACCTAGCGCATACATTGGTGCCGTTTCTGCTCGTAAAATTCTTGGCCCTAAGGCACAAGAATGGATTTCTTGACTATTTAGGTACTCAATTTCTTGAACATCAAACCCACCTTCTGGTCCAAAATAAAAGGCAATCGAATCTCCTTCTTTTAATGAAGCAAAGGATTGGACTAAAACTGCCGCTTCTCCTTCTTTAGCAACTTCTTCAAAAGCAACTAATGCTTTTGTAGATTGCTTGGCTAAGACGACACTTTCCTTTAAAGTCATTAAATCTAACACTTTTGGAACATGTAGTCGGTGAGATTGTTCTGCAGCTTCTTGAGCAATTTTTTGTAATCTTTCAATTTTCTTTTGAGATTTATCCTTTGTCCATTTCACCATATTTCGTTTCATTTCTACGGGTACAATCGTACAAACGCCTAGTTCTGTTGCTTTTTGGACAATTGTTTCTAATTTATCTCCTTTAGAAAGTCCTACAAAAATCGTAACATCAATCGGTAATTCCACCTGTTGTTCTTTATGTTCTTCAATGACTAACTCCAATGGCGATACTTGTGTCAATTTTGCGATATATAATTGTTCTTTTTCATCTACAATTTCACAACATTCTCCAACATTCATCCGCATTACTTTTACCATATGATGCTCTTGATCTTTTAGAACGGAAATCTTTTCTCCGACTGATTGAATGACTTGATTAATAAAATAACGTTGCATCGTTTTTCACCTAGTCTTTCACTTTTGTCATGACAAATGTATTCCATTCACCCATTGTAAGTTGTTGTTTTAAAGTAAAACCTGCATTTTCATAAGCAGAACGTACTTCTTCTGCTTTTGATTGGATAATTCCTGATAAAATTAAAACACCATTTTCTTTTAAATTATGATAAGCATCCGTAGGCATCATTAATAAAATTTCTGCTAAAATATTTGCCACGATGATATCAGAAGGTTGATGAATTCCTTGTAATAAATTATTTTCATAAACAGCAATTTCTCCAACTTCTGGGTTTAATGAGATATTTTCTTTTGAAACTCTTGTTGCCATTTCATCAATATCAAACGCTGTAACCGTACTTGCTCCCAATAATTTTGCAGCAATACTTAATACACCTGAACCTGTCCCAACATCTAATACACTCTCTCCACCACGAACATATTGTTCCAAAGCTGCAAGCGATAATTGAGTCGTTGGATGTGTTCCTGTTCCAAAGGCTAAACCTGGATCTAAACGAATCAATCGTTCATCTTCTTGTTGTTTTTGATACTCTAACCAACTAGGCACAACTGTTAAATATCTGGTTACACGTACTGGAAAATAATATTTTTTCCAAGCTTCTGCCCAATCCGCTTCTCCTACTGTTTGTAACGTAACAATTCCTTTTCCTATCGTTAAGCCGAAAGATTTTAGTTCTTGAACTCTATTCGTAACTATTTCCGTCATTTCATCATTCCATTGATTTGGTTGGAAATAAGCTTTGACATAAACTTCATCTGTTTCATACAAAGACTTTCTTTCTACTGAAAGCCATTCTAATTGTTCTTGATTTAATTGATCATAATCAAGAGGATCTTCAATCGAAACTCCTTTAGATCCGATTTCCATAAAAATTTCACTGACTGCCTCTACACTTTCTGTATGAGTTACGACTGTAACTTCTATCCAATCCATTTATTAACTCTCCTTTAAATGTTTATCATTATTTACAAGACATTATAACAAAGAAAATAAAAAATGCCTAAAAATTTAATGTAACATATTTGTAATTTTTCTAAATTTTTAGTATGATATTGAAGACAGAAAAATAAAAAATTTCACTGCTTGTAAAAGACAATTTTGCATCGAGTAGCAAGCATACTAGACTGACCTTTATAAGGAATAATCGATATTAAGGAGTAATGAAACCATGGAAAGACATTTATCAACAAAAGATATTTTAAATAAACAATTTAAACGCTCATTTAGAGGATTTGACATTGAAGAAGTAGACGCATTTTTAGATCAAATTATTCGTGATTATGATACATTCCAAAAAGAAATTAGCTTTTTACAAAGTGAAAATGAACGTTTGTTAAACAAAGTTGATGAATTATCTAAACAAGTAACAGTTCCTAAAGGAACACGATCAGCAAGCATCCCTTCTGCTGGAGTGACAAACTTTGATATTTTAAAACGTTTAGCAAATTTAGAAAAACATGTCTTTGATGAAAAATTAGAAGACGATAACGAGGACGATTTAGACAAAACTCGTGTCATTACCCCAATCAAAGATTAATAATACTTGTAAACTTTGAGTAATCGCGGTAGTGATTGCACTACTGAGGAAAGTCCATGCTCGCACAGACTGAGATGTCTGTAGTGTTCGTGCTTAGCGAAACAATAAGCTAAGGCAACGATTAGTTGACGGCAGAAAAAATGGCTAAGGATTTCTATGCCAAAGTATTCTTGAAAGTGCCACAGTGACGAAGCATTTTTGGAAACGGAAATGGTGGAACGCGGTAAACCCCTCGAGCGAGCAACCCAAACTTATGGTAGGGGCACTCTTTATTAGGAAATGAACGAAAAAAGAGGCACATTTGTGTAGACAGATGATTACTGAAATCAATTAGAACCTGCTAATTGATGGAACAGAACATGGCTTATAGAAGTTTGCATTCAGGTTATTTACCGGGGTCTCCCGGTATTTTTTTTGAAAAACAAAACTTTCATAGAAAGGAAATCATTATGACAACTTATAAATTAGTCGCCACTGCTGCAGCTGGCATAGAAGCACTTGTTGGAAAAGAATTAAGAACTCTTGGATATAATTGCCAAGTAGAAAATGGAAAAGCTTATTTTACTGGAAATGATTATGATATTGCAAAAACGAATGTTTATTTACGTACAGCAGATCGTATTAAAATTGTTTTTGGTCAATTTATCGCTAAAACTTTTGATGCTTTATTTGAACAAACAAAAGCACTCCCTTGGGAACAAATTTTACCAGTTGATGCAGAATTTCCCGTATCAGGAAAATCTGTTAAATCAACATTACATAGTGTTCCTAACTGCCAATCTATTGTAAAAAAAGCAATTGTTAATCGTTTAAGTGCAGCTTACGCACGTAGAACATATTTACCAGAAACTGGAGCACTCTATCCTATCGAAGTTTCTATTCTAAAAGATGTCGTAACATTAACAATTGATACAAGTGGAACAAGTTTATTTAAACGTGGCTACCGTACTGAAAAAGGTGGCGCACCATTAAAAGAAAATATGGCAGCTGCTCTTATCATGTTAACGAATTGGTTCCCAGATAAACCATTTTACGATCCATGTTGTGGTTCAGGTACCATTCCAATCGAAGCTGCTTTAATTGGATTAAACATTGCACCTGGATTAAATCGTTCATTTGCAGCAGAAAAATGGACATTCTTTGATCCAAAAGCATTTGACACTGTTCGTCAAGAAGCAAGAAAAGAAATTCGTACTGATGTAACATTAGACATTCTTGGAGCCGATATTGATGGTTCTATGATTAAGATTGCGAAACAAAATGCCATTAAAGCTGGTGTTAGCGAGTATATTGAATTTAAGCAAATGCAATTAAAAGACTTCCGTACGAAAAAAGAAAATGGTGTATTAGTAGCTAATCCACCATATGGTGATCGTTTATTATCTGAAGAACAAGCTCAAAATATTTACCGTCAAATGGGACAAACGTATGAACCATTAGAAACTTGGAGTAAGTATATTTTAACGAGTGATTTAAGTTTTGAAGAACATTATGGAAAACAAGCCACTAAGAAACGTAAACTATACAATGGTGCAATTCGTACCGACTACTTCCAATTCTGGGGCATCCGTAAACGTAAACCGGTTAGTGAATAAATACAAAAAGAAAACTTTTCTAAGTAGTAGTACTATAAGCCACAGAACTGTGGCTTATAGTACAGGAAAATTTGAGACCTAGGCTCAAATTTTAGCCATGAGATTCGCTTTGCGAAGCTGCTGGCGTCCTTACTACATAGAAAAGTTTTTCTTTTTTATTTTAATTCCTCTACTACATGAAACGTAACGTGGTCTGCTACTACATCACATTGTACGGTATTTCCTGGTAAAATACTTGAACGAATTAATTCTTTTGCAAGTGGTGTTTCAATTTCACGTTGAATATAACGAGCAATTGGTCTAGCACCATAAACTGGATTATAAGCATTTTCAGAAATCCAATCTTTCAATTCATCCGTGAATTTTAATTGAATCTCTTGCTCTTGTAAACGAAGATTCAAATCTTTCAACATCTTACCAATGATGCCATGAATATGAGTTCTTGATAATGGTGTAAAGAAAATTGTTTCATCAATACGGTTTAAAAATTCAGGTTTAAATGTACCCTTCAAGACACTTTCCACTGCTTGTCTCGTTTCAGCATCAATTGTTTCCCCTTGAATTTCTAATAAGAATTGAGAACCAATATTACTTGTCATAATAAAGACCGTATTTTTAAAGTCAACGACTCTGCCTTTTGAATCTGTTAAACGACCATCATCTAATACTTGTAATAAAATATTGAAGACATCCGGATGTGCTTTTTCAATTTCATCTAATAAAACAATCGTATATGGATTACGACGAACGGCTTCTGTTAATTGACCGCCTTCTTCATAACCAACATATCCTGGAGGTGCTCCGACTAAACGACTCACAGAGAATTTCTCCATATATTCACTCATATCAATTCTAACCATATGATCTTGGCTATCAAATAAATTTTCTGCCAATGTTTTCGCTAATTCTGTTTTACCAACCCCAGTTGGTCCTAAGAATAAGAAACTTCCAATTGGACGATTTGGATTTTGTAATCCTGCACGAGAACGTAAAACTGCATCTGCCACTTTTTGAACAGCTTCATCTTGTCCAATCACTCTCTCATGTAACGTATCTTCTAGTTGAAGAAGTTTTTCTCTTTCGCCTTCTACTAATTTAGTTACTGGTATACCTGTTAATCGACCAACAACACGAGCAATGTCTTCATCTGTTACAGCTTCTTGAACTAATTTATTATCTTCTTGAGCATGCAGTTTGGCTTGATTTTCTAATTCTTGAATTTCTTTTTCTAATTTAGGGATACGACCATGACGAAGTTCAGCAGCTTTTTCTAAATTATATTCTGATTCTGCTTCATCTAATTCATGTTTTAGGCGGTCAATTTCTTCACGTTTATCACGAATTTTATTCACTTCTTCTTTTTCAATTTCCCATTTCATTTTCAAGCTATTGGCTTCTTCACGTAAGGTTGCTAATTCTTCTTGAAGAATGGATAAACGTTTTTTACTTGCTTCATCTTTTTCCATTTTTAATGCTTGTTCTTCAATTTCTAATTGCATTAAACGACGAGTGACGGTATCCAATTGAGTTGGCATTGAATTCATTTCTACACGAATCGTTGCACAAGCCTCATCAACTAAATCAATCGCTTTATCTGGTAAATATCGATCTGTAATATAACGATTTGATAAAGTTGCTGCTGCTACTAAAGCATTATCATGAATATTAACACTATGGTGAATTTCAAAACGTTCTTTTAATCCACGTAAAATAGAAATGGTATCTTCTACTGTTGGTTCATGCACTAATACTTTTTGGAAACGTCTTTCTAAAGCCTTATCTTTTTCCATATTTTCACGGTATTCATCTAATGTTGTTGCTCCAATACAGTGTAATTCACCACGAGCTAACATCGGTTTTAATAAGTTTCCGGCATCCATTGATCCTTCTGTTTTACCAGCTCCGACAATCGTATGAATTTCATCGATAAATAAAATGATTTGCCCTTCTGATTTTGTCACTTCTGATAAAACTGCTTTTAGACGTTCTTCAAATTCACCACGGAATTTTGCCCCCGCAATTAAAGCTCCCATATCTAATGAGTAAATGACTTTATCTTTTAAATTTTCAGGAACATCTTTACGTACAATTCTTTGTGCAAGACCTTCCACGATAGCTGTTTTACCTACCCCAGGTTCTCCAATTAATACAGGGTTATTTTTTGTTTTTCTAGATAAAATACGAATCACGTCACGAATTTCTTCATCACGACCAATCACTGGATCTTGTTTTCCAGATTTTACTGCTTCATTTAAATTTTGTGCATATTGTTTTAAAGCTTCATATTGATTTTCTTGATTTTGACTAGTCACACGACTTCCTCCTCTCAATTTTTCAATTCTTTCTTGTAATACTTGTTTTGTTACTTGATGTTTCAATAAAAATTCTTTAATTGGATGATTCGTTTCCATTAAAGCTAGTACAATCACTTCCGTTGCTAAATATTCATCTTGAAATTGTTGTCTAATTTCATCTGCTTTTGTTAGTAATTGATAGAAAGATTGACTTAAGCTTTGACCATATTGGACTTGGCTTCCTTCTACAACTGGTAATTGATCAATCTTTTCATCCACAAATTTTTCTAATTCTGAAATTGGAACATGGACATCTTCGTATAGATTTCTCACAAAATGATTTGGTGTTAAAAATACTTTCCACAAATGTGAGACATCGATTTCTTGATGTTTTCTATTTTGCGCAATTTCTTGTGCCTGAGCAAGTGATTGTTGCATCATCGTTGTCATTTTCTCAATATTCATCTTGCTTCCCCCATTCTTTTTCTTCCATTTCTAGTATCAAATCTCTTTGATGGTTATAGTATACCTCTTTAGTCAATAAAGGTCAAACATTTTCTTTGACTTTTTTTGACTTTTTAACAAAAAAGAAAAGACTCATTCATAGTAGCATTAAAAAGACAATGAAACCGCAAGGTTTGCTTACGTTCTTAGCTACAATGAATAGTCTTATGTTTTTATCGTTTATTCATGATCATCCTCAAAAAGAGAAAAGACTAGTTCATAGTAGCTGAAACAACATAAGCCAAATAATGGCTTATGTTGTAGGAAAATTCGAGACCGAGGCTCGATTTTTAGCAATAAAACCGCAAGGTTTGCTTGCATCCTTAGCTACTAAAAACTAGTCTTTTCGATGTCCTATCCATTCAAATCGATACGCATTACTCTTCTTACGCAATAATATCCTGGAGTTAAATCCTTTTCCTTATCCTCGATTCCTTCTCCTCGATAATAAGAAGACAATGGTAATAAATTAATAATCGGCGCTTTGTGATTTTCCTCTAACCAACCACCTTTTGTATAAAGAACATCATCAATTATTTCCGGTCCAAATTCAGCATTTGCAATGATTAATCCAAACATATTCTCTTTCCAAAGCGGCGAGAAATCTTTGCTAAATATTTGCCGTTTTAATTGGTTCCCCCATTTAAACAAACGTCTACAACTACCCCCACAACAATATTCCCACTCATCTTCTGTTAATAAACTCATTCCATATCTTTCAATTTCCTGTTTTAACAAAGTATAAGAAATTGGATTATCCATATAACAATCAAATACATCAGGATTCAAATCATTTTGTTGTATAAATAATGGAGACTTTCTGCCCATAGTTGGAAAATCTTGTAAAAAATGCTTTCCCTGTTCTTGAGTTACTAATAATGTTCGTATCCTCTCATGGATTTCTTCTGTCGGATCATCAAATGAAGTTAGTTGACCTGAAATAACATTATATTTTCCGATATAAGTTAATCCCACAAACTGAGGTTTCTTTTCAACTAAAAGTGCTGGTATATCAACTTCTCTTAATGGAGAAGTTGTTGTATTAATTTTTTCGTCAATATACTCTGTTGATAATAGAACATGAGAAAATCCTTGATTTAAAAATCCTTCCTGAGTAAAAATTGTACTGGTTAACTGTTGATTACAATATCGTTTTAAAGCATATCTTAATTCTTGACGTTCTTCACTACAATCTAAGCCTGATAAACCTGACAAGCCAGAATTCCATCCTAATAAACAAGACTTTTGACCAGGAACAAAGATATACTCTACACCATCAATCATAATTTCAAAAGTCTCTGTCTTTAATCCTCCTAATTGATAACTAACAAGAGAAATCGATGAAATCTCTAATAAAGGATTCACATACTGTCTTAAAACATTTTGAATAACAATTTCTTTCATTTCTCTCGTTAATGTTTTCCATTTTGGATTATAAAGTGCTTCAAAAAAATGATTTGACATCCCCATCACCTCAATCTTATTCTAAAATTAATCTTAACACTTCATCATTTAAAAAATCAACTTGATTTGTTATAATGAATGATAAATTAAAGGAGATTATTATGCGTTTAATGATTATTGCTAATCCATATTCCGGTGGAGGAAATGGAAAAAAACAGTTTGACAGCTTAGTCAACTTTTGTTTAAAAAACAACATTACATTTTCAACTTATTTAACTCAATACGCTGGGGAAATGATTGAAATCATTCCTCATATCATTCAGAATTTATATTCTGAACAAAAACTCATCATTATAGGTGGAGATGGTACACTTAATGAAGCTATTTCTGCTCTTATTCAATTCAACCAAAAAATTCCTGTTGCTTACTTACCAGCAGGAACAGGAAATGATTTTGCAAGAGAAATGAAATTAACACATGATATTTCGATTTTTATAAAACGTCTTTATAATGAAACGGTTAAAAATCTTGAAATCATTTCATATCATGAAAAAATGAGTCACAAAAAAGGAATTGCGATTAATTCCCTTGGGTTTGGAATTGACGCTACTATTTGCCAACTTAATACTTTCCAAGCAAAATCTCAGAAAAAACGATTTGGTTTAAATAAATTATCCTATTTAACACCTATCATAGATGCCTTTAAAAATTATCAAAAATTTCAAGCTTCGATTCAAATCGATGATGAACCTGTTCAAATTGCTGATAAAAATTTATTAGTAGGACTATTCAATCACTCTTATTTTGGTGGAGGTATTCAGTTTGTACCTACTGCAAAACAAAATTCGCATCATTTTGAAGTTGTCGTAGCTAGAGACGTTACAACTAAAGTCATTCTTAAAGCTTTCCCATTTATTTTATGGAATAAGCAACATTTTGAACGATTTCCGAATCACTTATTGAAACAGACAGCTACTAAGGCCTGTATCAAAATTAAACAGCCCATTCTCATGCAAACAGATGGTGAAGTAACTTCCTTTGAAATAGTTGATTTAGAAGCTAAATTAATGACCTACCCAATCTATTTAACCTAAAAAACTGGAGTCAATAACGGCTCCAGTTTTCTTTTTCTAATATCCTCTCACTTGCGCTACATATTGCTGAATGGCATCACATGCATATTGCCCAACACCTTTTCCATATTTATCTAAGTTCGTTCTAAACTCTTCATTTTTAGCATATCCAAAACCTATACTTGAAAAAACATCAATTGTACAATCAAATGCATACTGACACATATGTTCATGCAATTCTTTAGCTAGAGTTACATTTACTGAATCTGTTGATGGAATTCCTTTCTCAATATTAGATGTATAAGCAAAGAAAATTCGATTAAATCCTTCAGCTACAATATCTTCTTTTCCATTTTGCTTTTCCTCGGCTTCATTTATCACTTCTTCACCATATTTTTTTATTGCTTCATTTTTATAATTTTCATTATCTGAAACACTAAATCCTTTGAATTTATCTTCTATTTTCATCCCTATTTTCCTTTCTGTAGACATAATTGTCTTTTCTAATGTGTCGATTAATGTTAGAAGTTTTTCCTTCTCTTTTTTCATTAAGATTAATTGTTTTTGTAAGTGTTGTATAAGATTTTCTTCATTTTGTTGTAAAAGCGACTCGATTTCTTTTAGAGAAAATCCTAAATATTTATAGTATAAAATGGTTTGAAGATAGGTTAAATCTTCTTCACTATAATGGCGATAACCATTTTCATCTTTTTTCGGGGAAAGTAATCCAATACTGTCATAATGATGTAAAGTACGCACCGATACACCACTTATTTCACTTACTTGTTTAATGAAATACATCTTTATTCCTCCTAACAATTATAGTATAAGGTATGACGTAAGGTCATAGTCAAGATTTTTTCAAAAAAATACACCTCCAAAATGGAAGTGTATCAAATTTATGATTTTGGTTGATACGTAAATCCTTCACCAATAACATGTGTTACTTCAGTGATAATCGTAAATGCTTCAGGATCGACTTCATGAATAATTCTTTGCAACGTCATTACTTGCAGACGGTTAACAGCTACAAATAATACTTTTCTTTCTTCACGAGAATAAAAGCCATGCCCATCTAAAATTGTTGTACCACGACCAATTTTTTCTTGAATTTGTGCACCAATCTCCTCATATTTTTTAGAAATAATCATAAAGGATTTCTTAGAGTTAAATCCTTCTAATACAAGATTAATCATTCGACTTGCTGTAAACAAATAAATTAACGTAATAACTACTTTTTCTAAATCAGAAATAATGGATAATGGACTGACAACAAAAATATCCAAAATTAATAAAGAAACTGATACATTCCATCCTAAATATTTCTTCATCATCATCGCAATAATATCAGTTCCTGCTGTAGTACCATTTCCTAGCATCACAACTCCTAAAGCTGCGCCAGCCACAACTCCACCACCAATAGCCGCTAATAATGAATTATGTGGAATAAATTGATACGAATCTTTTGTAATATCTAAAAATACTGACATCAAAATAACCGCATAGATGGTATAAAACATCGTTCTTCTCTCTAAAAATTGATAGCCTATTAATAGTAAAGCAATATTAATGACTAAGTTAGAAGTCCCCGGATTAATATCAAAAATATAATATAGTAACAAAGTAATCCCTGTTACACCACCACTCCCGAACTGATTCGGAATCACAACTGCATTAATCGTAAACGAAAAAATAAAGGAACCAATGGTAACCATTAGTATTGAAGTGAGCGTTTCTTGATTAATATATTTTCTCATAAAGCCTTCTCCTTTCTCTTACTCTGGGTCTCGATGGAATCTTCCATAGAAATTTTCTGTTGCAAATTGATTAATAATCACACGAGGATCTGCCTCTTTTAAAACAGAAATCGCATCAATCAATTCATAAGAAGACAACACGGTATGTAATAAATACATCCTTTCATGACTAAATCCACCAATCGCTTCTACACACGAAATACCATGACGAATATTTTTTAAATAAGCTTGCATGACTTCTTCACCATAACGCGTTGTGATTTGTAAAGTGACTCTATGATAACGTTGATGGAAATTACTAATCACTTTTGTTGAAATATATTGGAATAAAATTGAGTATCCTGCATATTTCCAACCAAAAATAGCTCCAAATACTAACAATAGTAAAGTATTGAACATAAATACTTCTTGCCAAATCGTTTTCCCATTTCGATTCGAAAAGAATAAAGCTACAAAATCCATACCACCAGTTGATGCATTCCCTTTTAAAGCAATTGAAATGTAAATTCCATTTAAGACCCCACCAAAAATTACATTTAATAACACATCATCAAAAATTGGTTCAAAATTTAATACACGAATAAAAAAACTTCCAAAAAATACTTGTAAAATCGAATAAAACGTAAATCTTGGACTAATTCCTCGATAACAAATAATAGCAACTGGTATATTTAAAGCTAACATCATTAGTGAAATAGAAACATCAAACCCAAACAATTCTGCAATTTGATGAATTAAAATAGATACTCCCAAAAATCCACTTGAAAGAAGATTCGAAGGTTGAATAAATACTTTTAACGTAAATGCTTGTAAAAATCCTGAAAGAATAACAGCTAATAAACTAATCAAATGGCGAATTTTTGGATTTTTTCGATATTTTCGATACATTGCCACATTGAACATACTCATAAACGTTCCCCCACTTTAATGTGATAGCGAATATGATCTGGTGTTAAAATTTTTAATTCAGAATCCTGATATAAGTAGGGCAATTCCAATTTTTCTAAACATTCAACTATCGCTTCAATCACCTTTATATCAGAAACGAAATACATAATTTCTCTTACGCCATACATTGTATGAGCTGAGTCAATGATTTGCCATTCATTTACAGCGATTGAATAATAATCTTCATTTATTTGAAAATTAATACGCTCAGCTACATAATCGTACGTCGTTTTAAATTGAAAAATTTTTGTTAAAAAATCCGTTGTTTTTTGAATATCATCTACAATATAATGAACTTGATTTAATCGGGTTTTAGCTGGTAATCCATGAATTCCCGTATCTCCCAATTGAATAAAATTTTGAATTGGAATGGTAACTTCATTTCCTTCTAAATATTGCATATCATGATTGACATCTTCTAACAATAAATCTTTTTTTACACAATAAAATTTCAAACGATTTTGTTCTGGATCCATAATATAAAAAGCTTCACTATAACCATCATCACAAGTCGCCATAATCATTTGTTCTTCAAGCAATAAATGATTCATTAAATCTCCTAATAACTGTTTCTTTGGAAGTTCAAATCCCAAATAATAAGTTAAATTTGTTTTACGAGTACCTGAATTTTCAACAGCAAGTAATCGAATCATAGGAATACTTCCTTGTGATAATCCTAATAAAATTTCCGTTTCAAAATCTTGTAAAATGGTCATCCCTAAAACTTGCGTATAAAATCTCTTCATACTATGAATATTTTCTACAAATAAAGTTACTTGAGCAATATCCCATTCTTTTTTCGTTCCAGAAGGTAATAAATTTTTTATATAATCAAATAATTTTTCCACTTCTCCTCATCCTTTGCGGTTTCAATTTTTGTCAATAAAAAATCCGAACATCACTTTGGGATTCTCCCCATTAATTGTTCGGATTACACTTCATTTACTCTAGCCTTCAAATGCGACGGTTAACGGTGGTACAACTTGTTTTTTACGAGATACAACACCTGGTAAAATTAATAGTCCATCTTCATACTCTGTATTAAATGCTTTTGCAACAGTCTCTAATGCTTCTCCTACAACTAAACCAGTAGAAACACTTGTTAAAATATTAGTTACTACTAATAAAAATGTATCATACCCATGAGTTGCATTTGCTTCTTTCATGCTAAATTCTAATGCTTCTCTACGAGCTAATAATTCTTGTTCATCCACAACATTCACTTGCGCAATACGCATATTGTAAGAACCCATTGGGAATGACTTAGCATCTAAATCAATTAACTCTGCTTCAGATTTAGTAGATAAATTTGTACCTGCTTTTAACATTTCTAATCCATAAGAGTTTACATCAATTTCAGCAATACGAGCTAATTCAGTTGCTGCTTCAATATCTTGTTGTGTACATGTTGGCGATTTGAATAATAATGTGTCAGAAACAATAGCTGAAACCATCAATCCTGCAATATCTTTCGGAATTTCGATTCCGTATTCTTTATACATTTTAAATAAAATGGTATTTGTACAACCTACTGGTTCACAACGATAGAATAGAGGGTTTGCCGTTTGGAAATTAGCAATTCGGTGATGATCCACAACATATTGTACTTCAACTTTTTCGACATCACTAGCACTTTGTTGAGCTTCGTTATGGTCTACCAATGCTACACAATTTGTTTCTTTACTTAATGAAGTTACAACACGAGGTGCTGTTCTATTAAAATAATTTAAGGCATATTGCGTTTCTTCGTTAGGCTCTCCTAGGGCAACCGCTTCTGCATCTTCTCCTAATTGTTTTAATAAATAAGCATACGAAATAGCCGATGTAATCGCATCTGTATCTGGATTTTGATGCCCAAAAACTAATAATTTACTCATCTTTTATCCTCACTTTATAATTTTATACTGATTATTTTACCACACAATATTTAGAAAACCAATCTAAACATCTAAATATCCTTTATATTCAGCTGTTCTTAAAATGCGGTTTGCATTTGCCACACGCTCTTTTGTCGGTGGTTCAATATGTTCTAATTTATATGGGATTCCTAAGTTTTTCCATTTATAAACGCCTAAACGGTGATATGGTAAAACTTCGAATTTTAATACATTTTTCAATCCTGCTACAAATTCACTTAAACGTTCTAAATATTCATCATAATCTGAACGTTCAGGAACTAATACGTGACGAATCCACACAGGTTGTCCTTTATCGGATAAATATTCTGCTAATTGTAAAATATTTTTATTTGTCCAAGCAGTCAATTTTTTATGTTGTTCATCATCGATATGTTTAATATCTAATAAAATTAAATCTGTATATTCTAATAATTCTTCAAATTTACTAAAAAATGGTTCCTCATACGTGAATGGCATTCCACAACTGTCTAGTGTAGTGTGAATTCCCATTGCTTTACAACGTTTAAAGAAATCAATTAAGAAATCAACTTGTAGTAAAGGTTCTCCTCCACTTACTGTCACGCCACCTTTTTTACCCCAAAAGGCACGATAACGCAAAGCTTCCTCTAATAATTCTTGTGAAGTAATTTTTTGACCTGCACCAATATTCCATGTATCTGGATTATGGCAAAACTCACAACGCATACGACATCCTTGCATAAATGTTACAAATCGTATTCCTGGTCCATCAACTGAACCAAAACTTTCTGTAGAATGAATATATCCAACAACTGGTTCACTCATTCATTATCCCTCCAATTTATCTGTTCTCTTTTATCATTATTTATTATAACACATTCTTTATAAAAACGGTTAGATGGTTGTTTCTTCCTCTATAAATTCTTGTGAAAAAAGTTTACTCTATTAAATTTGTTCTAGCTTTAGAAGACTAAGTAATTCAAGTGCAAAATCATTATTCTATCTCTATTTGTCACATGAAATTTGTCATAAAATAAAAAAAAACGTTGAAATATCAACGTTCCATACTTACGTTCTAGGAGGGATTCGAACCCCCGACCGTTCGCTTAGAAGGCGAATGCTCTATCCTGCTGAGCTACTAGAACAGTACAAAATTTATTATAACAATATGTCTAATAACTGTCAACACTTGGAATGAATAAAATTTGCTTTCCAAAATCTATTATAATCTTAGAGAACGTTTCATTTGTTGTTTTGGATAATACTTAATTCTAAATTCTTGCAACTGGTTTAATACATAATCAATGACTTCCCCATAAGTCATCTCAACTTCTGTTGTTCTTTGTCTTGTTTCTTCAGGCATTTCAACAGTATCTTGTTCATTACGATACGATAAAAGAAAATTTTGTTTAAAATCTGGATCATAAGTAATGGCAGCTAATACTTTTCTATCTTCACTATATGGAGCTGCACAATATAATACATCCGCTGTAAATTCTAATAAATAAGTATACATTTCATCAATTTCATGTTTATTCATTTGATTCACCTCTTTAAAATTTAGTATACTAAATTTACTCAATAATCACAATATTACTAGGAGGATTTCATGAATTCATATATTACTGTAAAACAAGAAAATCACTTTTCTCCTATTTTATTGTCTATTCCTCATTCTGGAATAGAAATTCCTGAAGGAATTCAAGTACGAATAAATCCAAAAGCAAAACGAATTCATACTGATTGGGAAATGGATACGTTCATTAAAGACTTTCCATTTACAAGTATTTCTTCGAAAATATCAAGATATGTTGTTGATGTGAATCGATCTAAATATACTTCTAAAACTTCTGCACTCCCAAGCATTCCAAAATATGATGAAGATGGAAATTCATTATTTAAGCAATATCCTTCTAAAGCAATCCAGCAACAATGGCTGAAGGAATTTTATACTCCTTATTACGATGCGATATTGGAACAACTATCCTTAAAAGAACAAAATTTTTCAAAGATTTGTTTATTGGATTTGCACAGTTATGATAATAAACATTTTAAGACAGAAGAAATTATTCTAAGTACAAGAAATGGAGCAACCATTTCAAATGAATCATTGAATTTTATTGTAGATTGTTTTGAAAAAGAAAAATTATCCATTCAAGTAGATACTCCCTTTAAAGGTGGAAATATTATTCATGAAATTTCCAAGCAACCAAATGTAGAAGCGATTCAAATTGAAATACCCTATTCACTCTATCTGCATCACAATACATTGGATCCACAAAAATCGAAAAGCTTACAAGAAAAATTACTACAAATCTTTTTACAAATTCAAGAATATTATAAAAAATAGACGACCGAAGTCGTCTATTTTACTTTTTCGTCTAAAAATCAAATAAGGATAATTGATTCTCATCTGGTAAGTCATCTAAAACTTTATTTTCAGTCATATAATCTATTAATGTTTTAGAAACTTTCCCACGTGTTGCTAAATCTTTTTTAGAAATAAATGGTTGTTCTTGTCTTGCTTCAACAATTTTGTTGGCAACGTTTAACCCTAATCCTGGAATCGATCTAAATGGAGCAATTAAACTATCTCCTTCAATCACAAAATTCACCGCGTCAGATTTTTCAATATCAACCATTTTAAAATTAAATCCACGTTCACACATTTCATTCGCTAGTTCAAGTACGGTTAATAAGTTTACTTCCTTCGCACTTGCATCATTTCCTTTGTCACGAATTTCCTTGATTCTTTGCTTAATCATTTCTTTACCTTGCGACATTGCTACAATATCAAAATCTTGAGCACGAACTGAGAAATAAGCACAGTAATATAATAAAGGTTTATGAACTTTAAACCACGCTACACGTAAAGCCATTAATACATAGGCTGCCGCATGGGCTTTCGGGAACATGTACTTAATCTTCAAGCACGATTCAATGTACCATTCTGGAACATTATTTTCTCGCATCATTGCTTGATAGTCTTCCGGTATTCCCTTCCCTTTACGTACGCCTTCCATAATTTTGAAAGCAGCACCGTTTTCAACACCTTTATGAATTAAGTACACCATAATATCATCACGACATCCAATTACTTCAGAAAGTGGGATACCATGTAGTCGAATTAATTCTTCTGCATTTCCAAGATATACGTCTGTACCATGAGATAGCCCTGAGATTTGTAGTAACTCTGTAAATGTACTTGGTTTTGTTTGTTCTAACATTCCACGTACAAATTTTGTACCAAACTCAGGAATTCCGAGTGTTCCCGTATTAGAATCAATTTGTTCTGGCGTAACGCCTAATACTTCTGTTCCACCAAAGATTTTCATCACTTCTGGATCATCAGGTGGAATATCCTTCGGTTCAATTCCAGATAAGTCTTGTAGCATTCTGATAACGGTTGGATCATCGTGTCCTAGTATATCGAGTTTTAACACATTATCATGGATGGAGTGGAAATCAAAGTGAGTCGTTTTCCACTCTGCATTTTGATCATCGGCTGGGAATTGAATTGGAGTAAAGTCATAGACATCCATATAATCTGGAATTACAATAATTCCCCCTGGGTGTTGTCCGGTACTTCTTTTTACTCCTGTACATCCTTTTGCTAATCGATCAATTTCCGCTTGCCTAAATTCTAATCCTAAATCTCGTTCATATCCTTTTACATATCCAAAGGCTGTTTTATCTGCAACGGTACCAATGGTTCCTGCACGATACACATAGTCTTCTCCAAATAATACTTTCGTATAGTTATGCGCTTGTGGCTGATATTCCCCTGAGAAGTTTAAATCGATATCAGGTACTTTATCCCCATAGAACCCTAAGAATGTTTCAAATGGAATATCGTGTCCATCTTTTGCAAGACGTGTCCCACATTTTGGACAATCTTTTTCTGGTAAGTCAAATCCTGACCCTACAGAACCATCATCAAAAAATTCTGAATAACAACAATTTGGGCAACGATAGTGAGGCGCTAATGGATTTACTTCAGTAATTCCAGTTAATGTCGCTACTAATGAGGAACCAACGGATCCACGAGAACCTACTAAGTATCCATCTTCATTACTTTTATGCACTAATTTTTGAGAAATTAAGTAAATAACCGAGAATCCATTTCCGATAATACTCTTTAATTCTTTATCGATACGTTTCTCAACGATTTCTGGTAATTCTTCGCCATACCATTCATGAGCTTTGTCATAACTTAATTTTGTAATTTCATCTTCTGCCCCTTCAATTTTAGGCGTATATAAGTCATCTTTAATTGGAATAATCACTTCTAGCTGATCATTAACCCAATGAGTATTTGTCACAACAACTTCAAAAGCTTTTTCTTCTCCTAAAAAGGCAAATTCATCTAGCATTTCATTTGTCGTTCTAAAATGAACATCTGGATAATTTAATTTTTGTCCATTATTCACAGATGTTAATAAAATTTCTCGATAAATTTTATCTTCCGGATTTAAGTAGTGAACATTCCCTGTTGCGACAACTGGAATATCTAGTTCTTCTCCTAATTTCACGAGATTTTTAATAATTTCTTCTAGATGGTGTTCATTTCGAATGAGTTCTTTATCAATTAATGGGCGATAGACTGCTTTTGGCATAATTTCAATATAATCATAAAATTTAGCCTTTTCTTTAGCTTCTTCATAGCCTTTTTGCATCATTGCTTCAAAGACTTCCCCTTCGCTACATCCAGATCCAATTAAAAATGAATCTCTATTTTCAATTAACATGCTACGTAAAATTCGAGGAACTCTATAAAAATATTGTACATTGGAAGCTGAGACTACTTTAAAGAGTTCTTTCAATCCTGCTTGATGCTTTGCAAAAATCGTAGCATGGAATGGACGACCATTTTTGAACACTTCTTCTGGGTGTAAGTTCGTGTTCAATTGATCATGATAAATCAGTCCATGATCATTGGCTGCTTCTTTTAAGAAAATATGACATAAATGACCGGTTGTTTCTGAGTCAAATACCGCACGGTGATGTTGTTCTAAGGCAACATTGTACCGTTTTGCTAATGTATTTAAACGGTGAGATTTTAATTGTGGATGTAGCAATCTGGATAATTCTAATGTATCAATAACCGGTTGAGTTGTTTTCTCCAAGCCTTCTTTTTCATATCCAGTATTTAAAAATCCCATATCGAAACTGGCATTATGCGCGACTAAAATGGTATCTTTTGTAAAAGCTGCAAATTCTTTCAATACTTGAGCTTGTGATTTAGAACCACGAACCATATCATCTGTAATGCCTGTTAATTGAATCGTTGTAGCAGATAAAGGATGTCCGGGGTCAATAAATTCTTCAAACTTATCGATAACATTTCCTTTGTGCATTTTAACGGCAGCTAATTCAATAATAGAATCGTAAATGGCTGATAAACCCGTTGTTTCCACATCAAACACAACATAAGTCGCATCTTCTAATAAAATATGTTGTGGATTATAAGCAACATTCACTTGGTCATCGACAATATTTCCTTCTAATCCATATAAGATTTTAATATTATTTCCTTTTCCTGCTCCATGAGCTTCTGGGTACGATTGTAAGTTTGCATGGTCTGTAATGGCTACAGCAGGATGTCCCCATTTAGCTGCTTGTTTCACTAAATCACTCGCAGAATTAGTGGCATCCATGACCGACATATTCGTATGCAAATGTAATTCAATTCGTTTTTGGTCTTCAGGTGCACGATCGATTCGACCAATATGCTCCACTTTATTCATATCTCGTACAATCATATTTAATTCTTGAGAAAATTTATTAATCTCAATATTTCCATACGCTTTTACCCATGTTCCTTTTTTTAAGGCAGCTAAACGTTCTTCATCTTCAGCTGTTGAGGGAAATAAAGTTGCTCCAATCGATGAAGTGTAGTCCGTCATTTTTATATTCGCAAAAGACTTCCCACTTGCTTTTCTTGTACGAATTTCAATATCAAAAATTTGCGCTTCGATTAATACATTTCTCTCTTCTTCATAAATATCCGCAATCTCTTTTGTTTCTAAATGACTACGAATCGCTTTCCCATATAAAATAGATGAATCTGTATTAACTACTGCAGGTTTAGACGCTGTAGCTTCTTGATTTTCTTTTTGTTGAACAGCTTTTTCTTGATATTCTTGTTCAATCGTTTCATGTTTAATACGTAACTCTTCTTCTAATTGACTACCTAATTCATCATTGACAATAATATCCACACCCATTTTTGGAAACCCAAAATTCTCAAAGTATTGTTGAATTTTTTTGATGTAATTTTCATTGACATGAGATTTGGTAATTTCATTTGGACAATGAAATTGTATTTTTTTCTGATTCCAAGTAGGAATTTGTCCTGATAGTAATTGAACTACAAGAGGTGATTCTTGTTGCAATTGGAAGAGAACCATTTCCCAATACGCTTGAATTTGTTCTTGAGTAATGGCAGATTCTTCTCTCGTATTCACCATTAATCTAACTTGAGCAATTTTTTCATAAGTCTGTTTTAATTGTTCATAGAAACGTTTGAATTTTTCATACTGAATCACTTGATTTGTCTCAATATGAAAACACCATTCTGGAATACTTTTTGTAATATCAATTTTTGTTAATGAGGCTTGATCAAAATCTGGTTGTAAAAACTCTTCATTGTCTAGCTGCAATTGATTCATTAACGTTAAAAATAATTGTTGTTGATGTTCTGACACTTGATCACTCCTCTCTATAACTGAAAAAATAAGTGTGGTTTTCTATTCTGTTATTATAGAAAACCATCACTTACCTCCTGTTACTTGTTAAAATAATTTACTAATATCATTCCATGTTACTAAAATCATTAAAATGATTAAGAATACTGCACCTGCAATTGTAATATACGATTCTTTTTCAGGGCTTAATGGTTTCTTACGAATACCTTCGATGATATTTAATACTAATTTACCTCCATCTAAAGCTGGAATTGGTAATAAATTCATCATTCCTAAATTTGCACTAATTAATCCTAAGAAATTCAAAATAGAAATAAATCCACTTTGAGCCACTTGGGAAGTTAATGAGAAAATAGCTACTGGTCCCCCTAATTGATTAATGGAAAATCCTTTTGTAAAGAAGGATGCAATGGTTAAGAATACTGAGCTAATGACAAACCAAGTTTGAGTAAAACCATAAAGTAATTTTGACAATACATCTGTTTTCTTCGCAGATTCAATTCCTAGAACACCTACTTTAGATCCGTTTGATAAATCATATGCTTTAGGCGTTACAACAATCGTTTGTTGATTCCCATTTCGTTCAATAACAAGTTTTGTTTCAAGGTCTGCACGTGGAGAAATTTGTTTACTAATATCTCCCCATTTTTGTACCCTTTGTCCTTCAATTTCAATAATTTTATCGCCAACTTGCAATCCGGCTACTTGAGCAGCAGATTCACTTGCAAAGTTTCCAACTACTGCTTCATTAGAAGGAACTCCTCCCGCTAGAAATGCTACGATAATAAATGTAATAATCGATAAAATAAAATTATTCATCGGTCCCGCAAAATTGGTTAACATACGGTCTTTTAAACTCGCTGAATTAAACTGTCGCTCAATTGGTGCAACGACTACTTCAGTTCCATCTTCTTCAATAATGGTTGCTGTTTTAGAAACCGCTAAAATTTCTAATTCTTCTTTTTGAGGCTTATATCCTCTTACTTCCATTTTATCTTGTAAATCACAAGATTCAATTTGGAAAGGAATTCCTTGTTCTAATTCAGTCGATGGATCAAATGAAATTTCTTGTACAATTCCTTCATCCAAATGAAGTGTCACCATCATACCCGGTTTAATCTCTTGATCATCTTCTTCATGACCCGCCATACGAACATATCCACCAACGGGTAATAATCGTAATGTATAAACTGTTTCACCCTTGCGAACTTGGAATACTTTGGGTCCCATTCCAATGGCAAATTCTTTTACTAAAATACCGGCACGTTTTGCAAAATAAAAGTGTCCAAATTCATGAATAATGACAATCACACTAAATACAAATAAAAATGCAATAATTGTTTGAATCATATGTCCTCCTTAATGAGTTCCAATAAATTTTAAGACAATTTGAAACATGAACATTGCAAAAAATGTTGAATCAAATCGGTCTAATACTCCTCCATGACCCGGAAAAATTTTCCCAGAATCTTTTACATTAAATCTACGTTTATAAGCAGATTCTACTAAATCTCCTAATTGCCCAAAAACTGATAAAGCAATCATTAAAATGGTCATTTCAATAAAATGAAACCCTAGTGGATTAAATAATTTTAAGGCAATACTCCCTAAACCAATAGCTCCAATCACTCCACCAATGGAACCTTCAATCGTTTTATTTGGACTAATAGCAGGAGCTAATTTATGCTTTCCAAATGCTCTTCCTGTAAAATAAGCAAATGTATCTGTTCCCCAAATAATACAAAAAACAAAGACAAGCATACCAAAACCATATTCACGTACAAATAAAATTCCAGAAAATCCTCCGCCAACATACAATGAAATAAGAGATAAGAAACTCACATCTTCAATAGATAGAGTCTCACTTTTATAAACCGTTAATGACATTAATAACATGACACAAAGGAAGAAAATATAAAAGAAATCTACTTCTACTGGCAATTCAATTATTGCTGCTCTTGCAAAAATAATCGATAAGGTAGCAATTAAAGTTAAAACTCCTTCAATAGAAAAAATCGACAATTTCTTCATTTGAAAAAATTCAAAAATCGCAACAAATGATAAAAATGCAATAACTGCTTTTAATAAATGCCCACCAATGATTAAAATAGGAACAAACAACATCAAGGCAATAATGGCAGTGATGATTCGTGTTTTCATGAAAGTAATCCTCCATATCGTCTCTGACGCTTCTGGTACGTTAAAATTGCTTCTTCTAAATCTTCTTTACTAAAATCTGGCCAAAAAATATCTGTAAAATAATATTCACTATATGCCAATTGCCATAAAAGAAAATTACTTAATCGTTGTTCACCACTCGTACGAATCATTAAGTCTGGCTCTGATAATTCTTCTAAAAAATTCGTTTGTAAATGGTTCGCAAACACTTCTTCATTAATGGATTCCGCATCATACTCACCGTTTGATACATCTACTGCAATTTCTTTTACCGCTTGAAGAATTTCTGCTCTAGAACCATAATTCAAGGCAAAACAAAGAGTCATTCCTGTATTATGTTTTGTATCCTCAACAGCTTTTTCTACCACACGTCTTGTTGCTTCTGGTAATTGATCGGTAAATCCAATTAAACGGATACGCATATTTCGCTCTTGCAATTCCGGCATAAATGTACTAAAAAAATCCCCAGGAAGTTTCATTAAAAAGCTCACTTCTTCGGTTGGTCTTTTCCAATTTTCCGTACTAAAGGCGTACAAGGTCATCACTTTAACGCCTAACTCATCTGCAGCAATCGCAATTTTTTTAACTGTGCTCATTCCCTCTTTATGCCCAGCAATTCGAGGTAATTTTCTTTTTTTCGCCCAACGTCCATTCCCATCCATGATGACAGCAATGTGTTGAGGAATATTTGTTTTATCTAATTCAATGGTTTTCGTTTCTTTTTCCTTTTTCCAAAAAAGCATCATTTCAATTCCTTTACTTATGAAATACTCTCTCATTGTAACAGAAAAATGAATGAATGGGTAGTTAATTCCCCCAACCTTCAAACCATTCTTCTAAATTATAAGATAAATCTATAGAAGAGTCTTTCTTCCATGGTGTTCTTAAAAAAATAATGCTATAATGCTAGAGGAATATAAGTAAATAGGAGGTAGAAAAACAAAATGATTACGATGAAAGATATTGTTTTAGAAGGTCATCCTGCATTGAGAAAACGAGCCGAAAAAATTAGTTTTCCATTATCAGATGATTTGCAGCTTTTAGCAAAAGAAATGCTAGAATTTCTTCACAATAGCCAAGATGAAGAAATCGCCGCAAAATATGAATTACGTGCTGGAGTTGGTTTAGCTGCTCCACAATTAGGAAAAGAAATTCAAATGATTGCTCTTTTAATTCCAGGATATCAAGACGAACCCGCCATACTAGATGAAGTTTGGATTAATCCTCGCATTTTAAGAGAATCTGTTAAGAAAACATGCTTAAAAGAAGGCGAAGGATGTTTATCCGTTAATCGAGAAGTTCCTGGCGTGGTACTAAGACCACAACGAATAACTGTAAAATATTTCACACCGGACGGAGAAGAAAAAGTTAAAACATTGACAGACTATGAAGCCATTGTGGTTCAACATGAAATCGATCACTTAAATGGCATCATGTTCTATGATCATATTAACCAAACTCAACCATTATATATTCCTGAAGGAGCTGTCGTAATTGGATAAAAAAATTGCAGTGATATTTGATTTGGATGATACACTTTATTCTAAAAATGAAGTATTTTTTAAAACGTTTTGTCGATTTGCAACACCAGATATGGAAGCCAAAACACTCTATCAATTTTATCAACAAAGAAGTAATGAAGCATTTAAACAATTTACTGTAGGAAATATGACACTTGCAGAATCACACAATGATAGAATTTATAAAACCTTTAAAGATGCAGGAATTGAGTTATCACCTGAGAAAATTCAAGATTTCCGTTCAGCTTATCAAGATACTATGAATGCTATTACCTTATCTGAGGAATGGATTGAAGTGTTCGAGCAATGCAATAAAGAATTTTATCAAATCGCTATTTTGACGAATGGTCCAACAAACAATCAGAAAAATAAACTGTACCAATTAAAATTATCCAATTGGATTCCTGAAGATTTTTGGTTTATCTCAGAGTCTATTCAAGCTAAAAAACCAAGTATACAAGCCTTTCGCCATGTTGAATCAAAAATTTCCGCTGACGAATATTTTATGATTGGAGACGACATCCATTCAGACATTAAAGGGGCTATTCAAGCGAATTGGCATCCGATTCAATTTACAAAATATCATCAAATGAACGCAGGAAATTTATCGTGTGATGTAGCTAGAGAACCGAAGGATGTATTTACATTAATCCAACAAAAACTACACAGATAATTGTACTTAAAGTGTACTTTTATGTTAAAATAATTTTTGAAAATAAATTGAACAAATAAGGAGTTATAAAATGATTTTTAAAATTACTTACCAACCATCAAAAACTGAAGCACCACGTCGTGAAAATACTTTATCTCTATATGTAGAAGCTCAAGATAAAGTTGAAGCTCGTCGTTTAGTAGACGAAAACACTGAATATAATGTTGAGTTCATTCAAGAATTAGATGAAAAACATCTAGCTTATGAACAAAAAAATCCTGATTTCAAAGTTACGGTGTTTAACTAATGAAACCAACAATCAAAAATAATGAAACGGGCGTATTCGCTTTTGGTGGTTTAGGTGAAATCGGAAAGAATACCTATGGCGTCCAATTCCAGGATGAATTAATTATTTTAGATGCTGGAATTAAGTTCCCTGAAGATGATTTATTAGGAATTGACTATGTTATTCCTGACTATAGCTACATTATTCAAAATCAAAGTAAAGTTAAAGGTCTCTTCATCTCTCATGGACACGAAGACCATATTGGAGGTATTCCTTTCTTAATTAAACAAGTAAATATTCCAATTTATGCGACTAAATTGGCAATGTCACTAATTCGAAACAAACTGGAAGAACATGGCTTACTTCGAGATGCTATCTTACATGAAATAGATGAAGATTCAGTTATTAAATTTAGAAAAACTCAAGTAAGTTTTTACCGCACTACTCACTCTATTCCAGATACATTCGGAATTGTTATTAAAACTCCTCCTGGAAATATTGTATTTACAGGAGACTATAAATTTGACTTCACACCAGTAGGACAACCGGCTGATTTACATAAAATGGCTCAAATTGGTGAAGAAGGTGTCCTTGTTCTTTTAGGAGATAGTACCAACTCAGAAGTTCCAGGATTCACGAAATCAGAACAAGTCGTTGGACAATCGATTAAAGAAATTATTCAACGTGTTGAAGGTCGTATTATTTTCGCTACTTTTGCATCGAATGTTTCTCGTTTAAAACAAGTAACAGATGTTGCAGTAGCAACTGGACGTAAAATTGCTGTCTTTGGACGTAGTATGGAAGCTAGCTTTGCTACTTCTCGTGAATTAGGATATATTTCTGCACCAGATGATACATTCATCGATGGTCGTGATATTAACCAATATCCTGCTGAAGAAGTGATTATTTTATGTACAGGATCGCAAGGTGAACCAATGGCAGCCTTAAGCCGTATTGCCAATGGAAATCACCGTCAAATTTCTGTACAACCTGGAGATACGGTAATCTTTTCTAGCTCTCCTATTCCAGGAAATACAGCTGCAGTAAATCGTGTGATTAACTTACTATCTGAAGCTGGAGCCGAAGTCATTCATGGTAAATTAAATAATATTCATACTTCAGGACATGGTTCTCAAGAAGA
Organism: uncultured Granulicatella sp.; assembly: GCA_963529535.1. GTDB lineage: Bacteria > Bacillota > Bacilli > Lactobacillales > Aerococcaceae > Granulicatella. The sequence goes on along the minus strand of CAUSAK010000001.1, from coordinate 81,188 downwards.
ACAAAAATTAATGTTACGATTAATGAAACCGAAGTATTTCATGCCAGTTCACGGTGAATACAGAATGCAAAAAATCCAAGCTAACTTAGCAAGTCAAGTTGGAATTCCTAAAGAAAATTCATTCATTTTAAGTAATGGAGATATTTTAGCAGTAACAAGTGACTCTGCTCGTCGTGCTGGACATTTCTATGCTGGAGATGTTTATGTAGATGGAAATGGTATTGGAGATATCGGAAATATCGTTTTACGAGACCGTAAAACTTTATCTCAAGACGGTTTAGTCATTGCCGTTGCAACAGTTGATTATGATGAACGTGAATTAGTAACAGGACCTGAAATTTTATCTCGTGGATTCATTTATATGCGTGAATCCGGTGAACTATTAAATCAAGCTCAACAAATGCTAAAAGAAGAATTACAAGCCTTCATTAATGAAGCTGATGAGCCTTTAAATGAGAGATCATTACGTAATCTCATTATCGATACGTTAAATCCTTATTTATATAAACAAACCGCTCGCCGCCCAATGATTTTACCAGTCTTAATGGGTGTAAGTGCAGAAGATGTAGAAGAATAAAAAAAGTCGACGAGAGTCGACTTTTTTCTATATTTGTATGATTTTATTCGCAATATTATTTACAAACCGCTGATCGTGTTCTATTAAAATCAAGGTTGGTTTCACTTCTTTGATTAGTTCTTCAATTTGTATTCTTGAAATGACATCAATATAATTTAGAGGTTCGTCCCAAATATATAGATGAGCAGGTTTGGAAAGACTAATAGAAATTAATACTTTCTTTTTTTGACCATCACTATACAATTTCATATTTGTATCAAATAATTCTTTTGGAAAATCTAATTTACTTAAAATTGTCCGACAAGTAGTTTCATCTACTCCCTGACTATGAATATACTTCATTAAATCTCCTTCCAAGAATGAAGTATCTTGTGAAATGTATGAAAATTCTAAATGATTCGCCATTTTTAACTCACCAATATAGTTAAGATATTGACCTAATAATATTTTAATAAGTGTTGATTTTCCACTACCATTTGCTCCATTTATAGCAATGATATCCCCTTGATGAATTTCAAAATTGATATTAGAAAATAGTTTTCTTTCTCCAAACTGATAGCTCAACTGACTAGCAGATACAAGCAAAGATTTATAATGTTGTAAAGGACGAAGGAATAAACTATCTTTTCTTTCAATATCTTTTAATAAATTTTCTTTTTCTTCGATTGCTTTTTGCTGACGTTTTTCCAAGTTCTTGGTCTTTTGCATCATTTTTGCTGACAAATGTCCAATACGTCCTTTATCTGGTTTTATACCAGAAATTTTCACACCATTCTTCGTATTTTCAATTTTATTCGACCAAACTTTTGTCTGCCTTGCTGCCTTGTTTAATCGCTCGATCTCACTTTTAATTTTTTCATTTTGATTAAACTCATACTGATCTTTTGCTATTTTATTTTCATACCATGACGTAAAATTACCCGATTGTACATCAATTGAGTTTCGATTAAAAGAAATGACATGATTAATACATCCATCTAAAAAATCTCTATCATGAGAAATCAATAAAAATCCTTTTTTACTCTTCAGATAATCACATACAATTTTTCTTCCATTCACATCAAGATGATTCGTTGGTTCATCAATGAGTAAAAATCCATTATCTTTCGTAAATAATATCGCCAAAAGAAGTTTAGTTTGTTCACCTTTAGAAAGAGTTTCAAATTTTCTATCCATAATGCTTTCATCTAACATCAATTGATGAAGCTCACGATACACTTTCCACTCATCTTCTTGCGCTGTCCACTCTTGCATTAATTCTATCCCAGTCTTTGAAAAATCCAAATGATTAGGAGGAAATTGAACAAATTCAACACTTTTATGAATCTTTCCTTGATAAGATTCTTGTTCTAAGAGTAACTTAAACAAGGTTGATTTCCCGATTCCATTTCTACCAATTAACCCTGTTTTCCAATTTGTGTCTAAAGAAAAACTCACGTCATCAAACACAGGTTTTGTAGATGAAAAATACGAAAATGTTAAGTTTTCAATTTTAATCAACGACATCATATCACCTTACTTTCAAATAACCTTTACAATTATTATAGCAAAATTTTATTTCATTAATAGAGTTAATTGTAAAATAAGGACAAAAAAAAGACAACCGAAGTCGTCTAAATTACTATTGAAATACATGTTGTAAGTCTTGTAGCATTAATTTAGTAGATTCTAATCCTCCACCACTTAAATACCATAAGTCAGAAGTTAAGTTTACTACTTTATTATTTTTTACAGCATTTGTAGCTTGAATTAATTCATTTTTCATTAAAGCATCTGCTTTAGAATTATCTCCACCAATTGCTAATGTACGATTTAATACAAATAAAACATCAGGGTTTAACTCACTAACACCTTCAAAACTAATTTCTTGTCCGTGTCTGCTTTCTTCAATTTTAGCATCTGTTGGACGGAATTTTAAATCTTGATATAAGAATCCAAAACGTGATTGTGCGCCAAATGCAGACATTTTACCTTCGTTTAACATAATTGCTAAACTTTTTTCGCTATGTTTTTCATTTTGAGATGCAATTGTATCAATAACTGATTGTAATTCTTTTACTTGAGCACTTGCTTTTTGTTGAGTTTCTTCGTTAAATAAACTTGCTAAGCTTTTTACATTTTTTTGGACAGAATCCCAATAATCTTTACTATCAACATTAAAGATTACAGTTGGAGCGATTTCTTTTAATTGAGGGATAAAATCTTTTGTACGTGCAGAAGCAATAATTAAGTCAGGTTGCATTGCTGCAATTGCTTCAATATCCGGTTCTTTCATGCTTCCAACATTTTGAACTTTTTCTCCTAAATCTTTAATATAAGTTGGTAATGGTTTTGTTGGCATTCCAACGATTGTTTCACCTTGTCCAATTGCACGTAATGTATCTGCTGAACCTAAGTCAAAAGTCACAATTTTCTTTGGATTTGACTTTACTGCAACCGTTTCTGATCCATCTGTTAATTGTACTTGTTTCACTGAATTTTCTTGTGTAGTGGGTGTCACATTTGTTGTTTTTGTACCACAAGAAGCTAATAAAAATGTTGCTCCCATAACTACGGTTGTTAATAATTTTTTCATATTTTTCTCCTACTTTACTGTAATATATTTTTTTCCTAAAACTTCTATCACTTCGATATCAATTTCATATAATTCTGATAAGGTTTGATTCGTAACCACATCCATGGTTTTGCCATGAAACTCACATTTTCCTTCTTTAAAGGCTACTAAATAATCAGAAAAGTTAATCGCCATATTTAAATCGTGCATCACGATGACGACTGTTTTATCCAGATTTTCTACCATATAACGTAGTAGTTTCATAATTTCTACCGCTTGTTTTAAATCTAAATGGTTTAACGGTTCATCTAATAAAATAATTTCTGTATCTTGAGCTAATACCATTGCGATAAAAACTCTTTGCATTTGTCCGCCTGATAAAGTTTGTATCGAACGTTCTCTTAACTCTAATAAATTCGTATGTTTTAATGCTTGATCAATCATTTGATAATCAAGTGTCGATAACTTTCCTTTTGAATAAGGATAACGACCAAAGCTAACTAACTCTTCTACTGTTAAAGATACTTGAAATAATTGATTTTGTTTTAAAACGGATAATTCTTTTGCAAGTTCTTTTGAATTCCAAGCTTCAATTTCTTTACCTTTAATCCATAATTGACCAGAATCTTTTTGTAATAATCGACTCATAATGGAAACTAAAGTCGATTTTCCTGCTCCATTTGGTCCGATAAAAGCTGTTAACTGATTTTTTGGAATCGTTAATGAAACGGAATCGACAACTACCGTATCATATGCTTTATGAATATTTTTTAATTCCACTACGGTACCTTCCTTTCAATAACAATACAAAATATAATACTCCTCCAAACCATTCAATAACAACACTAATTGGAATATTTAATTGGAAGAGCTTCTCGATAACCAGTTGTCCTCCTAGTAATAAAATACTTCCTAATAAAAATGCAATAGTCCACATCTGTAAGTGTCGGTAATCTTTAATCCATTGATACGTTACATTTGCAATCATAAATCCTAAAAATTGCATCGGACCTACTAATGTTGTCGATAGACTGGTTAGTAACACAATTACTAATAAAATCCACTTCTCTTCTTTCGCTACATTTACACCTAATATTTGTGCTTGAACTTTCCCAAGGTGAAATACATTTAACACCATATGTTTTCTTATTAAATAGATTACTGAGATAGCTGTTAATATGACCACTACAATGACTAATTCACTTTGATGATGCATTCTTTGGAAGGAGGGAAATAATTTTCCTTGCAATTTATCAAATTCATTTGGATCCATTAATACTTGAACAAATGTACTTAAACTTCTAAACAATGTTCCAAATGCCAAACAAATGAATAATAGCATCGAAAATGGAATTGATAATAAATCATTAAAGGCTCGATAAATGAGGAAGAAAAAGATTATCTGCAATACAATCGTGAAGATTGAAATCCATAGATTTGGCGCTGTTTCCATTCCTAGACTTAATTGTCCCCAATATACCAACGTTTGAAACAATACAAAGACACTCTCAATTCCAAGAACACCCGGTGTTAAAAATCGGTTTTGTACAATTGTTTGGAAACTAATGGTCGATATCGAAACACAAAAACTAACTAATAAAATGACTAACCATTTTAAAACTCTCTTTTTAAATAAGAGGACAGAAAATTTTCCCATATTTCCGATTGGAAAAAATAAGAAAATAGCACTGATAATAAGTAATAAGCTTACTAATGTGATTGTTAATAGAAGGGTTCTTTTCTTCATCGAATACTCCCCCTTCTTTGCGAGCTAATTCTTAAGATTTGACTAATTAATAGTCCAGCTCCAACAATCCCTAAAATCAGACTAACTGATACTTCATAAGGTGGAATAACTAATCGAGCAACAATATCGCATGCTAGAACTAGTACTGCACCTAATAAAGCTGTTTGTGGAATCGTCTTTTTTAAATCATCTCCCAATAAATAGCGTACTAAGTTTGGAATAATAATTCCTATAAAAGGAAGTGATCCTACCGTTATCATCGTAACACTCGTTGTAAGTGAAACGAGTAATAGTGTTAACCATTCTAACGTCTTATAAGAAATTCCTAAATTCAAACTAATCGATTCTCCTAAATTAGCAATCGTATAAACATGAGCTAATTTTGTAGAAACAATAATGATAATTAACCCAAAGAATAACCATTCGTATTGGTGAGTTTGAATCATGGAGAAGGATCCTTGTGTCCATGTCGTTAAACTTTGTACAAGATGAAATTGATACGATATCATATTTGTAAAGGCTGAAATCATTCCACTAAAAATTAATCCTACTAAAGGAATCATCCACTTCTCTTTCAATTGTAAGGATTGCTGAATCATAATAAAAACAATCGTAAGTGCAAATGAACATATAAAGGCACATAGCATTTTCTGAAATAAGCTAGGTCCATTAAAAAAGAATAAACTTAATAGTAGTCCTAATTTTGCTGCTTCAGTGGTACCAATTGTACTAGGTGCTGCAAATTCATTTTGCGTCATTGTCTGCATTAATAATCCTGCAATACTCATAGAACTTCCTGCCAATATCACACTCAATAGTCTTGGAACTCGAGATAACCAAAAGACTTGTTGCATTTTAACATCTTGTTGGATGAATAGTCCCCAAGAAAATGTTTGTGCTCCAACTGATAAAGATATTAACGATAGAATGAGCAAAAGGATGCTTAAATGCTTAAATTTCATAATCTCTCCTTTCTAATTGATAATCATTCTCAATTACATAATTAGTAGTTTACCAAAAATTTCTGTGATTGCAATGGTTTTTAGGAAGATTGGACTTATTCTAAATTGAAATAGAAGGTTTTATAGAATTTTTTACAGTAGTGTTTGGACGCCAGTAGCCACCTTTGGTGTCTCTTGGCTAAAAATCAAGCCTGTAGTCTTGATTTTTCCAGTAATAGAATCTGCTAGTGCAGATTCTGTTACTCACACTACTGTAAAAATTCTATGGGGAGAAGATTCTTTGTTGTATTCCGTTTTGATTTATTTTCGTTTCTTAACTTCTATTCTTATGATTGAAACAAAAGAAAAGGACGCAAGCAAACCCTTTGGGTTTCATTGCTAAAAATTGAGCCTTGGTCTCAATTTTTCCGATAATATAAGCCAATTTTGGCTTATATTATTTATGCTACTGTAAAAAGTCTATGTGGGAAGCATTCATTTACTTTTTTTCGAACTTGACTGTGTTTTGTTTTTTTACTTTGCTTCTTACATTTATTCTGAAGGGTTTTGATGCCAATAGCCACCTTTGGTGTCTCTTGGCTTAAAATCAAGCCTGTAGTCTTGATTTTTCCAGAAGTCTATGGGGGATCTTTCTTTTGATTTTTCTCAATTCAAATTTTTTCACTGCTACTTTATTTAACGTAATAAATAAGGTATAATATTCGCAAGAAAACGTTATCAAATCTTAATTTAATTAATTGGAGGTTTTGTTATGATGGTTATAAATCCTCAAAGGTATAAAAATGGAGATACTTTTTATAAATTTTAATCAAAAATTCTATTCGATAAACTGTTTAAAATCATAACAGTATTTAGTCACTTTCTATAAAGGAGGAATTTATATGTTAGGAACTTTAATTGCTACGGTAGTATTTACGTTAATTGTTATTGGATTAATTATGAATTTCAAAAAAATAGTTAGATGGATTAAAAATATTTAATATCTAGTTTCAAAATTAAAAGGTATAAAAGCAGAGCTGTTGCTCCGCTTTTATACCTTCTTCTTATATAAATCTTCTATGTTTTGATTGGCTCCATTTTACGGTAATCCAGCCGCTGAATGTTCCTACGATTACTCCTACTAGTACATCTGTTGGGTAATGAACGTATAAATACATTCTTGAAAAAGCAATGAGGCTTGCTAAAACAAAAGTCATAATCCAATACTTTTTCATATGAAGAAAATACAATACACTCACAACTGTAAATGAAATAGCTGTATGCCCGGATGGGAATGAATAGTCTATTGGTTTTGAAATTAATAAAGAAACAGCCGAATTAACTTCATATGGACGAATCCTTGCTACGATTGGTTTAATCAAACCATTACACAAAATCGTATTTACTACTACAGCAATTGCTAAAAGAATGCCTAGAGTTCTTGTTTTCTTATTCATTAACAAAACTGCAATCATCACTAGCCAAATGAATCCAACATTTCCTAATAAAGTGATAAAAATCATGATAGAATCTAGTATTGGATGATGCAATTTTTGAAATCCATCAAGAATTTGTAATTCAGTCATCTATTTAGAATCCTTTTCCTTTAATTTCTGTAATCCTAATACTAATAATAGACCTACTAAAGCTGCAATTGGTGAAAATGTTGAAAAATTCATCACTTCTTGAGGAATTTTTAATGTCGTTGGTCCCGTTACAATCGCATAAAATGAACCAATCATCATTCCAATAATGCCATAAATCATTTGACTACGATAATGTTCCAGACAATGTTTAATGGCTTTAACCACAAATAAAGCTCCAGCTAATACCCCTAAACTAAAAATAGCTAAACTAGGAACATAGGCTAATTGAAAAGTTAACACTGCTTTAACTGCAAAAACAACTGGAATATAAGCTCCAAAAATTAATAATAAAGTTGAACCAGAAATGCCCGGTAGAAACATTGCAGAAATAGCAATCATTCCAATAAAGAATAATTTAATAGAATCTACAATAGAAAACTGGCTTAAATCAAAGTTCCCTTTCCCACTATGAGAATTCAACCATGTAATTCCAGCTACAATTGCTATTCCTAGAAAAATATAAAGAATCCCCATTAATGGTTTTTTCAAAGATTCTTTTTCTTCCATCATCATTAAAGGAATTGCTCCTGCAATAAATCCAATAAATAAAGAACTTACCCCATAAATATGCGATTCAAATAATGAGGATAATACTAAAATGGCACTGACCATTCCAATAACCCAACCGATTCCTAATTTTACTAAATAAGTAAAGGCCTCTTTCTTCTCCTTTGTACTTCCAAATGCCATATCATGAATAGAACCAATAAATTGATCATAAAATCCCATAATAAAAGCTACGGTACCACCAGAAACTCCAGGAACACTATCTGCTAATGCCATACAAAAACCATTTAAAATTTGACGAAACATAACATTCTCCTAGCACTTTTTATTCTAAGAAATCTTTTAATTGTTTTGAACGACTTGGGTGACGTAATTTACGAAGTGCTTTCGCTTCTATTTGACGAATTCTCTCACGAGTTACTCCAAATTTTGTCCCTACTTGTTCTAACGTATGAACATCTCCATTTGAATCTAAGCCAAATCGTAAACGTAATACGTGTTCCTCACGATCTGTTAATTGTTCCAACACTTCATCTAATTGTTCTTTTAATAATGTATAGGTGGTATGTTCAGCAGGGCTAGTTGCATTATCATCTTCGATAAAATCTCCTAAATGAGAATCATCTTCTTCTCCAATCGGAGTTTCCAACGAAACTGGTTCTTGAGCAATTTTTAAAATTTCACGCACTTTTTCAGTTGGTAAATCCATTTCTGCTCCAATTTCTTCAGGAGTAGGTTCGCGGCCTAAGTCTTGTAATAATTGTCTTTGGATACGAACTAATTTATTAATCGTTTCTACCATGTGAACCGGAATACGAATCGTACGAGCTTGATCGGCAATCGCACGAGTAATTGCTTGACGAATCCACCATGTAGCATATGTTGAAAACTTAAACCCTTTTGTATGGTCGAATTTTTCAACAGCTTTCATTAATCCCATATTTCCTTCTTGAATTAAATCTAAAAACTGCATTCCACGTCCTACATAACGCTTCGCAATTGAAACTACTAAACGTAAATTCGCTTCTGCTAATTCTTGTTTTGCTTCTTGGTCACCTTGTTGGATTCTTAAAGCAAGATTTACCTCTTCATCACCATTCAATAATGGGACACGACCAATTTCTTTTAAATACATACGAACAGAGTCATTAATTTTTACATTTGACGATAAAGCTGTTTCGTCTTCTTGTACTTCTACTTCAATTTCTTTTGAAGATTCTGAAGATAATTGACGACTAGTTGGTCCACCATCAGCATCTACTACACTGACACCAGCATCTTCAAATTTTTGAATTAATTTATCCATTCCCTCTGCATCTAATTCATATGGAATCGCAATTTGTGCTGATAAATCATCATATAAAATTTGCCCAAACAATTTTCGTTCTGCTAACAATTTACTTGTAGCTTCTTTTAGCGTTTGACCATTCTTATTGTTTTCAACTGTCATCCACTATTCCTCCATTCATGATTTCTTTAATTGTTTCTGAATATTGATTAACTCTATCATCAATTGATTCGCTCTAGTAACATCATTTGATAATTGAGCTTCTTTCATTTCTTGTAGACAAGTTTGATATTGTTGTTTTAAATCTTCTTTTTTTGATAAAAAGTACATTAAGTCATGAATTTCTTTTTCCGTACATTCTTCAGGCATTTCTAGCCATTCAATCATGGAGAGTAAATTACGATTTACCGTATCGGATTCATCTAAGAAGTTCATAAATTCTTGTACTAACACTTCATCAAGATGTTGTTCTCTATAAGATTTCAACAAAATATAAAATTGTTGGTAATCTTCCGAAGGAAACTCAAATTCCATACTTTCTCTTCCCATGTAGTTCCATGCTTCTGGGGAATGTAATAAACGATAAAGTAGTTGCTTTTGGGATACTTCCATCGCACTGTCCTGTGAAATCTTCATAGGATTTGAAATCCACTGCCCTGTTTGGTTAGAAGATTGTTTCTTAAATTTTCTTTGAATAAAATTTACTTGGCTAGAAAGTAAATCAACTGAAATTCCAAACTCATCTGAAAGTGATTTAATGGCAAACTCTCTCTCAATTGATTTAGAAATCTTCGCTAATTCCATCGTCATTTGTTCTAAAAATTGTATTTTTTCTCGTTCAATTTCTAAGCGATATTGTTTTGAAAAATATCTCTTTTTAAACTGGAAAACAGATTCCGTATGATGAGCTAATTGTTCAAGATAGGCTTCTGCCCCTCTTTGTTGAATAAACTCATCTGGATCTTTTCCAGCATCTAAAGATAAAATCGAAATTGTTAAGGATGAATTTTCTTGTAATAATTCAATCGCTCGATTAGTCGCATCTAATCCGGCTCTATCACTATCATAGGCAATAATAATTTCATTAGCTACTTTTGATAAAATTTGGATTTGCTCTTTTGTTAAAGAAGTTCCCATTGATGCCACACCATTTTTGGCACCTGCTTGCCAAGAAGCAATCACGTCCATATATCCTTCATATAATACGACTTGTCCTGTCTTACGAATAGCTGATTTTGCTAAGTCATAATTAAATAAGAATTTTCGTTTATTAAAGATAGGTGTTTCTGAACTATTTAAGTATTTAGCTTCTTGTTCATCAACCATTTGATCATCCTGTGGTAAAATCCGACCAGAAAAAGCAATCACTTTTCCTTGCTCATTTCGAAGAGGAATCATGATTCGATGATAAAAACGATCGATAAAATCATCATTTCTTGAAATGAATAATCCTGATTCTTCCATCTGTTGAGGTGTTAACGGAATTTGTTGCATCAAATTCGTCACATACGTGCGATCTTTTAATGCGAGTCCCATATTAAACGTTTGAATGGTCTCTAACGTATATCCTCTATTTTGAAGATACTCTAAAGCTTTTTCGCCACCACGTGTTTGTAATAATACATGTTGATAAAACTCAGCAGCTTTTTCATGAGCTATAATTAGCGGTTGATAAGTATCTTGAACTGCTGGTCGAGAACTCGAATATTTATTTTCAAATGGGATTTGAGCTAATTCTGCAACTTTTGCTACGGATTCAACAAAAGAAAGTCCTTCAATTTCTGAAATAAATGAAAAAACAGTTCCTCCTCTACCACAACTAAAGCAATGATAGATTTGTTTTTCCTCAGTTACTGAAAATGAAGGTGTCCGTTCATCATGAAAAGGACAATGGCCAAAATAGTTCTTCCCTCGTTTTTTCAAAGAAACATACTGACTTACAATATCGACGATATTTACTTGCGATTGAATCTGATTCAGCGTTTCTTCAGGAATGACTTGACTCATAAACTGCCTCCTTTTCCTGAATTATTAAGGAACTTTTCCTTTTACACCTAATATCCCTAATGATACAGGATATATATTATCATCAATTGAAAATTGTTTCAACTAATTTAACTTTTCTATTATAAAAAATATCATTCTATTTTAACTGAAATTTAAAATATAAAAAACTCAAGAATCGCTACTATTTTAACGATTCTTGAGTTTGATAAATCTAGGAATAATCCTAGCCTAATTTGTTGTAATATTCAACGATTAATGATTCGTCAACATCAGATGTTAACTCATCACGTAATGGTAGACGGTTTAATGAACCTTCTAATTTTTCTTCATCAAATGTAACAAATTCTGGACGTCCATATAAAGATTCTAAAGATTCTTTAATGATTGTTAAGTTACGTGATTTTTCACGAACACCAACAACATCTCCAACTTGTACTTGGAATGAAGGAATATCTACACGTTTACCATTTACAGTAACGTGACCGTGGTTTACTAATTGACGAGCTTGACGACGAGTTGAAGCTAATCCTAAACGGTAAACTACGTTATCTAAACGTTGTTCTAGAAGGATCATGAAGTTTTCACCATGTTTACCTTCTTTAATTTTGCCAGCTTTTTTGAATAAAGTAGCAAATTGACGTTCGTTCATACCATACATATGACGTAGTTTTTGTTTTTCTTGTAATTGTTGACCATACTCAGATAATTTTTTACGGCTGTTTGGTCCGTGTTGACCTGGTGCGTATGGACGACGAGCGATTTCTTTTCCTGTTCCTGAAAGTGAAATGCCTAAACGACGAGATAACTTCCAGCTTGGTCCAGTGTAACGTGACATTGAACATTCCTCCAATAATAAAAAATTTTTTTTGGAGTAAAATAATTGCGAAACAGTAGATTCGTGCAGTCTCTACTAGGGTTCACCTTTGCAGCCGTGGTTACTACCTTCCTCTTAATGGATAGGACTGTTGACGAGCTTCTCTTATTTCTGCTGCATATTTTACACAAAAATTATTGTATCAGATATTTGAATAAAATGCAAACTTTTTACGAAATTTCTTCCCATTCCATTTGAATATTTGCACATCGATTTCCATCCTGAGAAATTAAATGATAAGTGTGCTGTTTATTCTTTATTTCTTCCAATAAAGTCGAACACATAATCGTTGATTCTGGTAATACTTCTTTTTCGTATTTAATCACAACTTGTTTTAACTGATGCTCCTTTAAAAACTCCATTCCTAATTCACTAAAAGCAAAATCAAAGTAACGAGCATTATTGACGTGGAGATTAGCATCAATATCATTAATTCGAACTTTGTATTCTCCCGTTGTAGCATCTAAAAAATCTTTTTTAGGAATTCGAGTTGCTTTTCTCATTTCTTTTCCAATAGATAATGGATATTCCAACACAACTTCTTCATCTATTGAAACAATTTTTCGTGCCTTCATATCAAGCATTGCAAATGTTGTGATACATTCAAACAACTCTTCTCTTTCTTTTGAAAGAATGAGATATTCACGGTAAGTAAAAAATTTATTATAGCTAATCGCTTGTGTTTCAATGATAACTTCTTCATCCACTTTTGGCATTCGATGAATTGAAATTTCATGTTGAATCACAATCCATGTAGAGCCTTTTTCATAAATTAAGTTTGGATTTTGTAATTGTTGTTGTTGCTTTCTAGAAGCTAACATCATCATTCCTAGAGCTTGGCTTAATAACAAATTTCCTTTCCAATCACATTCATAAGGAAGAATTGTACGCTCTATTTGGCAAATTACATCAACTGTCATAGCTACCTCCTATCAATTCCAAATGTCTTGACTTTCTTGGTTTAATACAGACACAATTTCTCCTTGATGAAAAATGACAATTGTATCTGTTGGTAAATGCATCATCTCATAGAAATTTGGATAATCTGGGAAAATTTCATAAGCTTTTGCTCCTGATAATGGTTGAGATTCAATTTCTTGATCAACAGGTGCTACATACCATGTTTCATCATCAAAACGATGCGCATAAAAATCTTCCACTTCAAATGTATGGTTTGCAATAATAACAGGACTATCAAAACGGAATGGAACTAACTTCCCTAATGTTTTCGTACGCTTCCCTGCTTTAAATGTTTTTTGAACAATCTCTAAGAAATAACTACAATCTGTAATCCACTCCTCTAATTGTTTCTGTTCATAATTTGGGACACAGACTTGATACTCATTTTCAATGGACACAACTTTAATATTTCCATAATGGATTGGAATTAATTCATTTAATTCTTCTAAATTTTCTTTAAAATAATCTTCTACAATCGTTAATAAATCTTCTGCTTCTTTTTGGTACACCTCTTTGGCTTCTACAATAAATAAACGTTCTTGAATTGTTCTTGTAAATTTCATTTCATCACTCCTTGTTTTCTAGTATACAGTATTTGAAACATTTTTTCTTGTATCTTTCCCTCTTCCTCATAAATTTGTTATACTAGAGTCACTAAGGGGGCTTATTATGAACGAGCATTTATTTTATAAATTTTATCAAAAAACACCATTAGAAAGAAAAAATATTTTAACAAACTTATCTCATTTATCAGATGAAAATAAATCAAACTTATTAACTGGATTTAACTTACCAGAATCAGTAGCTAATCAAATGATTGAAAATCAAATCGGACTATATGACTTACCACTTGGAATTGTTCCTGAAGTTACCGTAAACGGTATAACTTATACTGTTCCAATGGTGACAGAAGAACCTTCCGTCATTGCTGCAGCAAGTAATGGTTGTAAAATCATTCATCGTTCTGGGGGATTTACTACTACTCAAGAAAAGAGAGAAATGATTGGTGAAATTGCGATATATGATTCCCCATATTCTATAGAAGAAATAGAGGAAAAACTTTCAAAGGAAATCGAACATTTATTTACTATTGCTCATGAAGCTCACCCTTCTATTGTCAAACGTGGTGGTGGAATCCAATCGATTTGGATAGAAGAAAAGCAACATCCTCATCATACGTTTTATGTATTTTATATTTCTGTAGATACAAAAGAAGCAATGGGAGCAAATATTTTAAATACGATTTTAGAAGCTTTAGTTTCCCCTATCGAAACTTTTACAAATGGAACTAGTATTATGGCAATTTTATCAAATTTGGCAACTCATTCCGTTGTCACGACTACATGCCTTATTCCGTTTGAACAATTAGAAACAAAGACGATTTCTGGAGTGAAAATTGCACGTAGAATTGAAATAGCTAGTGAACTATCCCAAGTCGATCCTTATCGAGCTGCTACTCATAATAAAGGTATTATGAATGGAATTGATGCAGTTGTCATTGCAACTGGAAATGATTGGCGAGCCATTGAAGCTGGGGCACATGCTTATGCAACACTATCTGGAACTTATCAACCTTTTAGTAAATGGTTCATCCATGATGATAAGGAATTAGTAGGAACATTAAGTATTCCAATGCCAATTGGTACGGTTGGTGGTTCGATTTCAATTCATCCTGCAGCTCAATTTGCTCATGAATTATTAATGAATCCATCTGCTATAGAATTAGCTTCTATTATTGCTTCTATTGGTTTAGCACAAAATTTTGCCGCATTAAAAGCATTAGTAACCGATGGAATTCAAAAAGGACATATGAATTTACAAGTAAAATCTCTAGCTTTAACGGCTGGAGCAACAGAAGAAGAAATTCCACAAATTATCCAATTACTGAAAGAACAAAAACATTTTAATTTAGAAACAGTACAAAAAATATTAGAAAGCATTAGATAAGTATAAAAGCCATGAGATTCTAGTTTTCGAATCTCATGGCTTTCGTTACTACCTCAGAAAAATCTAAATTTTTATCTCTCATCTTCTGTATATTCCATCAATGTAAAGATGTCATATCCTTTAATTTTTTCACGACCTTTTAAGTCAGTTAATTCCACTAAGAATGCTAAACCAACTACTTCTCCGCCTAATTTTTCAACTAATTTTGCACAAGCGTCCATTGTTCCGCCTGTCGCCAATAAGTCATCACAAATTAATACTTTTTGTCCTGGTTTTACTGCGTCTTTATGTAAATGTAATTCAGCAGTACCATATTCTAAATCATATTCAACAGAAACTGTTTCACGAGGTAATTTACCTTTTTTACGAGCAGGTGCAAAACCAATTCCTAATTCATAAGCAACAGGACATCCTACAATAAACCCACGAGCCTCAGGACCAACAATCATGTCAGCTCCCTTACTTTTCGCATAATCTACAATTTGTTGTGTCGCATATTGGTATGCTTTCCCATCTGCCATTAAAGGAGAGATATCTCTAAAAATAATTCCTTCTTTAGGATAGTTTGGTACACTTGCAATGTAATTTTTTAAATTCATTTTTATTCCTCCATATTTGTCAGCCAATTTGTTAATTCAGAAAATTGACTATAGATAAATACTCTTTCGAGCCAAAGTTCTTCTTGCAATTGTTTCATTAAATTAGACTGCATTAAATCCATTGATGTGGATTCTGGATTTAATCTTAAACAGCCGTCTTCTATTATAACAAATTTTAATTCAAAAAACACTTTTAAAATCACTTTAAATTGATCTATTGGAATTTTTAAATAAGTGGCTAATTGTCCCGTTTTTTCATTATAGGGTACATTTGAATGTGTTTTTAAATATTGATAAACAGCCACAAATCGTTCCCTTATGGGGATTCCCATTGTCATAATAGATTTTTGCGTATACGCAATGATATACATTTTTTGCATATATGAGTGTTTACGAAATTCTTGAATAACTGCTTTAGATTTTGGACAATCAAATAAGACAATCACGTCGAATTCCTTTTGATTTTCCACCTTCATCCATTCTTCCATTGAAAAAACTTTAGAAGTTGCATCAATTCTTTCACTCACTAATGGTTTGAGCGATTCTCTTTCAACTAAATAAGCAGCATTTTTCAATGATAAATGCTCCGTACGAATTTTATTCGTACGCCAATCAAAAATTAACGCGTCTTTTACAGCAATATCTTTGATCATTAATTGAGGTAAACGATTTTGTTGCCATTCATTAATTTCTAACGTTCCAATCACATCTATTTCTGCTTGAAGATTTAAGCTATCTGCCCATTCTCCTTTTGTAAACATTAATGCTTGTAACTGCTTTTCTCCTGATTTTAAAGATAATTTTAAATGCTGTTGCTGCGCACCAATTTTTTGTTTTTGTTCAACCGATACAGAACTAATTTTAAAAATCGGTTCTGCATTATTCGTCCCATACGGCTTCAGTGCTTGAAGAGAATCAATAAACTCAACATTAACTTGAGAAAGGGATAACGATTCTTCAATACTAATCACTTTTTCTTCTTCAAATAATTCAGGATGTTGTTTTGCATAAGTCTCGATAGCTTCCATGAATCCAGGTAATCGTACGGTTTCAATACTTAATCCAGCCGCCATATGATGCCCTCCGAATTTAGCTAAATAATCTTGACATTCTGAAAATGCTTCATATAAATTGAATTTTGCACAAGATCTTGCAGAACCTTTTGCCATTAGCCCATCTTTTTGAATGGACAATACAATCGTTGGTTTTTGTAATTTTTCTACAATTCTAGTCGCTACAATCCCAAGAACTCCTTCATGCCAATTCGTTTGTGCTAATACTAAAACCGACTGATTCAATTGATTTTGTGCTATCAACAAAGCTTCATTCGTTATATCATCCACAATTTGTTTTCTTTTCTCATTTTCTTGATGCATTAAAGTAACAACTTCTTGAGCAATAACATCGTCAAATGTCGTAAATAAAGAAACGCCTGGAGTAGCATCGCCTAATCTTCCCAGTGCATTTAAACTAGGAGCGATTTTATAACCAATTGTTTTTTCATCAATCTCTCCGGGAGTAAGTTGCAGTTCTTGAAATAAATAGCTTAATCCTATTCTTTCTGTTTGGTTTAATTGTTGCAATCCACATTTGACGATACTACGATTTTCATCTATCAAACTGACAACATCCGCAACTGTTCCTACACATGCAATTTCTGTTAATTCAATTGGAAGTTCTCCAAGTAAGGCATGAGCAATTTTTAATGCTACCCCTGCACCAGATAAATCACCAAAAGGATATTTCCCATCTGGGTGTCTAGGATGGATCACTGCATAAGCTTTTGGAATAACCGGAGGAATCTCATGGTGATCTGTTACAATGACATCACATTGTTGACTCATTGCCCATTCAACACTTTCATGAGCTGCAATTCCACAGTCAACCGTTATAATGAGAGAAACGCCTTTTTCAAGATACTCTTGAAATACACGAATATTTGGACCATATCCATCTATAAAACGATTCGGTAAATAATATTCTACTTGTGCTCCCATCATTTCTAATGTTTCGTATAATACCGCTGTACTAGTAATACCATCAGCATCATAGTCCCCGAATATTAAAATACGTTCATCCGTTTCAATCGCTTGTTGAATCCGTTGAATCGCTTTTTCCATATCATACATTAAATATGGATCATGCCATAATGATGGTGAAGATGATAGAAATTCTTGAATTTGTTCCTCAGTTTGATATCCTCTTCTCCTACAAATTTGAATCAATAAAGGAGAAAGACCTAATTGTTTCGCAATTTTTTGAGAACTTTCTTCTATCTCTTTATTAACTAAATCCCATTTAGCATTTGCAAAAGTCACCCTAACACCTCCAAAACTTATTTCTTATTAAATAAATTTAAAATACTTAAATCTCCGATTTTTGGAAAACAAAAATTTAATTTTGCAGCTAAGTTCATACGATACGGTAAGTTCACTTCTCTTTTTTGAAGTTTCATTCCTCGAACAATTTTTCTTGCTACTTCCTCACTTGTTAAAACATACCTAGAAATACTTGCTAAATATTTTCCTGTCGGTTCTGCTTTTTCAAAAAATTGAGTAGCAATAGGTCCAGGATTGACCGTCATCACATGAATGCCATGTTCTTTTAACTCTAAACGCAAAGCATTCGAATAACCTAACACTCCAAATTTTGTTGCAGAATATACACTCGTTTTAGGAGTCGCTGTTTTACCTGCTTGAGAAGCAATTTGTACAAACATGCCTATTTTTTTCTCCATGAATTTTGGAAGATAATGTTGAGTTATTTGAATTAAAGTGTATAAATTCAATTGTAACATCTCATCCATTTCTTCTTTTGATAAATCAACAGCTTGTTTTAAATAGCCTCTTCCTGCATTATTAATAACTACGTCTACATCAATAGATTGTATTTTTTCTAATAACAATTCTACTTCAGTTGCTTTCGATAAATCACAGGCATAGTAATAAACTGGTTGATTCGTCAATTGTTGGCAATTGTTGGCTACTTGTTTTAAGACTTTCTCACGTCTTGCCACTAATATTAAACCGGCTTGTTGTTTAGCACATTCATAAGCTAATTGTTCGCCTAAGCCTCCACTAGCTCCTGTAATCAATACCATTTTCCCATTTATTGAAAACTGTTCACGTTTTATCATACTAATTTCTTCCAATCGTAAATGTATCAAAATCTTTGACTACTTTTGTTTGCGGGAATACTTTACGAGCT
This sequence comes from uncultured Granulicatella sp., assembly GCA_963529535.1. Lineage (GTDB taxonomy): Bacteria > Bacillota > Bacilli > Lactobacillales > Aerococcaceae > Granulicatella. The sequence continues at coordinate 62,334 of CAUSAK010000001.1, read as the reverse complement.
TCCTGTTCTAATTGACTCACTTGATGTCCTAAATAACGCGCACTAATATGAGTTAAGTATAATTGTTGAACATTTGCTTCTAAAGCAATCCTTGCCGCTTGTTTATTAGTAGAATGGAAATGTTGTCGAGCAGTTTTTTCCTTATCCGCTTCATAAGTTGCTTCATGAACGAGAACATTAGCATTTTGTGCTAAAGCAATCGTTTTAGGAGTAAATCTTGTATCTCCGCAAATAACTACGATACGTCCTTTAATATCTTCACTGACATAGTCTTTTCCATCAATCACACGACCATCCTCTAAAGTAACAACTTCCCCACGTTTCAAGCGACCAAAAACAGGACCAAATGGCACTCCTAGCGCTTTTAATTCATCTGCTTTTAACTCACCAATTTGGTCAGATTCTGTAATTCGAAATCCATAAGAAGGAATACCATGTTCCAATTTCATTGCTTCAACTGTAAATTGTTTGTCAGAGAATAAAACTCCATCCTCTTCAAATTCCGCAACTTTCAATGAATAGCCCAATTTAGAATACGAAACAGAAATACTCGTATCAATAAAACGTTTAATGCCTTTTGGACCATAAACGATTAATTCATCTTCTCCACCTTGGAAGGAACGACTCGTTAATAATCCCGGTAACCCAAAAATATGATCGCCATGAAGATGTGTAATAAATATTTTTTTAATTTTCCCTGGTCGAATGGTTGTATTTAAAATTTGTTGTTGCGTTGCTTCTCCACAATCAAATAACCAGATTTCATTTCTTTCATCTAATAGTTTCAAAGCAATGGATGAAACATTTCTCATTTTGGCTGGAACTCCAGCACCTGTACCTAAAAATTGTAATTCCATAATGGCTCCTAACTACCTCTTAATGTTTGATAAATCATTTTTGCAATCCATAAGCCTTGTTGATGCGCACCTGTTGTATTAACAATCGATGCCTTTTCATAAAACCAATCTGGATGACTACTTGATTCCGACTTCCAATCAATAACATACACATTTGAATATTTTTGTGCCAAACTATCCGCAATCGAATTTATTTGATGTTGCCAAGTTCGATTAATAGTATTCGTAACTATAAAAATTTGTTTATCCATACCAATATTTTTCAACATCGCATCTAATTGAGCTTTCGTATAAGCTCCATTACTACCTACCATTAAAACAATAATATCTCCCAATTGCTTTTGTTGTTTTAATTGGTTAATCATTCCCTCTAATTCAAACACTTGAAGATTTCTTTCAGCACTAATCACAGCGTTTGGATAAACAGTTGGAATTTCTTGTGCCATCGCTAATAACATTGTATCGCCGATAAATGTGATAGAAGTATTCGAACTAAAAACTGTTTCTTCTCTGCTAAGACCTTGAATATTATTAATCGTTTTAACAACTTTTTTATCTAGATTTCGTGTGTTTTTTGATAAAGATTCGTTTGAAATTATGACTTCTTGTAATGCAGATTCTTGAGCAGACATACGTGGACTTGCCTGAATAAAACCAAATAATAAAATGAATACAATCAATCCATTATAAACCATTTTAGCCGTTCTATAACTCGAGCTTGACCAATTAGTGGCGAATCGATTCTTCCATGAAACAAACTTACCTCTTTCAAACAATTGATACCAAACTTCTCCTAAAATAATAAGTAATACTAGTTCTACTCCTCTGTGTAAAATCGGTGTAGAACTTGTATCTCCAATTTTAGCTTGATATAAAACTGATAAAGGCAAGTACCATAAATAATAAGATAAACTTCTTCTACCAATTACGGTTAAAGGCTTAAAACGGAAAAATAGTGAAGTAACTGATTTTGGATGCAATGAAATCATTAATAAAAAAGCGACAATGACATCAAAAATCAACATTCCTCCTCTAAAAGTTACAGAACTATGTTCTTTCATAACAAATAAACAAATCACTAACAATACAACTGGAGCAAAACGCATCACTGATTCATAAGGATATTTTTGTTGATATTCTCCATAAAATTTTTGGATAGGAAATAATAACGCTACAACTGCCCCCATGAGTACAGAAAAAGCACGTGTATCTGTTCCGTAGAAAATTCTTAAAAAATAGACATTTGTAACATCTTTCGTCATCATTAGTAAAACAGAAGCTACTAATAGTCCTATCACTACTTTTTGCAATACTTGATGTTTTTTTATCATCACACTCAAGAAAACAAATAAAATGGGCCACAGTAAATAATATTGAGTTGCTAATGACATATACCATAAATGAGAAAATGGTGATTGTGTTAATACTGTGATGGCATGATCATTTTCCTGAAAAATTTGCCACCAGTTATTCATAAAGAATAGATTAGAAACCATCGTGCTTCTTAAATTAATCAAAAGTTCTCTTTGAAATAATAATAAATAGAAAATTACGGTCACAATCATCGCAAAAGTTGGAACAATAACTCGTTTTAATCTTTTCGTTAAAAATGATTTTAAAGGAACTTTCCCATTTTTCATTAAAGAATCCATTAGACTGGCTGTCATAAAATAGCCAGACAATAATAAAAAGATATTTAACCCTAAAAACCCACCGGGAATACGGTAAGCCATCATTTGATGACCTACGATACTCAAAATCGCAATCGCTCTTAATCCATCAAAAGCGGCGATATACTCTCGTTTTTCAATTTCAGTTCTATCAATCATGACATCACCTAATCTACAAACTCAAAGACAAATTTACGAATTCTAACCATGTCTCCATTTTCAGCGCCTTGACTACGTAAAGCTGCATCAACACCCATTCCACGTAATTGACGTGAAAAACGCATCACAGATTCATCATGTTCCATATTCGTCATTAAGAATAATTTTTCTAATTTATCTCCATATAATACCCATGTACCATCAGGATCTCTTGTAATATCAAACGGACGTTCTTCTTCCAACCCATAAACCATATGCGTTTGAGCTTCTTGTACTTCATCTAATGGGAAGAATTCTGTTTCTTCTAATATTTCTGCTGTTCTTGCTAGTAGTGCTTGTAAGCCATCTTTACGATAAGCAGAAATCGGGAAAATTTCAGGCATTTCTTGACCATCTGGTAAGTTTTCTTGTAAATCTTTTTTAAATTGTTCTAATAATTCTTCAGACTGTGGTTGATCCATTTTATTTGCCACAATAATCATGGGACGTTCTAGTAATCTTAAATGATAAGAACCTAGTTCTTGCATAATCACTTGATAATCTTCGTAAGGATTTCTTCCTTCCATTGAAGCCATATCAATGACATGTAGTAATACTTTTGTACGTTCAATATGTTTTAAGAAATGGATTCCTAAACCAACGCCCATATGAGCTCCTTCAATTAATCCAGGAAGGTCAGCTACAACAAATTGTTCACCATTTGGAGCTTGTGTCATCCCTAATTGCGGATTTAACGTTGTAAAATGATAATCCGCAATTTTGGGTTTTGCACTAGAAATCACTGATAATAAAGTTGATTTTCCTACAGATGGGAATCCAACTAACCCAACATCTGCTAATACTTTTAATTCTAATTCAATTTCAAATTCTTCTCCTGGTTCTCCATTTTCAGCAATATCTGGAGCCGGATTTTTATGAGTAGCAAAGCGAATATTTCCACGGCCTCCACGACCACCCTTAGCTACTACTACTTCTTGATCTACTTCGACTAAGTCTGCAATCAATTCTTTTGTTTGAGCATTACGAACAATCGTTCCAGCAGGGACTTTAACAATTAAGTCATCGGCTCCACGACCATACATACTTTTACTCATCCCATTTTCACCAGGTTTTGCCTTAAAATGACGTTTGTGACGGAAATCTAATAACGTTCTAAGTCCTGAATCGACTTTAAATATGACACTACCACCTCGTCCGCCATCTCCACCAGCAGGACCTCCATCTGGGACGTATTTTTCTCTTCTAAATGCTACCATACCGTTACCACCGTCTCCGGCTTTCACCCATATCGTCGCACGATCATAAAAAACTGCCAATAGGATTCTCTCCTTTCATATTTTTAGTGACTATTTAACAATTAACTCTGTGAAATCAGCAAACTCTAAAATCATTAGTGCTAATTCACGTAAGAAACGTAAACGATTTGTACGAATTTCTTCATTATCAACCATGACCATATTTTCATTAAAGAATTCATGAATTTTTGGAGTAATCGATGCAAATGCTACAAATTTTTCTTGAGCTGAATAGTTCTCGAAGTCTTTTCTTAAAGTAGCAATTGATTCTACTAATTGACGTTCACTTTCTGTCTCAACTTTATCTAATGAGTATTCTGAAGAATGACGAGCTTCTGCAAATCCTTTTGCACTAATATTAATCACTCGATTTAATGCTTCAGTAATATCTTTGATTGCTGTATTAGATACTTCTTTTTCTAACACAGCTACAGCTTTCATTTGTTCTGGTACACTCTTAGAGTTAGAATTCAATACCGCTTCAATAATATCATGACGTTTTGTTACTGTAGTCATTCTTTGAGCAAGTCTTTCACGAATAAATCCTAAAACGAATGCTTGTACATCTTCTTTTTTATCTTCTAAAAATTCTGCATAATCTAAGCCTAATAATAATTTTGCAAATTCTTCAATTTCTAAATGCCAATCAAATGCTTCGACAATTTGCACCAATCCCATTACTTGACGACGTAATGCATAAGGGTCGTTTGATCCTGTTGGTAACATACCAGCAGCTGTAAAGCTTAAGAATGTATCTAATTTATCTGCAATCGCTAATAATGCTCCTGGTACTGATGAAGGTAATTCACCATCAGCACTAATTGGCATATAATGTTCACGAATTGCTCTAGCTACTTCTGGAGTTTCTCCATAATTTTTCGCGTAAATTTCACCCATAATTCCTTGTAATTCAGGGAATTCACCAACCATATTTGTTACTAGGTCAAATTTGTAAATAGCAGCTGCACGTTGTGCAGTTTGAATATCTTTGGTATCCACATTTAATTCACTTGCAATACGCCCTACTAATAATTGAACACGATTCATTTTTTCAGTCATTGAACCAATTTTAGCATGGAAGTTTAATGTTTCTAATTTTTTCAAGAACGCTGTCATTGGAACTTTTTTATCTTCTTCATAGAAGAATAAAGCATCTTCTAGACGAGCTGTTAATACTTTTTGATTTCCTTTTGCCACATTTTCAATCATGTAGTCATTTCCGTTACGTGCAGAAATGAAATAAGGTTGTAATTCACCTTGAGCATTGTATACTACAAAATAACGTTGATGTTCTTTCATAGAAGTAACTAATACTGGTTCTGGAACGACTAAATATTTTTCATCAAATGTTCCAGCAAAAGCTGTTGGATATTCTAAAATAGAACTTACTTCTTCTAATAATTCTTCATCAATTGGAACTGTCCAAGCATTTTTAGCCGCTAATGCTTCAATTTGTTTACGAACTAATGCTTTTCTTTCATCTTGATTTACAATTACAAATTGTTCAGCTAAAGCTTTTTCATATTGTTCTGGAGTTGCAATCTCAGTATCTTTTCCTAAGAAACGATGTCCTCTTGAAACTCGCCCAGCTTTTACATCTAATACTTGAATTTCTTCAATGACTTCTTCTCCGTATAAAGCAACAATCCAGTGAATTGGACGTAAATATTCAAACGTATGAGCAGCCCAACGCATTGTAACTGGGAATTTCATATCAGTAATAACTGAAGATAATTTCTTAACAACTTCTTTTGTAGATTTACCTTCTAATAATTGTTTCACGTGAATATATTCCACATCTTTAATTGTTTCTACATAAATATCGTCTGTTGTTAAACCTTTTCCACGAACAAATCCTTCAGCAGCTTTTGTCCATGCGCCATCTTTTTGTGCAATTGCTAGAGATGGACCTTTAAAAATTTCAACACGATCTTCTTGCTCTTCTTCTAATCCATTTACACGAACAGCTAATCTTCTTGGTGTTGCAAAAGCTTCTACAGATTCAAATGCTAAGTTTTCTTGTTTGAAAAAGTCTTCCACACGAGTCGCTAATTGTTCTGAACTTGTACGAACATATTGCGCTGGTAATTCTTCTAAACCAATTTCTAATAATAATGATTTTGTCATAATTGTCCTCCTAATGTTACTAGCCTATCCTATTAGTCTTTCAATAATGGGAATCCTAAAGATTCTCTTTCAGCTACGAATGTTTTAGCAATGGTACGTGCCATTTTACGAATACGACCTAAAAATCCTGCACGGTCTGTCGCAGAAATAATGCCACGTGCGTCCATTAAGTTAAAGGCATGAGAGCATTTTAATACACAGTCATAAGCTGGATGAACAAGACCTTTTTCCATTAGGATTGTTGCTTCTTTTTCATATTCAGTAAATAATTGCATTAATAATTCAGGATTACTTTCTTCAAATGCATATTTAGAATGTTCAAATTCTGGTTGTTTGAAAATATCTCCGTATTTTACATCGCCAGTCCACACTAAATCATAAACACTTTCTACTTCTTGGATATAAGAAGCTAAACGTTCTAAACCATACGTAATCTCACTTGTTACTGGATGACATTCTAATCCACCTACTTGTTGGAAGTATGTAAATTGAGTGACTTCCATTCCATCTAACCATACTTCCCATCCAAGACCAGCACAGCCTAATGATGGATTTTCCCAGTTATCTTCAACGAAACGAATATCATGTTCTAATGGATCAATTCCTAATGCAATTAAACTTCCAATATATAACTCTTGAATGTTTTCAGGAGATGGTTTCATCACAACTTGGAATTGGTGATGTTGGAATAAACGGTTTGGATTTTCACCATAACGACCATCAGCTGGACGGCGAGATGGTTCTACATAGGCAGCATTCCATGGCTCTGGTCCAATCGCACGTAAAAAAGTATATGGACTCATTGTTCCAGCACCTTTTTCAGTATCATAAGCTTGTAATAATAAACAGCCTTGATTTGACCAATAATTTTGTAATGTTAAAATAATTTCTTGTACTGTTAATTTTTTTGACATAGTATTCCTACTTTCTATAATTTTTATGACAGGATAAAATTCATCTAGAATCTCTTATTGTAAAACGAAGTCTTTCCTCCTTTTCCCTATAAAAAAATCCCTATGTACACTAAAAAAAGCATACATAGGGACGATTCATCGCGGTTCCACCCTAATTTCTTAGAAAACTCTAAGCTTCATTTGCTATTGACTCCAATGCGCCACAATTCATTCTCTATTAAACGGCTTCCACCTATCCCGTTCTCTCTATCCATATTTAGAATGATTGTTTCATTTTCCACGTCATATTTACTGCATTAATATTACTGATTTTTCCTTCAAAAGTCAAGTTATATCAATCATTTGTTAGCTTTTACCACTTCATCGTGATATAATTTTCCCATTATTAAAGGAGGCGAATTTTATGCGTTGTGCTTGGGCAACTATTTCTGAACTCGACCAAAAATATCATGATGAAGAATGGGGAGTTCCTTGCTTTGATGATCAAAAACTATTTGAGATTTTGGCTTTAGAAGTGATGCAAGCGGGACTCAGTTGGTCGACCATTTTGAAAAAACGAGAAGGTTTTAGAGAAGCTTTTGAACAATTTGAAATCCATAAAGTTAGTCAACTTACAAAAAACGATATAGAAAACTTACTCCAAAATCCTAACATCATTCGTCATCGTCAAAAGATTGAGGCGACTATTCAAAATGCAAAAATCATTTTGCAACTACAAAATAAATACGGAAGTTTTCATGAATTTTTATGGAGCAAGTTTGACCACAGCCCAATCATCAATCACTGGGAAACAATAGAAGAAGTACCATCTTCTACTCCACTAACCGAACAGTTATGTAAAGAATTAAAAAAATTGGGATTCAAGTTTATCGGACCGACTACCCTCTATTCATTTTTACAGGCATCTGGCATCATCAATGATCACCTTGATTCTTGTCCATTCAAACACAAATAAAGACTTTTATACGCTGCATAAAAGTCTTTATTTTAATTACATCCATTTAGAATAATCATCATCTTCCATAGCTTCTACTGTCCCAAGTAAATAACCATTCCCCACTTGAGAGAAGAAGTCATGGTTACTTGTACCTGTTGAAATACCATTCATCACAATTGGATCTACATCTTCAGCTGTATCTGGGAATAATGGATCAAATCCTAAATTTTGTAAAGCTTTATTCGCATTATAACGAATAAATACTTTTACTTTTTCAGTCCAACCAACTTGATCATATATTGATTGTGTATACTTCACTTCGTTTTGATACAATTCTAAACATAATTGATAAACCCACATTTTAAGAGTTTCTTGTTCTTCTTGTGGTAATTCATTGTATCCTTGTTGGAATTTATAGCCAGTATAAGTTCCGTGAACTGATTCATCACGAATAATTAATTTAATAATTTCCGCTACATTGGCTAATTTATTGTTTCCTAAATAATACAATGGTGTAAAGAATCCACTATAGAATAAAAATGTTTCTAACATCGTTGAAGCGACTTTCATTTTTAGTGCATCTCTACTTTGATAAATTTCATTAATTTTTTGAGCTTTGTACTGTAAAAACTCATTATTATTTGTCCACTCAAAAATATCTTCGATTTCAGCTTTTGTATGTAATGTACTGAAAATTGTTGAATAACTTTTCGCATGAACAGATTCCATAAATTGAATATTATTCCATACTGCTTCTTCATGTTGTGTACGAACATAGTCTTTCATCAGACTCGCACCTTCTTCAGATTGCAATGTATCTAATAAAGTCAATCCTCCAAATACTTTCCCTACAACATCTTTTTCAGCTGGGGATAATGTTCTCCAGTCATCTAAGTCATTTGAAACAGGAATACGAGTATCTAACCAAAATTGCTCGGTTAACTTTTCCCATGTCATTTTATCAATCATATCTTCCACTTGGTTCCAGTCAATCGCTTTATAATAGGCTACTGGTGCAGAAGCATTTTGTGACAAAATCTCATTAAAATATCGTTTCTCACTCATGATAAGTCTCCTTTTTTGAATTAAATACTACAACTTTCGCAGCCATTACTTCCAATTTCATCATTATTTTCTGTAAATGTACGAACATAATAAATCGATTTGATTCCTTTATTCCAAGCATAGTTTCTTAAAATATTTAAATCTCTTGTTGTCATTTTACTTGTACGTCCATTTTTCCATTCATATAATCCTTCTGGTAATTCAGAACGCATAAATAATGTTAAACTCATTCCTTGGTCAATATGTTTTTGAGCTGCTGCATACACATCAATAACTTTACGCATATCAATATCATAAGCTGATTGATAATATGGTAATGTTTCATTAGATAAGAATGGTGCTGGATAATACGTTTTACCTGTTTTCTTCTCTTGACGTTCTTCAATTAATCGAGTAATTGGATGTAAGCTTGCACTTGTTTCATTGACATAACTAATGGATCCAGTTGGAGCAATTGCTAGACGATTTTGGTGATATAGTCCATCTGCCATTACATCTGCTTTTAATTGTTTCCAATCTTCCGCAGTTGGAATTGGTAAGTTCGCAAAAATTTCTTTTACTTTTTCAGATCTAATTTCTACATCTGATTCTGTATAAGCATCGAAATAAGTTCCTGATGCATAAGCTGATTTTTCAAAACCATCAAATGTTACGCCACGTTCTTTCGCAATTTTATGACTTGCTTTTAAGGTATAGAAATTCAATAGACGGAAGTATAAATCTGTTACTTCAATCGATTCAGGTGAGCCATATTCCATTTGATTTAACGCAAAGAATGTATGTAATCCCATTGCTCCTAAACCAATTGTATGAGCTTTTTGATTTCCATTTTTCACCGTTGGAACTGCATCAATACTTGAGTGATCTGTGACAAATGTTAATGCACGAACCGCTACTTCAATCGAACGTTCAAAATCAGGTGATTGCATTAAGTTAACAATATTTGTAGAACCTAAATTACAACTAATATCCGTTCCAAGTACTTCATACTCTTGTGCATTACTAATTACAGAAGGAGCTTGTACTTGTAAAATTTCTGAACATAAGTTACTCATAATAATTTTTCCATCAATTGGATTTGCTTTGTTCACTGTATCAATATTTACGATATATGGATAACCAGATTCTTGTTGTAATTTACTAATTTCTTGTTCTAAATCACGTGCACGCAATTTTGATTTACGAATTTCTGGATTATTCACCATATTTTCATACTCTTTTGTAATATCGACATAAGAGAAAGGAACCCCATAAATGCGTTCCACATCATATGGACTAAATAAATACATCATATCGTCATTTTTAATTAACTCATAAAACTTATCTGGAACTACTAGTCCTAAAGATAATGTTTTAACACGAATTTTCTCATCTGCATTTTCTTTTTTAGTTGATAAGAATGATACGATATCTGGGTGGAAAACATTTAAATAAACGGCTCCTGCACCATTACGTTGTCCTAATTGGTTTGAATAACTGAAACTATCTTCTAATAATTTCATAATTGGAACAACCCCACTAGAAGCATTTTCAATTTTTTTAATTGGGTCTCCAGCCGCACGAACGTTTGATAAACTTACGCCAACTCCCCCACCAATTCTTGAAAGTTGTAAAGCAGAGTTAATGGTACGACCAATACTATTCATGTCATCCGTTGTTTGAATTAAGAAACAAGATACTAATTCACCACGACGTTTTCTTCCTGCATTTAAAAATGTTGGTGTCGCTGGTTGATAACGTTGATGAATCATTTCTTCAGCTAAGTCTCTTGCTAATTGTTCATCTCCATCTGCTAAAAATAAAGCATTAAAGACAATACGATCTTCAAAACGTTCTAAATAACGCTCGCCATCATTTGTTTTTAAAGCATATTGCTTATAAAACTTAAAGGCTGACATAAATGAACGAAAACGGAATTTTTTCTTATAAATTTCTTGCATTAAGCTTTTAACAAATTCACGGTCATATTTATTTAAAAACTCTTCTTCTAAATAATCATGTTCAATTAAATAATCTAATTTTTCATCTAATGTATAGAAAAATACCGTGTTTGGGTTAACATGTTCTAAGAAGAATGCACGTACTGCTTCTTTATCCTTATGTAAAGGAATTTTTCCATCAACCGGACGGTTCAATTCATTATTTAATGAAAAATATGTTACTTCTTGAGATTTACTAATTAATTTTGGACTATCCAAGTTCGCTCACCTTTTCCTTTTTTATAATTACAATCATGCAATAGAGGCTCTTCAATCAAGTGTATAAATGATACTTTTGATTTATTTCCAAACACTTGCAATCAAAATCCTCTATTCATACCTTATCATTATATCTACTTTCCAGCCTCATATCAACCAAAAAATTCTATATTTAGTATTCAATAAATCGAACAGCACAAAATATAGTAAGAATATCAATTTTCTATCAATATATTGACAAAAATTTTTTTCACCTTTACACTTATGAATATCAAAAAAAGGAGATTTAAAATGATACTTTCCAACACTATTAGCAGTTCCGAGAGACAAGTTCTTCGAGTGATTTGGGCAAATCCAAAATGTACCAGCTCTTTTATTATCGACTCATTATCATCTAACTTTCATTGGCAAGCAGCAACCATTAAAACACTTATTAATCGTCTATTGAAAAAAGAAATCATAATGACCATTTCCAAAAGACCTTATCAATATATCGCTACTGTTTCCGAAAAAGAACTTTTAAATTACGAATGCGAAACATTGCTCACTCATGTTTGTCAAAAGAAACAAGGTGAATTATTATCCATACTCATTCAAAAAGCTCAATTATCTAAACAGGATGCTTACGAATTACAAAAATTGTTACAAAAAAAAGAAATCAATGCTCCAAACTTTCTCCCTTGCACTTGCATTCCAGGTCAATGTCGATGTTGTCATCACAAAAAATCCTAACCACCTTTTTTATGGTAGTTAGGATTTTCCTTTTTATTTTAATATTTTTTTACGATAGGTTTAATACCAAACACTTACATCGACTCTTCCATTCATTCCTTTTAAATACTCACTAGAAGTGTATTGCCATCCTTTTGGACCTGAATAATGTGGATTATCCCAATCTAAAGCGTCTGTATAAGCAGCCACCCAATCTACATATTTCAAAATATCTGGGTGATTCAAACGAGTTTGTAATAAATGTCTATAACTATAAATTCTAACATTAGAATAACCCGCTTGATGCATTGCATCCATATATTTATTTACAATTTTCACCCATGTTGCAGTATCTTTTGGTGCCGATTTTTTCTTATTCACATATTCCCAATTTTCCACGTCATAATAAATTGGATAAGTTGGTTGAATATTATATTTCTTCATCAACTCTATTGTATGCTTCGCTTCTAATTCTGCATCCGTTTCATTTTCTGCATAAGTATATAAATAAACTCCATAAGGAATTCCTAGACGATTTAATTCTTTAATATTATGCGCTAATTGTTTATCCTCTGCATAAGCATAATATCCTAAACGAACAATCACTCCGTCAATTCCATTATCTCGAATAACTTGACTCCAGTTTTGAATCGTTCCATTATGTTCACTGACATCAATGACTTTCTTAGCGTTGCTATCCCCTACTTGTTCTTGACGGCGATTGAAGAAATAACGTTGACCATTCTTTTGAATCCATCCCCAATTAATATGCTCTTGTTTTTCAACTTCACCAGTATTAGAGAAAGTATATTTTGTATCACCAATCGTTAATTTCCCTGTAGCCATAACGCCAGAATTCCCTAAATAATATCCGCCAACCCATTCTTTTTCAGCTCTAGCACCATTTGCTTTGAAATAATACCAGTTGCCTTCTGATTGAAGCCATTCACTTCTAGCATAACTTCCATCTGCTTTTAAATAAAAGGTTGCATTATATTTTGGATCAAACAACCACTCTTTAGACATCATGGCACCATCACCATTCACGAAATAATCTCCAACCCATTGACGAGTAGCCAAATATCCGCCAGTTTTAAGGTAATACCATTTGCCAGAATCTTGAACCCATTCTTTTTCTGCATATTCTCCACCTTTTTTAGCATAGAAATATGAAGAATAATTTCCATCATAAATCCATTCTTGATTCGCCATCGAGCCGTTTGAATTTAAATAATATTTTCCTTTCCATTCGCTCTTAGCCATATAGCCCCATTCTTTAAAATAGTACCATTTGCCATTTACTTCAAGCCATTGTTTTTCTGCATAGTTTCCATCTGCTTTTAAATAGAAATACGATTTATAATTTTCATCATAAACAAAAGCACCAACAACTTTTTTCCCTTCTTTGTCAACATAAGAATGATCAATCCATGTAGAAGTAGCTTTTGTTCCATCTTCTTTTACATAATAATAATGGTCGTTGATCTTTTGCCAACCTGTTTTTGGATTTGTTGTTGTCTGCGTTGTAGTTTCATCTGCTTTAGCAGTTGTCATCGTTAACAAAGTGACTGCTGTTAACGAAAGGGCAATATTTTTAAATTTCATTTCCGATAATTCTCCTTTATTTAGATTTACCTTGCCATTGTATAATTATTCTATTAAAAACTCAACCAAAAGCCTGTGATATTTTCGTTTCATTTACTTATCTGTAAAAAAAGAGACAACCGGAGTCATCTCTCTAATGTTTAGTCATTGAATAACGAACGAATTGTTTTGAAAATTTCTTTGTTTTGTTCAATTTTAACATCATTTCCTACTACAACGAAGGCATTTTGAGCTAATACTTTTTCCATTGTTGGTGAAAATGAACGCACTTTCTCTGGAGTCACATATAAAACTTCATCACGAGTTTTTTGAACAAGTTCATCTGTTACATGAGTAAAGTAACGAGTAAAGGCAATATTTCCTTTTTGATTTGCAGAAAGTGGACGATCAATACTGCTAAATGTTCCAATGAGATTTTTCTCAAATTCTTCCTTAGAAGGATTGTAATTTTCTAAATATTGGACTTGTCCGTCGTACGCTTTTAGTGTTTCTACTAAGTTTGGATCACGGTACGACACAGCAGCTACTTCACCTTTTCCACCAATGACACTCATTCCACCGTACGCTCCACCTTTTACACGAACGGTATTCCATAAATAATCTAACCCTAAAACTGTTTGTAAGAATGCATTAGATCCTTCAAATGGAACACCTAGTAATGTTTGATTGTAACCTTTTGCTACATATTGAATTTCTTGAGCAGTTTTAAATCCTTCATTTAGAATTTCTACAGGAGTTGTAAATTGTTGTGGTATCACTACTGCTTGTGATAACTGTTGGAAGAATGATTGAGATAAAACTTTAAATTGTTCAAAATCTTCTTTACTTCCGACAAATGTTGCAGTTACTCCATGAATATTCAAGATTTGACGAAGTACAGCCTTTAATTGTTGACTAAAGTTTTCTTTTCTTTCATCATAATGTTTCACTAAATCAGAAATATAATCATAGTAATCAATACCTTCTAATGCCTGTGCATATTTTGCTCCTTCTGAATAGTAAGATTCTAATCGACGAACCGCAATGGTATGCGAAGCATAATTCATATGCATTTCTAAATTCGCTTTTGTATTTAATAACAGTTCTTTAATCTTATCATAATCTTCCAAGTTTGAACGGAAGACAATTTCTTCCACCAATTCAATTAATTTCGGTAAATATTGAGATAAAGCTTTTCCTGATACTGTAAAGAATGGATAATACACATTTTTCGCAACATCTTCTGTCATGACAAAAGCATTTGTTGAAATTCCACCTGTATAGAAATCCATCTCTGTATTTAAATCTTCATCAGCAAAATGTTTTGTACTAATTTCACCTAATAATTCAGTGACAAAAGCAGCTACCGGAATTTCTTCTGTTTTAATTCCTCTCATATCGAAGAAGTATTTCGCATATGAAATCCCTGCTGTGAAGTCTTCATAATGTAAGAAAGTCGGTGTATCGTTTCCTTCTTCAACTGTTAATGGATATTGAGTTGCTTTCTTTTGAATATCATCAATGGATAGTGTTGGAATTTTTGCTAAATCTTCTGGTCTATCAGGAGATTCTTGTCTTTCGATTAATTTTTGAGTTGTTTCCACTAATTGATCTAATTCTTCTTCACTTAGACTTGCTTTGTACTCTGCTAATTTTTTAGCTAATTCTGCTTCTTTTTCTTCTAATAAACCTGGTTCTGGTTTCAAAGTAATAATAGTAGCATGAGTATTGTCTAATAAATATTTTTGAATGATATTTTCAAAATAGCCTTCTTCAACTTTAGCTTGAATAGCATCTAAATGTTGTTGGTATTCAAATGATACATATGGACTTCCATCATATAACCAACTTGTTAAAGCATTCATTCCATACATAACACCTTTTGGTGTACTACCTTCCAAAGCTGTTAATTCTTTATAACGGAAAGCTGTTTTATTTAAAGCAGCTTGAATTGCTTTTCTAGAAATTCCTTCTTTCGCTAAACGTTGTAATTCCTGTTGAATAATTTGAACAAATTGTTCTTTTTTATCAGCATCTGTATCTTTTAAAACAACTTCAAATGTTGGAGAATACGTATAAGCAGAATATCCACCCATAACATCACTACCAATATTTGCTTTTAATAAAGCTTTCTTCAATGGTGCTGTATTACTACCTAATAGTAATTCATCTAAAATACTTAAAGCTATTCCTTCTTCACCATTAGTACTTGTTCCTGTAGCCCAAGCATATTCTAACAATGTTTTATTCTCAGTTGAGTCGCCTTTAGAAACAGAATACGTACTTGTTAGTTCTTTAACACTTGTAAATGGTTCCTGTTGGTATCCTACAAATGGAACTTCTTTTGC
Source organism: uncultured Granulicatella sp. (assembly GCA_963529535.1). Classification (GTDB taxonomy): domain Bacteria; phylum Bacillota; class Bacilli; order Lactobacillales; family Aerococcaceae; genus Granulicatella. Next base: position 46,469 of record CAUSAK010000001.1, on the reverse strand, counting down.
TTCAAAAGCATCAAAGTATTCTGACAATTGTTCCATTGCTTTTGATAAATCTAAATTTCCATATAAAGTTACTCGAGCATTACTTGGGTGATAATACGTTTGATGGAAATCAATAAATTTTTCTTGAGTTAGTGTTGGAATTGAAGCTGGCATTCCTCCAGAAACATGTTTATAAAATGTGTCAGGGAATAATGTTGGTTCAACTAGACGGTTTAATTCTGATTCTGGTTGAGAAAATGCTCCCTTCATTTCGTTATAAACAACGCCTTTATAAGTTAATTCATCTTCTTTATTTTCTAAATGATAATGCCATCCTTCTTGCATTAAAATTTGTGGGTTTGATAAGAGATTTGGATAAAATACGGCATCCAAATAAACGTCCATTAAATTCTCGAAGTCTTTTTGATTTCTTGAAGCTACTGGATACATTGTTTTATCAGAGAATGTCCATGCGTTTAAAAATGTTTGTAGAGAACCTTTTAATAATTCTACGAATGGTTCTTTTGTTGGGTATTTTTTTGATCCGTTTAATACGGAGTGTTCGATAATATGCGCAATTCCGTTGTCATCATATGGTGGTGTACGGAATGCGATGGAGAATGCTTTGTTGTCATCGTCTGTTTTTAAGTACATGACTTGAGCGCCTGTTTTGTCATGTTTGTATAAATAGTAATCGCAACGGATATCTGGTAATGGTTTTTGTTCTACGAGTGTAAAACTGTTAAATTCTTTTGTCATGAAATGACCTCCATTTCTTAAATAAATCTACTTGTCTTTTATTCAAACACGATTTGTATCAATAAGCAAGAGAAAAAGTTTTGGGCGTAGAAAAAAGAAATAAAAAATAATTTTTTGTGTAGCTAGGACGCCAGCAGACCTGTCGGTCTCATGGCTAAAATTTGAGCCTTGGTCTCAAATTTTCCTTTGTGATAGAATCGCTATTCAGCGATCCTATCACCTCAGCTATAAAAAATTATTTTTTATTTCTTTATTTTAGTTATTTAGTTTTCTGAAGTTATGTTCTTACGTATCTTACAAAAATAGAAATCAATTTTTGATGTGGTAAGACAATTAAATTATTTTGAAGTTATTTTACAAAATTTTTTGAATAAATTTTTCTAACAACTTAATAACAAGAGGTGTAGTGATTAATGTAATTAGGAAAAAGATTATAAAACGATAATCAAATGAACTTAGCACACAACCGGCAAAAGTTCCAAGATTCCAAATAACAGCTAAACAAATTTTTTGTAAACGATTCATGATAGTCTCCCCCGTTTATTCATCTATCTATGTATACGCTTATTTTACTACCATGATAAGTTTTTAACAAGATATTGAAAGAAAAGTTTTGGACGTAGAATAAAGAAATAAAAAAATAATTTTTCGTATAGCTAGGACGCCAGCAGACCTGTCGGTCTCATGGCTAAAATTTGAGCCTTGGTCTCAAATTTTCCTTTGTGATAGAATCGCTATTCAGCAATCCTATCACCTCAGCTATAAAAAAATATTTTTTATTTCTTTATTAATGTTATTTAGTTTTCTGACGTTTCGTTCTTTAACGGAATTAAAATTTAAAAATATTTCTTTATAGTAAGTTTTACTTTAGCTAAAAAATGTCTTCGACGAAATAAAATAAAGAATACAAAAAAGTTTCCTTTTTAGCTTTAGTAATAGAAATGCTTTTCAGCATTTCTATTACAGTCGAAAATTTGAGACCTTAGGCTCAAATTTTAGCCATGAGATTCGCATCGCGAAGCTGCTGGCGTCCTAGCTAAATCAGGAAACTTTTTTTGTATTCTTTATTTGTTATTTGTACGCTTTATCTTTCACACGATTCGCAATTAATTTAAACAAAGCTGTTGCGAAAATGGCAATCAAAATTGAATTAATCATACTAAAAATCCAACCATTAATAAAAACAACTGCCGTAGAAGCTTGATAGAAAAAGACCTCTAACGTCGGTAAAATCAAACCAAAAATAATCACATTCGCAACCACTTGAATCACATTAAAACGCAAAGCATCATGACGAGAAAAAGTACCCGCTAAAAATGACTTACGGCGAATGCCTAAACCAAAAACATATCCAAGCATCCCTACAGAAATCGCAATCGCAATCCATTGCTCTGTCGTTCCTAATAATAAATCAATGATAATCGTTGAAACACCAACAACCGCAGCAAATAACGAACCTGCTAGACCAGCCACAATCGCTAATAAAATATAAAAGAAGTTAATCTCCACTCCTTCAAAAATAGGTAATGTAATTCCTACATAGTGATAACTAAGAACTAAAACAATTAATGAAACGATATGAAGAAGACCAGTTTGTATGAATTTATTCTCTTTCATCTTTTTTCTCCTCTATTTTGACTCTTCACCAATAATTTTCACTTCTGGTTCAAGTGCTACTTGGAATTGTTCGAATACAACTTCTTGAACATGTTGAATCACCGCTAAATAATCCGTAGCTGTTGCATGATCAATATTTACAATAAACCCTGCATGTTTTTTAGACACTTGAGCTCCACCAATTTGGAACCCTTGAAGTCCTGCATCTTGGATTAATTTACCAGTAAAATGACCTTCTGGGCGTTTAAACACACTTCCACAAGAAGGATATTCTAATGGCTGTTTACTTTCACGTAAATGGGTTAATTCTTCCATTTTAGCTTCAATCGACTCCTTTTTCCCTGGACTTAGATTAAAGCAGACATCAATCACTAAATCTCCACTTTCTTGTAAAGCACTATGACGATATGAAAACTTTAATTCTTCATTCGTTAAACGTTTGATTTCACCAGTACGAGTCACAACATCGACATATTCAACAACTTCGCAAACTTCACCACCATAGGCACCTGCATTCATATACATGGCTCCACCAACACTTCCTGGGATACCACATGCGAATTCTAATCCTGTTAACGAGTGTTCTAATGCGCATTTTGTCACTTCAATTAAAGACACACCAGCTTCTGCTAAAATTTTATTTCCCATTACTTTCATAGCAGTCATTTCATTTAATAAAATAACCGCTCCTTTAATGCCACCATCTCTAACAATAACATTACTCGCATTTCCTAGTACTGTAATAGGAATTTGTTTTTCTTGTAAAGCTTTAATAATTTTTGCTGTTTCATGTTTATCTCTTGGAAAAATTAAACATTCCGCTTCTCCACCTGTTTTAGTAAAAGTATATTTTTTTAAAGGTTCATGGAAGTATACTTTTACTTCTGGAAATTGCTCTTTCCACCAATCTTTCATCTTTTTCTCTCCTATTATGCAATATCTTTTTAATGATACTATTCATTAGTTTCTACGTCAAATGATAAAAAGCCTTCAGATGCTTTTGCATGTGCTAATCTCTCACAAATAAAGTGACTTAATAAACTAGAAATAGGAGTAACTGGGTTATCCCCCTGCGTTTGAACAGCAATAATAAAGGAATGAACAATACTTTCAAATCCTCTCTTATATACAGTTGAATCCCATGATGAAAAATGATCTTTAATTTCTTCTCCACCTTGATAAATCGTTAAGTCTGTTAAATTTTGTAATGAAAAAGTACCCGTTTCAGCTTGAACTTCAATTCTTTCAAGATTCGCTCCAGATGCTGTATTCATCATTACAATGGCTGATTGTTCTTCATTTTCTAAATAAATTGTGCATTGTTCAATAACGCCACGATTTTTCTTATAATAAAATGACCCACGTTTTGGTTTTTCATCCATTAAAAATAATGCTGTATCTAAAGGATGAATAAAAACATCAAAAATACGTGTACGATTATCAAAACTTGGAATCGTACAATTCTTTTCTGTTATGATTCTCTTCTTATGAGGGACATTTTTTAATTCGACTACTTTTGGAGCAAAACGTCGATTAAATCCAGCTGTTAAGAAAGTTTGGTTTTCTTTTGCTAATCGGTATAATTCAAGCGTTTCTTCATAACTAGGAGCAATCGGTTTATCTAAATAAACAGGGATTCCTTTTTCTAAAAATTGCTTCGCAACTTCAACATGAGCCTCCGTTGAAACATGAATCATGACCCCATCTAAATCAAACTGTAATAATTCCTCTACACTACTACATGGAATACAACGACCTAATAATTTTGATTCTCGTTGTAAAACTTCTACATTTCTAGTACACATATACCATTTCACATTACCAATTGAACGCATTACTGGTAAATAAGCTTTTTGTGCAATCGCACCAATCCCAACTACTCCAATATTTAACACGAGAACTCCCCCTAATTATTAATCTTCTTTTAAATGGTGTAATAATTGATGAACAATCAACGCTGATTTACGGCCTGCTTCAACAATAAATGTATCAAAATCAACTGCTGATGTTCCTTTTTGCGGCATATCCGAGATTGCTCTAACAACAATGACTGGAGTTTGTAATGCATAACAAGCTTGTGCAATAGAAGCTCCTTCCATTTCAGTTGCTAAAACATCTGGGAAATGTTTTAAAATTAATAATCGTTGATCTTCACGGTGAATAAAACTATCTGCTGAAACGACTAACCCTTTAAATACAGATAAATTCAATTCAGATTGAATTTCTTCAATGACGCTATCATCAATCAGTTGAGCTTGGAAACGTGCAGGCATCCCTGGCATTTGTCCATATTCATATTGAAATGCTGTTACATCTGCATCACTGTACGCTAATTCTGTAGCAACCACAATATCTCCAATATTCATTTCTGTTCCAAATCCACCCGCTGATCCTGTATTAATGACTAGGGTCACCTTAAAATGATGAATTAATAAAGCAGCAGTCACACTCGACATTACTTTTCCAATACCTGATTGCACTAATACAATAGATACACCATTTAAATTTCCTTCTAAAAATGTCCATCCAGCAATTCTTACTTCCTGTTCAATTGTCATTTCTTCAGATAGAAGACGTTTCTCCTCTTCCATCGCTGCAATAATTCCGACTTTCATGTATTACTCCTTTTCTAAAAAATAGGCCATTTGAATAACATCATAATATTGACCATTTACTTTCATTTCTTTTTCTTCAATCGCTACTACTTCAAATCCAAACTTTTTATATAAAGCAATCGCTGCAACATTTTCTTGAACAACTGCTAATTTAATTTTTTCAAGAGGTGAATAGTCTTTTGCCCATGATAATAATTCTTCCATTAAGGCACTTCCTAAACCTTGACCCCAATATTCTTTTAAAATACTAATGCCCAATTCACCAACATGTTGAAATTTTTCTTTAGAATTTCCTCCAATTGAAGCAACAGCAATAATTTCTTGCCCTAATTTTGCAAGTAGCATCATTTGATTATCACTTTCTAAAATAGATTGAATATAAAGTTCCTCTTGTTGGAGACTTAACTCTAATCCTTCTTCACCAAAACTCAAAAAATTCGTTTCTTTTCCAACTTTTTTTGTATATTCAATTAAGGCTTCCGCATCTTCTACTGATACAACTTCAATTTCTAATTCAACTTTCTCTTTCATTTGTCCACCAACTCTCGAATTGATTCAACCATTTTTCGTATTCTTCTCCTATAGCATCAAGTGTAATGCTTCGAGTAGTGAGAGAAGTTTGTTCAATAGAGACAATAAGACGTTTCATAGGTAATTCTTCTTCGATAAAATTTGCCCATTCAACCATTACGACACCTTCACGATGAAAATATTCCTCTAAACCAATTTCACTTGCTCCTCCACTTTCTTCAATACGATACATATCCATATGAAATAAAGGCAAGCGACCTTTTGTATACTCACGAATTAAAGTATAAGTTGGACTTTTAATAACACGTGTAATGTCTAATCCTAAAGCAAATCCTTTTGTAAAAGTCGTTTTACCAGCTCCTAAATCTCCTGACAAAATAATTGTACTGTTAGCAAATGCACCTTTTGCTAATAATTTGCCGATTTTCATTGTTTCTTCTTGTGATGTCGTTTGAATTGTAATCGTCATATTGTTCCTCATTTCAGTGAAAATTCCTCAAAAACATTATAACATAATTCTGTGATTGATTAGTATGAAAAATAAAAAATGACTTTACCTAGTAGTTTTGCCCATAACCAACAAATACTGGCTACAGGCATTCATAACTACTTCAGAAAAGTCAATTAAATTTCATTTTTTGCTAAACGAATCAATTTTTGAACTTCAAAGGCACGAAGTTCACGATAATCTCCCGGTCTTAAATTTTCTAATGTTAAAAATCCGAATTCTTCACGTTTTAATTTTTGAACAGGTAATTCTACCGCTTCAAACATTTTCTTTACTTGGTGATTCCAACCTTCATGAATCGTTAAAGAAACAATCCCTGTATTTTTTTCAGTATCAACGGATAAAATTTTGGCGACTGCTTTAGAAGTTTTCTTGCCATCAATCCAAATACCTCTTTCTAATTGTCTCATATGGCGTGGTGTTGGAACACCTTTTACTTTAGCAATATATTTCTTTTCAACATGATGTTTTGGATGCGTCATTAAATTCGCAAATTCACCATCATTCGTTAATAAAATTAATCCTGTTGTATCATAGTCTAATCTTCCTACTGGATAGACACGTTGAGGGATATCTTTAAAATAATCACTAATAACAGTACGTCCTCTGTCATCAGTTACACTGGATAATACAGATTTTGGTTTATAGAACATAAAGTAGACAGGCTCTTCTTTATAAATCGGAATGCCATCTACTTCAATTTTATCCGATTGAGACACTTTATATCCCAATTCTCTCACAACTGTGCCATTTACTTTAACACGACCTTCTTCAATAAAGGCTTCGCATTTTCTACGAGATGCTATTCCGGCATGTGCCATGACTTTTTGTAATCTTTCCACTAGATACTCCTTCTTCCCTTACGAAATGGTTTCTTCATCTTGATGCATTTGTTCTAATTCTGCAAACAAGTCTTCATTATTTTTAAATAATTGCTTACTTTCTTCTTGATTTAATTCTAGTAATGATTCAACATCTGGCAATTGATCCAATGTTTCTAATCCGAAATAATCCATAAAATAAGTAGTCGTACGATATAATTTTGGTCGACCTGGACTATCCATCCGACCTGCTTCTTCAATTAAATCTCTTAACAATAATTTTTGAATGGCTCCACTACATTGAACTCCACGAATACTTTCTACTTCTAATCTAGTAATAGGCTGTTTATAAGCAATAATGGCCAATGTTTCAAGAGCTGCACTAGATAATTGAGAAGAAAATGGGGAAACAGCATATTTTTCAAGATAAGGTTTTAACGAAGCTTTCGTCACAAATTTATATCGTTGCGCCGTTAAAATCAATTCTAAGCCACTTGTTTCATCTTTTAATTGTTCCATTAATTCTTCTAATAGTTGACGAACTGCCGTTTTATCAATTCCAACGACATAACTAATTTCTTCTAGTGTTAAGCCATCATCTCCTGCTACAAATAATAAAGCTTGAGTTGCTGCTAAATAATTATTCACTAAATGCACCACCTTTATCGCAAGTTTCTAAAACAATATCTTCATAAGGAACATGTTGTACCAAACGAATTTTATGCTCCCTTACTAATTGTAACATCGCCAAAAATGTTGTTACAATGGCATGACGATGAAACGAAGGAAAACATTTATCAAATCGAATACTTTTTTGAGGATTTTCTTTAATTTTTGTTAAAATCGAATCCATCATTTCCTCTACCGTATGTGTTTCATGTTGAATATTTGCTTGTAGAGGCATTTTATCAAGATTTCTTTTTGCAATTTTCTTTAACGCATTCCATAAATCTTGTGTTGTTACTTGGCCCTCTTGTAGCGGAATCATTTCTTGAAGAGCAGATAAATCACTCGCTTCTTTTCCATAATGCATCCCTCTTTGGACAGAAAGTTCTTCCAATTTTTTGGCACCTTCTTGGAATTGCTTATATTCCATTAATTTTTCAACTAACTCATCCCGCGGGTCTTCTTCTACTTCCACTTCATCAATTTCCACTTTTGGTTTAGGTAAAAGCATTCTTGCTTTAATTTCTAATAAAGTTGCTGCCATTAATAAATACTCACTAGCTACTTCTAATTCCATTTCTTGCATGGAATGAATATAGGATAAATATTGATGCGTTAATTCCACCATAGGAATGTTATAAATATCAATTTTCATCTCTTTAATTAAATGTAATAACAAATCCATTGGGCCTTCAAATTCCCCAATTCGTAGCGTTAACGCATCCACTTTCTCTACTCCTATTCTAATTAATAAATTTCAATAACTTTACGAACCAAACTTTTGAATGATTCTTTTACACGTTGAGTTGTTTCTACAACTTCCTCATGATTTAAGTTTGCTTGTAATCCTGCTGCTAAGTTTGTAATACAAGAAATACCAATCACTTTAATTCCTGAATGGTTCGCAATAATAACTTCAGGAACCGTTGACATACCAACTGCATCTCCACCTAATACTTGTACCATACGAACTTCGGCTGGTGTTTCATAAGTCGGACCAGATAAACCTGTATAAACTCCTTCTTGTAATTGTACTCCAACTTCTTTAGCTGCTTTACGAACAACTTCTTGTCCATAGACATGATAAGCATGTGACATATCAGGGAAACGAGGTCCAAAGCGGTCATCATTTGCTCCAATTAATGGATTTGTTCCCGTAATATTAATATGATCTGTAATTAACATTAAGTCTCCTGGTTTGAAGTTTGGGTTACTTCCTCCTGCAGAGTTTGTCACAATCATTGTTTCTACTTCTAATAATTTCATTAAACGAATTGGGAACGTAACAGTTTCCATTGGATATCCTTCATAAAAATGAAAACGTCCATCCATAATTAAAACTTTTTTACCTGATAATTCGCCGTATACTAAACGTCCAGCGTGACCTACTACTGTAGATACTGGGAAGTTTGGAATATCTTTATAGTCGAAGATAACTGAATTTTCTACTTCAGTTGCTAATTCTCCAAGTCCTGAACCTAAAATTAGTCCAAAATCAATGCTTTGAACTCCATTGCTTTGTAAAAATTGTTTTGTTTCTAGTAATTGATCATATAAAGCCATGCTACTTTTTCCTCTCTTTTTTTAGATGATTTAAAAAAGAAGTGGAAATCCAATAATGGAACTCATTGAATTTCCACAATTTATTATTGTAATTCGCCTAAGAAGCTTTGGCCGTTTCCTGTTGAAGATACACCAAAGTTTTCAGAAATTGTTTCAGCAATATCTGAGAAATGTCCTTGAGTTAAACGAGTTGGATGTTGAAGAGATTTGCTAATTACTAAAACTGGAATATACTCACGAGTATGGTCAGTTCCTGGGAATGTTGGGTCATTACCATGGTCAGCTGTAATAATTAATAAGTCGTCTTCATGCATATGCTCTAAAATTTCTGGAATACGTGCATCGAATTCTTCTAATGCATTCCCATATCCAACAGTATCTCTACGGTGTCCATAAGCAGCATCGAAGTCTACTAAGTTTAAGAAACTCATTCCAGTGAAATCTTTTTTCAAGATATCTACGAATTTATCGACACCATCCATATTGTTTTTCGTACGAACAAATTCAGTAATTCCTTGACCGTTGAAGATGTCATTAATTTTACCAATTGCAATAACATCAAACCCTTTTTCTTTTAAGAAATCTAATGTTGTTTGACCAAATGGACTTAATGCATAGTCATGACGGTTTGAAGTACGTTGGAAGTTACCAGGAGTTCCTACATATGGACGAGCAATAATACGACCAATCATATATGGATCATCTTTAGTAATTTCTCTTGTATATTCACAAATACGATATAATTCTTCTAAAGGAATAATTTCTTCATGAGCTGCAATTTGTAATACTGGGTCAGCACTTGTATAAACGATTAAATCGCCTGTTTCCATTTGATGTTTACCAAAATCATCAATAACAGCTGTTCCACTATATGGTTTATTACATACAATGTTTCTACCAGAGAATTCTATAATTTTATCTAATAAATCTTGAGGGAATCCATCAGGGAATACTCTAAATGGCGTTTTAATATTTAATCCCATTAATTCCCAGTGACCTGTCATTGTATCTTTTCCTACAGAAACTTCTTCTAATTTAGTGTAACTTCCTTTTGGATTTTCAACTGGCGGTACAGTTTTTAATGGTGCAATATTTCCTAATCCATAAGCTTGCATATTTGGAACATTTAAACCAACTCGTTCTGAAATATGTCCTAATGTATGAGAACCTGCATCATTAAATGCAGCAGCATCCGGTGCTTCTCCAATCCCTACTGAGTCCATTACAATTACGTGAATTCTTTTAAATTTCATCTGACATTCTTCTTTCTTCAAAAAATTTTATTTTTTCGCACGAGGGTGCGCTTGTTGATAAATTTCTTTCATTCGTTCATTTGTTAAGTGTGTATAAATTTGAGTTGTACTAATATCGCTATGTCCTAATAATTCTTGCACAATTCTCAAATCAGCCCCTGCTTCTAAAATATGCGTTGCAAAGGAATGACGCAATGTATGGGGACTTACTTCTTTATGAACGCCTGCTTCTTGAACCATTTTCTTTAAATTTTTCCAAAAACCTTGTCTTGTAAATCCATTTCCACGATGATTTAAAAACAAATATTCCACTGGATTCGATACTTGCTCTAACACCACTCTTGCATAAGTTAAATAATGTTGAACCCAATTAGTGGCAGATTGTCCAATAGGAATAATTCTTTGTTTATTTCCTTTACCAATCGTTTGAAGAAATCCCAATTCTAAATGCAAGTCACTTAGTTTTAAAGTAATTAACTCACTGACACGCATTCCCGTTGCATAAAGGAGTTCTAACATTGCCTTATCTCTTAATCCTAATACCGTTGAAGTATCACAGGAATTTAATACTTGTGTCACTTCATCAACCGTTAATGCTTTTGGTAACGTCTTACTCTTTTTAGGAACTTTCAGTGGTTGTACTGGATTTATTTCAACCAATTGTTCCTGCTGTAAAAATTTAAAGAATTTCTTTAAGCAACTAATCATTCTACTAGTAGAACTTGTCGCATAACCATCCTGTTTTAAGTCTTGTAAAAATAATACAATTAGAGAATAATCGACTTCTTTCCAATCTCGAATCTGATGTTCTTTCAAAAATTGGTAAAATTTCATTAAATCTCTTTGATAACTCATCACTGTATTTTGAGATAATCCTTGAATCGCCAATGAATCCACAAAATAATCTAAATTACGTTGCATGAGTTTCACCTTCTCTGCATTTTTGACAAATGCCATGGAAAGTTAAACGATGATCTTGAACCTTAAAGTTGAACCTATTCTCAACAACTTTTTCAACTTCACTAAGTAAATTTTCATGAATTTCTTCAATATCCCCACATTTATCACACAATAAATGATGATGGAAACGCTCTGAACCATCTCGCTTTAAATCGAAACGAGCTAATCCATCATCGAATACAACTCGATAAGTAATATTTAAATCGGTTAAAATTTCTAACGTACGATAAACTGTTGCTAAACCAATATCCGGATATTTCCGTTTAACGAGCATATAAATGGCTTCAGCACTAAGATGATCATCTTCTTTTTCTAATAAAATTGCAACCGTGGCTTGACGCTGGGGTGTTAATTTATACCCTTCTTGTTGCAATTTTTTTTTGATGCTTTCCATCGTTAACACAGTTCATCCTCCCATTCATCCCTTATTTTTCTTCAATCAATTCAATAAATCCTTCTGATTGTGTAATCTTTTTCGCTTTTAATAAGGAACCAATCGCACGTTTGAATTGTCCCTTACTAATTCCAAAGATTTCTTTTATAATCGTTGGATCTGTTTTATCCCAATATGGCAAAGTATGTGTTGGACGATTTCTTAACATTGTTAAAATCATCTCTGCATCATCCCCAATTGCTTCAAAGGCTCTTGGTCTCATGGATACATTTAATACACCATCTGGCCGAACACCAATCACTCGCACATTGACTAATTCTCCAAGTGTTGGTTCATATAATCGTTCGCTCGGATGTAAGAAGCATCGATACCCTTCTTCTGTCATTAAAAATGTTCCTACTAATTTTACATTTGTTACAGTTGCAGATACATCTTTATTTTTCAATGTGTGATTTGCTCTAATGGATTTGGCTTTTAACTCTGTTCCATCCCCCATAGTTGCCCAAGTACGGTTTTTCTTGTCTTTAATTAATGTTACATATAATCGATTATTTTTCTTTGGCCATAATTCTTTTAAATTTGGCAACTCATCTAATGAAACAACCATATCTTTATCAGGCAATCCAATCGATACGAATACGCCTAAATCTTTTCTCACTTGAGTAACCATTGCCCATCCATAAGTTTCATTGGTTACTTCTGGAATATCAAGGGTCATGATTTTTTTACGATCACTATTCTCATATACAAAGCCAGTTACGACGTCTCCGATGGCTAATGTTACATCGGAATTTTTTGAAACACGATACGTTTCACCTTGTTTTTGAACGAAGTACGCTTTATCATTTTCATCCGTCACAATAGCTTGAATAATAGTGGATAAATCATTTGTCATCGCTTTCCCTCCTTTACTTATTTAGCATTCCTATTCTAACACAGAAATCATAAAAGCGAAAACAAAAATAAAAAATCGAGATATCGTCTCGATTTTTTATACGTCTCTTGTTAGAATGCAAACTCCAAAATAGACTTCCAAATAGTAGTATGAGTAATATAAGCCGAAACCTCGGCTTATATTACAGGCAAATTCGAGACCAAAGGCTCGAATTTTAGCCATGAGATTCGCTTTAGCGAAGCTGCTGGCGTCCTAATACTACTATGTTAAAGAAAGTCTATTTAAATATTTTATTTTACTTCTTTTTCGTAAGCTTTCAAATCTTTTAAGAAGCTTGCCACAATCAAAATAATAATTAATCCAATTGGGAATGCGGCAATAATCGCAACAGATTGTAAATTATACATTGAATTTTCTGAGAAAATTAATGCAATCGGTAAAATAATAAACACTACTGCCCAAAACATACGAACACGCTTATCAGAATCATGTGTATCTTCTAATGTCTTATAAGAATAAGCAGAAATCACTAAAGTCAATGCATCAAATGTTGTCGCATAAAAAGCAACCATTGTCACTGCTAATAAAATTAACCCTAACTGACTTAAAGGCATTGTGTCAAAAATTTTCAAAATAATACCTGCATAATCTGGCGTATCCGTAACTAATCCACTAGAAATATCTAACCCATGTTTTACTTGTTGTGCTAAACCATAATTTCCTAAAATAATAAATGAAGTAAATGTTCCAGCAATTCCCCAAGAATAAGCCCCTAAAATAGTTTGTTTAATCGTACGACCTTTACTAATACTACCAATAAAGAATGGAGTTGCGACACACCAAACCATCCAATAAGCCCAATAATAAATTGTCCATTTTTGCGGGAATGAAGTTTCACGTAATGGATCTAACCAAGTAGATAATCCAATAAAGTTTTGCGCTAAATTCCCAATAGAGCTAAACCCAGTTTCTAAAATATATACTGTTTCTCCACCAGCAAATAAGAAATAAGCTAATAAGGCAAAGAATAAATATGAACAGTAAGTCGCTAATTTAGAGACAGCTTCCATTCCTAATAACACTGTTGAAGTGTAAACTAAAGCAATTAATAATAAAATAATAATTGTTGCTCCAGTTGAGTTTTCAAATCCAAAAACATGTCCCATTGCTGCTGATAATAAAGGAGTTGCTAATGAGAACGTTGTTGCAGTTCCAGCAATCAAAGCAAAAATTGCAATTAAGTCAATGACTTTCCCCATCCATCCATCTACTTTATCTTTTAAAATAGGACGACATGCTTCAGAGAATTTTTGTTTTTCTACTTTACGCACATGTAACATGAAACCAAATGCTACAGCTAACATAATATAAAATCCCCAAGCAATTGGTCCCCAGTGGAATAATGGAAACGTAGGAGCCCATCTTTGAATGCCACCTAATTGAGCCACATAATCTTCATTTGCATATAGTGCCCACTCACATAGAGAATAGAACAAAATATCCGCAGCCATTGTAGAAGTAAAAATCATCACTCCCCATTGGAAAGAAGTATATTCAGGCTTTTCTCCTTTTCCTAATACAATAGAACCATATTTTGAAAAGGCTACATACATACTACAACTAAAAATTCCCACACCTAAAAGTGCATAATAAATACTAAATTGATCTCCTAGCCAAGTACGAACCCCGCCTAGAATTAATGATGATTGTTCTGGAATGACTAAAAATAGTACTCCTAGTAACAAAACTCCTAGCAAAGGTACTATAGTAGCTACCCAGTCAATTTCTTGATGTAATCTTTTTTGCATGTTAAACTTCCTCACCTTCATCCAAGATACTTTGATAACTTGGATCTAAGTCTAATAATTCTTCTAAATTATCGATTTCCACAATATCTGTTTTTCCCATTGGATAAATTCCTAATTCATATTCATCTGGATAACAAAACATCGCTACATCGTCCCAATAAATTTGACGATTTTGTTTTACATCAAATTCTTGTTCTAAATGACGTGCTAAATGCTGTCCATCTTCTTTATTCCAACGAGAAATACTATATAATTGCCAGCCTTTTTCTCCACCAGTACGTGAACATTGAATAACTTTTTCTTGTTCATTGACTGTCATTAACCATTCATCGGTATGTCCTTCAGTCCACACACAGTTATAACCTGAGTGAGTAAAGTCAGCATGAAGAATTTCCGGATTATAAATTAATTGGTCGCTATCTAAAATAATCACATCTTCTAAATATTGTCTTGCTACATATAGAGAAGAAATATTATTACAAGTATCATAATAAGGATTTTCAATAATTTTTAATCCTGGATATTCTTGTTCTAATGCATAAAATTGGTCTTTTAAATATCCAACTACTACATAAATTTCCGTAATACCATTCTTATGTAGTGCCTGAATAACCGTATCAATCATTCGAACTCCATTTACTTTTACAAGTGGTTTTGGAGTATGATTTGTAATAGGTCTCATTCTTGTTCCTTGACCTGCAGCCATTAAAATGGCTCGTTTAATTGTATTTGTCATAATTCTCCTCTTTTCATAGTTCCTCTAATGTAGTTAACACTAATTTAGAATATTCTTTTGCATAGCGATACTGACATAATGAATATTCTCCAAAATCAATCCCTAAACTTCTCTTATACTCGCACCAATTACTCCATAATAATCCCGCACTTGCGATATACGCATAAATTTTAGTGCGAATCACTGAAGAAACTTCTCCTTTAAAGTATAAATCAATTAAATGATCCACTTGTTCTCTTGAATACAATGAATAAATACAAAACATCGCAATATCAACATGAGGATCTTGCATTCCCGCATATTCCCAGTCGATAATTCGAATGCCCTCTTTTGTAAATAAGAAATTATCTGGAACAGCATCAATATGAACAAGAGTTTCATTCTTCTCTAATGTATCAATCCATTTTTTCAATTCAAAAATAGCTGTTTTTGTTTTTTCATAATCTTTAAAATAAGATTTTTCACCATTCCACAAACTTTCATAAAAATCAATTTGCCCAAAAATATCAAAACGATGGTCTACTTTTAAATTTAATTCATGGAATTCTCGAAGTTTCGTCATACAAGCTTCTACTTCATTCCAATTTTCTGCATCACAATTTGTCGCATCTTCTAAATAAGCGGTAATTTTATACCCATTATCTGGATTCATATATAAAACATCATCACAAATTTGTCGATTTTCTAATGCTTGATAAACGTCTGCTTCTTCTTTTCGATTAATTAGATGATCTGTTCCTTCACCAGGAATTCGCATAATATATTTTTGATTTTGACATTCGAATAAGAACGAGCGATTCGTCATTCCTTTTTTCAAAACAGTAATATTTTTAATTTCATCAACTTCAACATTAAAACAATCTTGAATAATTGAAATCGCATCTGTTTGTAAGTTAGCTGAATTCCCATCTATTTCTCGCAGTTGTTCATACGTATTAATCTCAATGAATTGTTTTGAATTCACCACTTTAGAAGGAATGATCCATTTATTTTTATCTTGTAAAGTACATTCCCAAAATTCATGATCATAAGAAGGTTTCTTTGAAAATTCTTGTAATTTTTTTTGAACAGTTTTTGCTTCTTGTCCCATTACATAACAAAGACCAATCATTTGATTGCCATCTTCTTCTTCATCCACCACGACTAATTCTCTTTTGCGATTCACACGAACGGTACTTTCAATCGACTGTTCATTCGTAACCATATACCATGAATATGGTTCAAAATCACTAAACGGATTTTCTTCGGACCAAATATCACAAGGAATAATATACGTTTTGTCTAATGATGATTTTACCTTACTTAATGAATGTAAATTATTTTTTACTTGGTATTCAGAATTTACCACTAATTGAACATTAAATTCATCGATTAAATATTCATATCTTTCTTTCATAAAACCAACTACTACTTGAATATCTGTAATGCCTACTTCATGAAGATGACGAATCATTCTTTCGATTAAGACTTCTCCTCTAACTTCCATTAAGCCTTTCGGAATTTCCGTATTAATTGGAACCATTCGCATTCCATACCCTGCAGCCAAAATGATTGCCTTTTTTGGACGATTTGCTTCTATCAAAGTTTCGATTTCTTTGCTAAATTCTCCATTTGAACTTAACCAATTATTTTCTTGTAATTCTTTCACGACACGATTCACGAATCCTAAAGAATATCCCGAGTGCATTGCAATTTCTCTTTGATTCATCATTGGATTTTTTCGAATTGCGTTCAGAATATCCAATTCTTGAACGTTCATGTAATCACCACTTTCTGTTTTTGTGAACTAAGGATAGTTTACACCCATCTAATTTAAATAGCAACTTTTAAATAGTTAAGAAATTTTAAAATAAAAAAAGTGGATGACAACACAAAAGTTATCAATCCACTTAATTTAATCAGCTTCATCCCCACTACCCATTTGAAGAATCAGGCTAACAAAATGATGATTATTCTTTTTAATACTGTATTACTAATACCCAACACAAATAATAGTATAGTTTTAAATTAGACTAAACTGATGACTATCGTATAGACAAAATTTTCAACTTTTTCCAAATCTTTTGGAGATTCAGTCCACTATATTCTGCTTCCATTACTTCGTCAATTGAGTTGAAGTGTAATTCATTTTTAGTCGTGTTATTAATTAATACATATTCATCATTAACGAAAGAAAAACGATAATGATTTCCATTAAATTCAAATTCAATACTATGACCTTTTTCAATAATTTCTATTAATAAATTCAATGATTTTAACTGACGATTCATCGCATACATAGCTATCACCCATACCAAATTAATTGTGAATGAAGAATGATTTACCCTTCAATTCCCTGTTATTTCTTGATCAAACTATTTCTTTCTAAATCCCCATTTTGTATTGAATAATCATCATCACGGTACTAGAGGGATTCGAACCCCCGACCTAACGTTTAGGAAACGTTTGCTCTATCCTACTGAGCTATAGCACCCTCGAGTGTATTTTGTCACAAAATGCACACAATGTCTAGCCTTAATTTAATTTTTCAGACTTTAATCAGAAATTTTCCGTTTATCGCTTTTCTTTTTTCTTTTTTTCATTCTACGATTTTTTGCTCGATGTTCTCCCCATAAAACTAATAAAAATAAAATAGAACCACCTAATATTACTGCAAAGGCAAATGCATTTTGAATAATATACACTTGAAGTGTTTGTTGTCTTTTCTCAGGTTCTTTTGGTAAATCAGCAAAGCCACTTTCTGCGATAACCTCTACACTCGGATTTTTTTGATTTTCTTTTAAGAAATCTCCTTTTAACGTTACACTCACCTTTTTATTAGCTACTACCCATTCAGAAGTTTTCCCTTTTTCCATAATCATCTCAAGAGATTGATTCGTTGTTATTTTATGACCATCAAAATCATGTTCACCAGCTGGTAAAATTGTTTGATATGAAAAATGTTCTAATACATAGTTTAAAATCGTATTTCCAAATGTATGTCGAATAAATTCTCCATCTTGATTCGACCAATCTCCTACACCAAGAACGACTTCTACCAATTTTATCTTATCTTTTTCATAAGTAGCGATATAATTAAAAGCACCAGAACCACTTGAACCAGTTTTTAATCCATTGACTCCCTCTATTCCATATTTTGCACCTGGTAATGAATAATTATAAGTATCAAAACTTTCTTCGTATGGAGTACCAACCATTGTTTTCACAACAGCAGCATTAGTATATTGCAGCACTTGAGGATATCGATTCATTAATTCCATGGCTAAAATCGCTAAATCTCTCGCTGTTGATTGATTTGGCTGTGAAACTGGATAACCTTCCGGTTGATAATACCCCTTAAATAAAGCAGCAATAGCTCCTGAAGCATTATTAAATTTTGTATGTTTCATGCCTAATTCTTTTGCTTTAGCATTCATTTTATCAATAAATGTTGCTGGAGTTTTAGAAATCGCATTTGCCAACATCAAAGTTGCTGCATTCGAAGATGGGACTAAAGTCATCTTAATTAATTCTTCAACCGGATAATCAACACCTGCTACAATTTTATTATTACTCAAAGCATAAATATTAGAAATCGCTTGATCATTTTCTGTTGCTGTAATTTGCTGTTTTAAAGATAATTCTCCTTTTTCAATAGCTTCCATTACTAAATAAACGGTCATAACTTTACTAATACTTGCAGGGTCGCGTTCTTCATCAATATTGTCTTGCCATAAAATTCTTCCAGTATAAGCATCGACCACTATAGATGCTTTAGGTTTATCTGCAGGGTTCACGTCATACCCTGCTTTCTTTGTTAGGTCAACTATATCTACTGTTTCTGCTACTATTGGCTTCACCATACTTAGTACAAACAGTAAAGAAATCGTCATCCAAAATTTCACCATTTTTTTCAATGATTTTCCACCTTTATTCTTATAATTTCAACCTGATTATAGCATAGTTTTATTTTTCTACAAAGAAAGTTCACACTAAATAAATGAAACAAAAAAACTGCAAGAGTAAATGTATTCTCTTACAGTTTCAATAAGATTTCTTATACAGATTCAATTTTTGTAATTCTTACTTTCATATCTCCACCAGGAGTTTGAATAACAACTTCGTCATTTAATTTCTTACCAATGATTCCTTTTGCAATTGGAGAATCATTTGAAATTTTCCCTTCAATTGGATTAGCTTCCGCACTACCAACGATTGTATAAGATTCTTCTTCACCATTTGGTAATTCAATAAAAGTAATTTTACGACCTAATGATACAATATCTTTATCGACATTATTATCATCAATAATTTCAGCAAAACGAATCATTTTTTCAAGAGTTGTAATTCTTCCCTCAACAAATGCTTGTTCATCTTTCGCTGATTCATACTCTGAATTTTCAGATAAGTCACCATAACTACGAGCAATCTTGATACGCTCAACGATTTCTTTACGTTTAACTACTTTTAGTTCTTCCAATTCAGCTTCTAACTTAGCTTTTCCTTCAAGCGTCATTGGATATAATTTCTCAGTCATTTGGCTTCTCCCTCTTTTCCATTTTACTGCTTTGACAGTGGTAAAAACATACCATTTTATGAAGAAGAATGCAAGCATTATTTATAAATTTCTAAGAATTTTATGCTAAATCACTTAAAATAGAAGCAATTTTTGTTGTCATTAAGTCGATTGCTACTGCATTTGAGCCACCTTCAGGGATAATAATATCTGCAAATTTCTTAGTCGGCTCGATAAACTGATGATACATCGGTTTTACAACTGTAATATACTGATAAATAATCGAATCAAGTGTTCTACCACGTTCAACCATATCTCGTTTAATACGTCGAATAATTCGAATATCATCATCCGTATCTACATACACTTTAATATCCATTAAATTCCGTAAACGTTCATCTTCTAAAATTAAAATTCCTTCAATTAGAATCACATCTTTTGGCTCTTGATGAATAGTTCTGTCACTTCTTGTATGATTTTCATAATCATAGATTGGCTCATCAATCGATTCGAAATTAATTAATTTATTCATATGTTCAATTAACAAATCCGTATCAAATGCAAAAGGATGGTCATAGTTTGTTTTTAAACGTTCTTCAAAGGGCATATCACTTTGGTCTTTATAATAGAAATCTTGGTCAATTTTTACAATACTTAATTCTGGAAACTGATCCAAAATCTTTCTACTAACAGTAGTTTTTCCACTACCAGAACCACCCGTTACTCCAATAACAATCGGCTTCTTTTTCATAAATTACTCCTTATCAACGTATTTGGCTTTTAATACTAAGTGTTCCTCATATGTTTTTGCAAAATAAACTTCTTTTGTTTGAATATCTGCTACGAAATATTCATAATCAGTTTGAGCTGGATCAATAGCCGCTAAAATTGCTTCTTCACTTGGACTATTAAACGGACCAGGACCCATTCCTCTATTTCTATATAAGTTATATGGAGAATTTACTTCTAAATCTTTTAATGTCACCACTTCTTTATGTTCCCCTAAAGCATAAAGAACTGAAATATCCGTTTGTAACATCATATTTTTTTGTAGGCGATTATAGAAAACACTCGCAATTTTTTGACGATCTTCTAATTTATATCCTTCTTTTTCCAACAAAGAAGCTATTGTTAAAATCTCATGAACATTATATTTTCCTTGAGAAATTTTTGCATAATATTTTGATAAGACACTGTCTGTTTTAGCAACCATTTCTTCGATAATCATTTGTAAAGTTTTCGTTTCATCTGCATCATAAGTCGCAGGGAATAAATAACCTTCTAGGAAATATCGAACATTTTGTGCTTTTTGCGCATCTTTAAATAAACGTGGGAATTTTTGTACTAATTGATCAATGAAAGCTTGTTCTTGTACTTTATTCATAAAATCATCTTTCGAATATTTCGTAGATTTTTCCACTTCTTCGGCAATTCCTGTTAAAGTTTCACCTTCACGTACGACTACTTTTGCAACATTTACAGATTTATCTTTCCCTCCATCTGCTAGTTGCCCTAAAATTTCATCCAGTGTCATGGCTGGAGATAGTTGATAAAATCCCGCTTTAAATCCTGCAACATTTTTAAATTTAATATAAAAATTAAAAATTTTTGCATTCCGAATTAATTTATTTTCTTCCAATATTTTAGCGATTTGTTTCACAGAAGATCCTGTTGGAATTTCCACTTCGACTGTTTGTGTTTGTTTTACGTCTACTGGTTTCAATGATTTAGAAACATAATAATAACCATATGCTCCACCACCAAGGACTAATAGTGTAAAGATAATCACTATAAATCTAACAATGTTTCGTGTGATTTTAGATTCTTTTTTTCGGATAGCTCTAAGTTCATCATTTTCATAGATGAATCCTGTTTTAAAACGCTCCTTTTTTGTCATAAAATTCCTCCTTTTAACTTCGTTGTCATTATACACGAATTCCTTTAATATTTGAAGACTAGGAGTTATACAATTATGTTACAAATTCTAACAGTAAGACACAGATAAACGTAATAGATTTGACAGAGACAAGAAATTTTGAGACCTTAGGCTCAAAATTTAGGCATGAGACCGAAGGGCTGCTGCCGTCCTCCGCTACCCAAGTCAAGTCCTATCATTCAAACGTTCCCTCATATACACACGTCCACTAGAATAGACTTGACGCTGTAGCAGAAGTAAATGTAGCTAAAATAGCTACATTTACAGGAAAAATCGAGACCTAGGCTCGATTTTTAGCCATGAGATTTGCTTGCAAAGCTGCTGGCGTCCTTGCTACTTCAGGAAAGTCCCTTCATTTAAATGCCCTCTCATAAACACACGTCAAGCGAAATGGACTTGACGACGTAGCGTTAGTACTAGAAGCCATACCGGCTTCTAGTACAGGAAATTTTGAGACCTTAGGCTCAAAATTTAGGCATGAGACCGAAGGGCTGCTGCCGTCCTCCGCTACTCAAGTCAAGTCCAATTTCGCCCCATAAAAGGAAAGAAGACACCAAATATCATCTATCAGGCGTCTTCCCACATCATTATTCTTCTTCATCTAAGAAAGTATTTAAAACTTCCTCAATCATATCCCATTCTTCATCAGTTTCAATAGGAAGTAAGTCTCCTTCAGTACCATCTTCAGCTTCAACATATGAAAATGCTTGAAGTTCAACTTCTTCTCCCTCTGGAATTCCTGCTGGGTATACTAAAACATATGATTTACCAAAATCTTCTGAATCGAAAGTAAATAAAACCTCGTGTAAGACTTCATTTCCTTCTTCATCAATAATTGTAATATGTTCATGTCCATCATGTTCATGTGTATGTTCTGTCATTACGTTTCCTCTTTTCTATTTAATATTTATATCCAAATAATTTTGTAAAATGATGACGGCTGCTAACTTATCAATGACTTCTTTTCTCTTTTTACGAGAAACATTCGCCTCCTCAACAAGCATCCTTTCTGCTTGCATCGTTGTTAACCGTTCATCGTGAAAAACGATTGGAATTTCTAATCGCTTTTCTAAACTTCTGCCATATTTTTGTGAAGCTTCTGCTCTTGGTCCAGCTGTATTATTCATGTTTTTCGGCATACCGATAACAATCTTTTCAACTTCGTATTCTTTAACCAATTCCACCACACGGTTAAATCCAAATTCACTTGCAGCTTCATTAATCGCAATCGTTTCAACACCTTGAGCAGTCCAACCTAGTGGGTCACTAATCGCAACTCCAACCGTTTTACTGCCGACATCTAATCCCATTACTCTCATTAACAATCTCTACCCGTTGAACGAATATAATGGCGGATTAATTCTTCAATAATTTCATCACGCTCGTGACGTCTTACTAGATTTCTAGCATCACGATGTCGAGGAATATAAGCTGGATCTCCAGATAATAAGTAACCTACAATTTGATTCACGGCACTATAACCTTTTTCGTTTAATGCATCATAAACAATCGTTAGTGTCTCTTGCACTGTTTTTTCATCTTTATCATGAAAGTTAAATAGAACTGTTTCATCCATTGAACCCATATTAACACCTCATTTCTTTGTATCTTCATTCTACTAGATTTTTCATAAAACTACAATCAATTCGATAGAGATTAAACTTTCCTTAAAAAAATGAAGTAGAATGGATTACATCCTACTCCATTTCGATTTAGTGATTAAGCTTGAATCAAGAATTCTTCTACTGCTTTTAACGCAGCTGGAATACCTGCTGGATTTTTACCACCGGCTTGAGCCATATCTGGACGGCCACCACCGCCACCTTGGATATGTGAAGCAATGGCTTTGATAATATCTCCTGCTTTAATTCCTTTTTCATTCGCATCTTTAGAAACTGCAGCTAATAAATTCGCTTTTTCTCCTTCGTTAGTTGCAACTACAAATACATCGCTTGCTGTTTTTT
Source organism: uncultured Granulicatella sp. (assembly GCA_963529535.1). Taxonomy (GTDB): domain Bacteria; phylum Bacillota; class Bacilli; order Lactobacillales; family Aerococcaceae; genus Granulicatella. The sequence goes on along the minus strand of CAUSAK010000001.1, from coordinate 22,969 downwards.
GTCTCCAAGTATCCGCTAATTGACGTAATTCATTCATATCTTTGTTTGGTAAGTGAACTGTAATAAATGAATAGTTTCCTGCTGTAGAAACAGATTCGAATAAGTCTGCTACTTCAGATTTCATTAATTTCGCTTTTAGAGCTGAAATTTCATGTTGAGCTTCTTTTAATTCTAGTTGTAAATTGGAAACTCGTTCTGGAGTGCTATCTAATTGAACAGCTTTAACATCTCTTGCAATTTGTTTTAATAACAATTCATGTTTTGCTAATAACTCAAATGCTTCTTGACTAGTTACAGCTTCAATACGACGAACTCCCGCACCAATACCAGATTCAGAAATAATCTTGAACAGACCAATCTCTTGCGTATTTGAAACGTGAACCCCACCACATAATTCAATCGACCAGTTTGCAATATTTACCATACGAACTTTATTACCATATTTTTCACCAAATAAAGCCATTGCACCTAATTTTTTCGCTTCTTCTAATGTAGTTTCAATAGTCACTACATCTAAAGCTGCCCAAATTTTTTCATTTACAATACGTTCCATTTCAGCTAATTCTTCAGCTGTTACTTGTCCAAAGTGGCTAAAGTCAAAACGTAAGTATCCGGGAGCTACTAATGAACCCGCTTGGTTTGCATGTGTTCCTAATACTTCTTTTAATGCTTGGTGTAATAAGTGAGTGGCTGTGTGATTTTTAATTAATTTAGCACGTTCTTGTTGATTTACTTCTAATACATAAGTTGAGTTTAATTGCATTGGAGCAACGACATCAATCGTATGTAATGGTTGACCATTTGGAGCTTTCTTCACTTGAACGACAGTTGCAACTACTTGACCTGATTCATCTTTAATTACACCATGGTCAGATAATTGTCCACCCATTTCTGCATAAAATGGCGTTTGATCGAAGACAACTTGTACTCTTGTATCTTCTGAAGCTGATTCTACTAATTCATCTTCAAATACAATAGCTTTTAATACTCCATTATCTGTAGTACGGTCATATCCCACAAATGTACTTTCTACTGTAATATCACGTAAAACAGCTGATTGAACATTCATAGAAGTTTCTGTATTACGAGCTGCACGAGCACGTTCTTTTTGTGCTTTCATTTCAGCTTGGAATCCTTCTTCATCCACTTCATAACCATTATCACTAGCATATTCTAATGTTAATTCATAAGGGAATCCATAAGTATCATATAGTTTAAAGGCATTTTCACCTGATAAAACTGTTTGATTTTGCTCTTTCATTTCAGCAAATACTGTTTCTAAAATTGCAAGTCCATCATGAATAGTTTCTTGGAAACGATTTTCTTCATTTGCAATGACTTTTTGAATAAATTCAAGATTTTCAGTCACTTCTGGATAGTAACTATGCATAATACTTGCAACAGTTGGAACTAATTTTGTTAAGAATGAACCTTGAATTCCTAAACGTTGACCATGCATCACTGAACGACGAATTAAACGACGGATAATATAGCCACGTCCTTCATTTGAAGGTAAAGCTCCGTCACCAATCGCAAAACTTACTGCACGAATATGGTCAGCAATAACTTTAAATGAAACATCTAAATCTTTTGAAACATTATATTTTTTACCAGCACTTAATTGTTCTAATTGTTGAATAATTGGCATGAATAAATCTGTTTCAAAGTTCGTTGGAGTATCTTGAATAACAGAAACTACACGCTCTAATCCCATCCCTGTATCGACGTTTTTATGTGGTAATGGAGGATATGTTCCATCTGGCATATGGTTAAATTGAGAGAATACTAAGTTCCAAATTTCTAAGTAACGTTCGTTTTCTCCTCCTGGATAGTTTTCAGGATCATCTTCTGCTAATGTTTGATATTTTTCACCACGATCATAGAAAATCTCAGTATCTGGTCCACATGGTCCAGCACCGATATCCCAGAAGTTATCTTCTACTGGAATAATATGATCTTCTGGTAATCCAACTTTTTCCATCCATAAGTATTTTGTTTCAGGATCTTTTGGATAATACGTTACATATAAACGATTTGGGTCTAATGCCAACCATTTTTCACTAGTTAAAAATTCCCAAGCCCATGGAATCACTTCTTCTTTGAAGTAATCGCCGATAGAGAAGTTCCCCATCATTTCAAATAATGTATGGTGTCTTGCAGTGTGACCTACATTTTCAATATCATTTGTACGAATACTCTTTTGAGCATTTGTAATTCTTGGAACTTCAGGAGTTTCTGTTCCATCAAAATATTTTTTCAAAGTAGCTACCCCTGAGTTAATCCATAATAATGTTGGATCATTTACAGGAATTAAACTTGCACTTGGATGTACCTTATGTCCTTTCTCTTGGAAGAAATCAAGGTACATTTGACGAATTTCGCTACTAGATAATTTTTTCATCTTTACCATCCTTTTCGTTTATTATAAAAAAATAAAAACTGCCCCATTGTTACAAGGGCGTCTACCACGCGGTACCACCTTGCTTACAATGAAACAGCATTTCATCCTCATTCATTCCGATAACGCGGGAAGCGTCTGTATTTCTACAAAAAATCCAATCAGGAGCATAAATTTTGTGGTCGTTTTCACCGGCTAGACCTCTCTACGATTAAAATTCTTTTATCTGACTGGGCAATACTCATTTAGTATAAGAAAAACTCTCACATTTGTCAAATAATTCAGTAAAAACGGTATACTAAATCAGATGCTATAAATAGGATTCTAATGTTGGGAATGAAATGTTTAATTGTTTTGCCCCTATTTGTTACAGTATTATCTCAGGATTTTGTGTATAATGTTTATCAATCCATCGAACTTTACGGTTGAAATACTAATTAAATTTCGATAATGATTTAAGTGCCACCTAGTATAGTATACATACAAAGTGAAGTCTTCATCTTAAACGTGCCCTCATCCCCCTACGGAAAAACGGAGAAAGGCTTCCCATAGTAGCATGTATAAAATAAACCGAAACTCGGTTTATTTTATTAGGGAATTTCGAGACCAAGGCTCGAAATTTAGCAATGAAACCCAAAGGGTTTGCTTGCGTCCTTTGCTACTATAAAGGAAGTCTTTCGTAGTTTCCACCAAAAAATCTGTCCTACTTCAGTTCCGCAATAAAATCCTCATCCACAAGATTTAAAAATAATTCAGTAGGTCCCTTTTGTTCAAATATTTCTAACATTTTATCCAAACGCCATAATGGTTCCCTCTTCTTCAATTCTTCTAAAGAAATCCAAAACATATTTCCCTCAGAAGAAGAACGAAGTTCACCAGTGTAATGACTTGTCTTGTATAAAAAGACAATATAACGTGTTCCATCTGGTCGAATCCAATCTTTAATTCCACAAAACTCTAGCTGACTAATCGTTAGACCTGTTTCTTCTTTAATTTCTCTAATAGTCGAATCTACAATCGATTCCATTGGTTCAACATGACCACCAGGAAAGATTAATCCTTGTGCATAACTCAAATTTTTCTCTTGCACTAAAACATTTCCCTCTTGATCATAAATCATGCACATATTTGTCAATTCTGTATGAACAGTACGACTCATTTACTCACTCTCTTTCTCTTTATTTAGGAAAATTTGAGACCGCAGGGCTGCTGCCGTCCTTTGCTACTATATTTGAAAGTCTTTCGTAGTCTCCCTCTTTAAAAATATTGAAGAAATTCTCCATATCCTTCTTTTTCTAAATCTGCCTTTGGAATAAATCTTAATGCAGCAGAATTAATACAATAACGTAATCCACCTAATTCTTCAGGTCCATCTGGGAATACATGACCTAGGTGAGAATCCGCTTTTTGACTACGAACTTCTGTACGAACACGATTTAATTTATGGTCTTCTTTTTCTGTTAGTGTTGTATTTTGAATCGGTCTTGAAAATGATGGCCATCCACAACCTGCATCAAATTTATCTTTTGAACTAAATAATGGTTCACCACTCACTACATCTACATAAATACCTTCTTCAAAAAATTCATCATATTCTCCTGAAAAAGGACGTTCTGTTGCTTCATTTTGCGTCACTTCATATTGAATTTCTGTTAATCGTTGTTTTAATGCTTCTTTTGAAAATTCTGACATTTTTCTTTCTCCTAATCTTCAAACTTCCACTTTGATTGATGTGGATCTTGAATTCGTTTAAATAATTTTTCCAAATCTTTATTGCTTAAATGAACTAATACAGGTCTACCATGCGGGCAATTATATGGATTTTTACATTTTGCTAAGTCCACTAATAATTGTTCCGCTTCAAGCGTTGTTAAACGATGATTCGCCTTTATCGAACCTTTACAGCTCATCATAATGGCAGTTGCTTTCCGTAACTGAGCAACCGTTACTTTTTGATTTGAGAGAATTAAATCAATAATCTCTTCGATAATTTCTCTTTCTTCTCCCTGTTTCATCCAACTAGGATGGGATTGAATTTGAAAAGTATGTGTGCCAAATAGTTCGATTTCGATGCCAAATTCACGAATTAGTTCTAAAGATTCTTGTAATTTTAGCGCTTCTTTTTTAGAAAACTCCATAACAATCGGAATCATTAAGGATTGACTTACCGGCGCTACTTCTCCAATAGAAACTTTAAAAATTTCATATTTAATCCGTTCTTGAGCAGCATGTTGGTCAATCATGTATAACCCTTTTTCATTTTGCGCAAATAAATACGTTCCATGCATTTGTCCAAAATAATGCAATTCTGGAAAATCAGTTTCAAAATTTTCTTCATCCAATTCTTGAGATAATTTCCAATAATTCGCTTTTTCTTGGTGAAAATCTATTCTGCAATCTTCACAGTCCTCTTTGTTATGAGCCGTTATTTGAACTGGAATTTCCTCTGTTAGTTTTTCAGAAGTTTCTTCCAGTAATGATCTCTCTTCAATTTCTAAAGGTAGCTCTTCAGAACTTACCGCTTCACTCGTATACGAAGAAGTCTCATCCTCTTGTATCCACTCGCTAGGAATTTCAACTCGAATGGACGGCTGAACAGGTTTTAAGTCAAAGTTTAACGTTTCTTGTTCCACTACCGGTCGAGCAGTTGTCGACTCCGTTATTTTTCGTTTAAACGATAAATCTTCCAGTGACTCTGGAATTCGTTGAACCCCTTGAACTGAAGTATGAATTGCTTTTTGAATTAAAGCTGACAATTCTATTTCCTTACTAATACGTACTTCTTGCTTGGTTGGATGCACATTGACATCGACTAATTGGAAATCCATTTCAATATCAATCACTGTAATTGGAAAACGTCCCACCATTAAAGTAGAACCATATCCTGCCACAATTGCTTTAGAAATCGCAATATTACGAATCGAACGCCCATTGATAAAAATTGAAATATAATTTCGATTGGATCTTGTTAATTCTGGCAAAGAAGTATAGCCACTGACTTTGAAATCATCATCTTCCCCACTAAATGCTAACATTTTACGAGCGTTAGTAGGACCTAAATTACCCGCAATTGCTTGACGTAAGTCACCATTTCCTGCTGTTCGAATTAATTCATTTCCTTCATTTCTTAAAATAATCGAAATTTCTGGATGACTTAAAGAAATTTTACTCACAACATCTGTAATATGAGCAATTTCCGTTTGAAGTGTTCGAACAAATTTCAAACGAGCAGGTGTATTATAAAATAAATCTGAAACTTCAATGGTCGTCCCTTTTAATGGAGGTACTTGAGTTTCTTCTACAATAGTTCCTGACTCAACTTTTAACTGAGTTCCTACGTCTTCTCCTTTTGAAGTCGTTACAGTCACTTTTGAAACGGCCGTAATACTCGCTAAAGCTTCTCCTCTGAATCCTAATGTTTTAATGCGAAATAATTGTTCAGGTGAATAAATTTTACTCGTTGTATGACGGCGAATCGATAAGACGGCATCTTCACGACTCATCCCTGAACCATTATCAGTAATTCGAATGAGTTTTAATCCTGCTTCTTCAATTTCAATGACAATTCTTGTACTGCCAGCATCTACTGCATTTTCCAATAATTCTTTGACAACAGATGACGGTCGTTCAATCACTTCCCCTGCTGCAATTTGATTGGTTAATAAAGCACTTAATTCTTTAATTTTCCCCATAGACTCACCCTTTCAGTCTTGTTTGCCATTGGTCGATGAATTGCAACGCTTGAAGTGGCGTTAAATTCATCACTCGAACAGATTTTATCTCCTCTAATACTTCTTGATCGAGATTACTTGTAAATAAATCCAATTGTTCTGTTTCGACACGTGAAACTTTAACAGTAGCACTACTTTCTACAATTTCCACTTCAGCCTTTTCCACTGGAGCGTCTTCTTGAAGATTCGCTTGTGAATTATTTTCTAAAATCGTTAAAATATTTTCCGCATGACGTAATAATGATGACGGTAATCCAGCTAATTTAGCGACATGAATTCCATAACTCTTATCTGCTGGCCCTTCCATAATTTTATGAAGGAAGACCACTTCACCATCTTTTTCAATCGCACCAACATGAACATTTTTTAAATCCTCATACGTATCACTTAAAGCTGTTAATTCATGATAATGAGTTGAGAAAAGGACTTTCGCAGTTAAATGTTCATGAATATATCCAATAATGGCATGAGCAAGAGCCATCCCGTCATACGTAGCTGTTCCTCTTCCGATTTCATCAAATAATAATAAACTTGTTGGATCAGCTTGACGTAATGCTGTATTGGTTTCCATCATTTCTACCATGAAGGTACTTTGACCAGAAATTAAATCATCTGCCGCTCCAATTCGTGTAAAGATTTTTGTAAAAATTGGAATTTTTGCACTTGTCGCTGGAACAAAGCAACCAATTTGAGATAGAATCACACAAAGCGCCAACTGCCTCATATACGTTGATTTCCCAGACATATTTGGTCCTGTAATTAATAAAATATGGTCTTCTGGAGACATTTGAATCGAATTAGGGACATAGCTAGAACGTCCCATCACTTTTTCAACAACTGGGTGACGACCATCAATAATTTCTAACGAACGATCCATTAATGAAATCGTAGGTCTTGTTAATTGATACGCTTCACTCACGGTACTAAATGATTGCAGTACATCGATGGTTGCGACTGCTTTTGCTAATTCTTGTAATTGCTCCGTATAAGTTTTCACTTCTTCACGAACAGCCACAAATAATTCATATTCTAGTAAACTTGATTTCTCTTCAGCTTCTAAAATCAACGCTTCTTTTTCTTTTAATTCAGGTGTAATAAAACGTTCTGCATTACTTAATGTTTGTTTTCGTTCATAACGACTATCATCTAACTGAGAAAGATTTGATTTTGTCACTTCGATATAATACCCAAACACTTTATTGTAACTAATTTTTAAGGATTTAATTCCTGTAACTTCTCGCTCTGTTTGTTGTAATTGAGCAATCCATTCTTTCCCATGTGCCATTGTTTCGCGGTAAAGGTCTAGTTTTTCATGATAGCCTTTTTTAATAATATTCCCATCTGATAAAGATACCGGAGCATCTTCATCGATGGCTCTTTCGATACGCTCATATAATTCTGGAATCGCATGTAATTGTTGTTTTAACTTTTGCCATTTCGGATGATTCAAACTATCTGCAATCGCTCTAAAAACAGGAACTTTCGCTAATGTTTGTTTTAATTGTAATAAATCTCTCGCGTTAGCAGTTCCAAATGAAACTTTCCCAACAATTCGCTCTAAATCATAGACACCTTTTAACGCTTCAATAAAATCTATCCGTTCAAAATAATGTTGTGTCAAACTTTCTACTAAATCATGTCGTTCTTCAATATCAGTTTGAAGCACTAATGGTTTTTCAATCCATTGCTTTAATAAACGAGCACCCATCGCTGTTTGAGTTTCGTCTAAGAACCAATAAAGTGAACCTTGTTTTTGCTGCGTACGAATCGTACTCGTTAACTCTAAGTTTCTTTTCGCTTCATAGTTCATGAATAAGTAAAAATCTCGTTCGTAATAACTCGCCTTTTGAAGGTGAGTAAAACTTTTCTTTTGAGTTTTTGCTAAATAAGATAATAAACCTTCCAGCACTTCATAAACATCTTCCTGTTCGATATCTTCTAATAACGCATCAAAACTTCCTTTTTGAATGTCTTCAGTTGATAAAGTTGAGGGTAAAATATCAAAATACAAGCACATTTCTTCTAATGCTTCCGAAGAAAAATCTCCAACTTTCACTAATTCTCTCGTTTTTAAACTCGAACATTCACTACGAACTTCTTCCATTGATTGAACACAAGTTCCTTTTAATTCCCCTGTCGCAACATCGACATAGCCTAAAGCATAAGAATCTTGCGCCAATGGTTTTAATGCTACTAAATAGTTATTGGCATGTTGTTGAGAATATTCCGTATACGTTCCCGGTGTTAAAACTTGAACAACATCTCTTTTGACCATTCCTTTAGTAAATTTAGGGTCTTCTAATTGCTCACAAATCGCAACTTTTTTCCCATATTCAATTAATGTTCGAATATATTCTTTTGCAGAATGATGAGGCACTCCACACATCGGAATTGGATCTTCTGCATTTTTATTTCTACATGTTAATGTAATTTCTAATAGACGAGCAGCTTCTAGCGCATCATCATAAAATAATTCATAAAAATCTCCTAAACGATAAAACAATAAACAATCTGGATATTGTTCCTTAATCGAAAAATATTGTTCCATCATAGGTGTTCTTTTTGTTTTTTGAGGCATTCGTAAAATTTTCTCCTTTACTATTCCATATATGGTTGGTCTGGTGAAATTTTAATGGGTAAAATTTTCTTTACTTTTCCGGTTGCATCATCGCATTCAATAAAACAAGCGGATAATTGAATCTCATCAGGATCAGACACTTCGAATCTTGTTGGTAATTGGTTTAAAAATTTACCAATAATTGCTTCTCTTTCCATTCCTAAAATTCCATTATACGGACCTGTCATACCCACATCACACATCACAGCCGTTCCCTGAGGTAAAATACGGGCATCATTCGTTTGTACATGCGTATGCGTTCCAATGACAGCTGTCACTTTTCCATCTAAAAACCAACCCATTGCTTGCTTTTCACTTGTTACTTCTGCATGGAAATCTACAAAAATAATCGGCGTTCTCTTACGAGCTGTTTCAATGAGTGACTGAATCACTTGGAATGGATCATCTAATGTATTCATAAACACACGACCTTGTAAGTTAATCACACAAACTTCCACTTGATTACACTTTACAAATACCATTCCTTGCCCTGGAACTCCTACAGGATAATTCGCTGGACGAACCATCTTCTTTGCATCATCAATAAATTCAAAAATATCACGATTATCAAAAGCATGATTACCTAATGTCACAACATCTGCACCAGCCTGTAATAATTGCTTATAAATTTTCTCAGTAATGCCCTTTCCATTTGCAGCATTTTCCCCATTGACAATTGTGACTTGAGGTTTATATTTTTTCTTTAATTTTGGTAAATAATCTTCAATTGCTTGACGACCTGGAGCTCCAACAACGTCTCCAACAAATAATAGCTTCATGTGACTCCTCTTTCTATTTCATCTTCTATTAGTGTAACAACAAATGTTTTGAAATGGTAGTGTTTTGCTGAAAGAAATTTAGTTGCAATGCAAAAAAACTCTTAAAGTCTTCGAACAGACCATAAGAGTTTTCAATAACTAATTATGCAAATACTACTTGAATTAAAATCATATAAATCATCGTTGGAACAAAAATACTTAATAAGGTATTTTGCTTCCACCAATGTAACACTACTACACAAGCAATACTAATGAGTTCTGCTGCTCCAAATGGCGCTTGTGTCCATGCTACGTCTTTGACACAGTAAATGACTAATGTTGTCATAATTGCTTTAGGCAATACTTGCGCAATAAATTGCAAGCGAGGAGGTAATACATCATGATGACGGAACATCACATAAGGGAATAATCTCAATCCGAATGTTACAATCGTTGCAACCATCATGCTTAAAAAAATCATCATTGGTGTCATTTCGATACTTCCTCCTTCAATGGATGTTTCATATTTCTTTCAAAAATTACCATTAATAAAATAACGGTACAAGCTAGGCTTGGTAATAAGAAATATTTTGAACCAACTGCAATTAACCAGAATAATGCACTACTTCCACCAATTAAGAATGGATAATAACGATCACTTTGCATAATTTGATTCACAACAATTAACACGAATAATGCCGTCATTGAAAAATCAATTCCTTTTGCAGAAAATGGAATATAGTTTCCAGCGATAACACCAACCATCGTCCCGAATACCCAATACACATGATTTAAAAACGCAAGATACACATGAACAATATCAGAATAAGTTCCCTCTTCTTGTTTCATACCAACCATTACAGAAAATGTTTCATCTGATAATGCAAAAATTAAATAGAATGCCTTCCACCCTAATCGCTTAAATAATTCAATAAAACTAATGCCATAAAACATCATACGAGCATTAATGAGCAAAGTCATAATAGCAATCATTCCTAGCCCTAATCCAGCATTCATAAAGCTGACAATGGCAAATTGCATCGATCCTGCATACATAAAAATACTAGAAAAAATTGCCCACCAACCCGAGTAACCATCTTGTACCATTAAAATAGCAAAAGCAATTCCTAAAAATAAATAGCCAAAGAAAATTGGTAATGATAATTTAAATGCTTGTTTCCATTCCTTCATTTCTAAACTCCTTTTCATTCATATACAAATGACAGTGTACCTAATCTTCTACAAGCTTGCAACTAATAACTATGGAAATAACGGAATAAAATACAAGAAGAAAAATTTTTTGTATGTGAGGCCGCCAGCAGTTTATTTTCTTACAAATTATCAAAAAAATTGTTACTCCAAATCAATTGATTAGGATGTAACAACTTTTAATTTCTATTATAAGTATGCCGTCAATTCTGATTCTGATATATTTAATCTTTTAGCTCCATTTTCGATTGTGAGAATTCCATCTTTAATTAATCCGACAATGGTTGTGATTGCACCTTCTGTTCTGCCTTCTACTCTACCTTTTTCTATTTCTTCTTCGATTCCTTCCATTCTTGCTAGTTGTTTTTCTTCTGCCACATACTCTAAATGCGCATAGTAGCCATCTAACTTCCTTGTTCGATTATCATACATCGTTCCTCCTCCGTCCATCCTGTTCGATTCATAATCATATCTGCTGTTTCTAAAATTGTCTCAGGATTTTGTGTATAAGGTTTGTTTCCCAAAAACTCAATCCAACCTAGGTCTTGACACTTTAATGCATTTTTCCATATTATTTCATCCCTCTCCATTTTTTGAAAGCATCTTCCAGTGACTTTTCACTAGAAATTACACTTCACCTATTTATACGAAAAAAGGTCGAAAAATATTTTTTAACCCATATTTTTTTGTAAACACAAAAATACCGACTCAATCAACTGAGAGTATTTCTCGTTCATTAAGTCGGTATTCATTATTTACTCAATTTAAATTAATGAAAGATAAGTTGCTACTACATTTTCAACTGTAAATCCATATTCTTTCATAACAGTATTTCCGTTACCAGAAGCCCCGAATTTATCAATCGTTACTAATTCTCCATCAAATCCTACATAACGATGCCAACCAAAACTTGAAGCCATTTCAATTGCAACACGTTTGCGAACTGAACTTGGTAATACTGCTTCTTGATATTCTTTTGATTGTTCTTCAAAGCGATTCATAGCTGGCATTGAAACTACTGAAACATCATGACCTGTTTCTCGTAATACTTTTTGAGCTTCTACCGCTAAATTCACTTCAGAACCAGTTGCGATAAGAATCCCTTCTGGAACTTCCCCTTCTTGTGGACTCACAACATATGCACCTTTATCAACTCCATTAAAAGCTAACTCCAATGAATGTTCTAATACCGGAAGATTTTGTCTTGATAAGACTAATAAAGATGGTCTAGTAGTATCTTCTAAAGCTGTTTTCCATGCTGCAGCTACTTCATTTCCATCTGCTGGTCTAAAGACATTTGTATTTGGAGTTGCACGGAATCCTGCTAATTGCTCAATCGGTTCATGAGTAGGACCATCTTCCCCAACAGCAATAGAGTCATGCGTGTAAACATAAATGGTTGGTAATTTAGATAATGCAGCTACCCTCATAGCTGGTTTAACATAATCTGCAAATACAAAGAATGTACCAATATATCCTCTTGTACCACCATGTAATAAAATACCATTTAAAGCAGCACCCATTGAAAATTCACGTACACCAAACCAAATATTCCGTCCAGCATAATTACTAGCTTCAAAATCAGTATCTGCTTTATTCATTGTATTATTTGAAGAAGATAAATCAGCAGAACCGCCCCAGAATGATGGAATATGTTTTCCTAATTCTTGAATCACTTCTTGACTTGTGACACGAGAAGCTTTTGCAGGACTGTTGAATTCATATTTTGGTAATATCCCTTTCCAATCCACTTCAATTTTCCCAGAAAAATCAGCTTCGAATTGTTTGGCTAATTCTGGATATTCTTTTCGATAAGCTTCAAATAACTCTTGCCATTCTTGATAATCCGTTTCCCCAGTTTGTACTAATAATTTATCAAAACGATGAGCAACTTCTTCTGGAACTTCAAATGGAGCATATTCCCAACCATAATTTTGCTTCATGATTTTAATGCCTTCTTCTCCTAACGGAGCACCATGAACTTTATTTGTTCCCTGGTTTGGAGCACCATATCCAATAATCGTTTTCACTTCAATTAAAGTCGGTTTTTCAGCTTCTCCTTGCGCTTCTTCAATTGCTTCTGCGATTTCATCTAAATCATTACCGTCTTCCACACGAATATAATTCCAACCTTGAGAAATGAATCGTTCTTTCACACTTTCATTAAATGATTTTGATAATTCGCCGTCTAATGTAATGTCATTTGAATCATATAACACAATTAATTTGTTTAATTTTAAAGTACCTGCTAGTGAACTTGCTTCATAAGAAATTCCTTCCATTAAATCCCCATCTCCACACATCACATAAGTATGGTGATCTACAATTGGAAATCCTGGACGATTATAAGTTGCAGCAAGATGTGCTTCAGCCATTGCCATCCCTACACCATTAGCGAATCCTTGTCCTAAAGGACCAGTTGTTGCGTCTACTCCATCTGTATGACCGACTTCTGGATGACCTGGAGTTTTACTATTAAATTGACGGAAATTTTTTACATCTTCAATTGAAACTTGAAAGCCTGATAAATGTAATAATGAATATAAAAGTGCTGAACCATGTCCGCCTGATAACACAAAGCGATCACGATTGACCCACTTCGATTGCTTTGGATTAACTTTTAAATATTTTGACCATAATACATAAGCCATTGGTGCTGCCCCAATTGGTAAACCTGGGTGTCCAGAATTTGCGGCTTGAATGGCATCCACACTCATTGTACGAATTGTATCTACTGCTAATTGATCTACTTTATCAAACATAATTAACACTCCTATTCAAATAATTATTTTATTACCTATATATTAAAAACTTATTCTTCGTTACGATGATGTAATCCTTTTTCTCTTTGAATTTGTTTTAATTTCTCTGGAGTTACATCATTTCCTTGTTCATCGACAATTTTCAAGCCTTCGATGTGATTTCTCATTCCACCTCTAAATGCCTGTAAATATTCTTGACGTAATTGGTGTTGTTCCTTTTGTTCTGTTGGGTTTAAGCCAACTGTTTTTTTCTTGAGAGCTAATTGATTAATTCTCTCGATTTTTTTAGCATCTAACATATCAGACATCCTTTCTACGTTAAATAATTACTCTTGTATCATACCATTATTTAACAGAAAAGAAAACAGGTTAAAACACGAACGTTTGTTTGATTAAGTATCCATTTTATGCTATGATAGCATAAAATGATATAGAGAAGGTGATACAATGACAAACAATAAAGATTCTAAGCAGATTGATGTCCTACGTTTTATATATGAAGAAGTTAAAGAACATGGTTATCCACCCACTGTTCGAGAAATTTGTAATGCAGTTGGACTATCTTCTACTTCGACTGTTCACGGACACCTTTCACGTTTAGAAAAAAATGGATATATTCAAAGAGACCCTAGTAAACCTAGAGCCATTGAATTAACACAAATTGGTCTAAAAGTAATCGGAGCCACTGCAACTGCTATTCCAATGCTAGGAACGGTTACAGCAGGTTCTCCTATTTTAGCCATTGAAGAAGCAAATGGATTTTTCCCAATTCCTCCAGATTTGCAACAAGATGCGAAAGATTTATTCATGCTAAAAATTAAAGGTGACAGCATGATTAACGCAGGAATTTTTGATGGCGATTCTGTTATCGTACGAAAACAATCCACTGCTTCTAATGGCGAAATTGTGATTGCCATGACGGAAGAAGACACTGCTACTTGTAAGAGATTTTATAGAGAATCAGACCATATTCGTTTAGAACCTGAAAATGATCAATTAGATCCAATTATCTTACCTAATGTAACCATCTTAGGAAAAGTAGTCAGCCTCTATCGTAATCAAATTTTTTAATGATTTATCAATGATAAACTCTTTGTTTTTGAAACGAAGAGTTTTTATTTTGTTTTTTTAAAAAATTTCCATACCAGTAAAAAAATAGAAAAGCTAAATACTGGAATCCTAATATCACTATACAAGGAAAGCCTATTCTCTAACGTACTCTCAAAGATATTCTTTAAAATGCAAAAGACTTTTCATAATAGCACAAGTACTAGAAGCCTCTGGCTTCTAGTACAGGAAAATTTGAGACCTTAGGTCTGCTGGCGTCCTTCGCTATTATAGAAAAGTCTGTTCCAAAACGCTCTCTCATAATTATCCATCAAAATAGAAAAGACCTTTCATAGTAGTAAGCGCAAAAGTTGCCACTTTGGCAACTTTTGCTAGAAAAAATCAAGACTAAGGCTTGATTTTTAGCCAAGAGACACCTTTAGGTGGCTACTGGCGTCCTTTACTACTATATAGAAAGGTCTATTTCAAATATTAAAATGTTTTTTGGACCTTCAACATATTTGTTGAACCTGTTTCTCCAACTTTAAGACCTGCAGTAAGAATTAATAATTCTCCTTTTTCAGCAAATCCTTTTTCTAATACGATATCATTTGCAAGTTTGAACATATCATCAGTTGATGATGGTCTATCAATTACATAAGGTTGAACACCCCAAACTAATGCCAAACCACGTTGTTGACGTTCAGTATATGTGATAGCCATAATATTCGCACTTGGGCGATACTTAGAAATCATTTTTGGAGTATGACCTGATTGAGTTGCAGCTACAATTGTTTTAACGTCTAAGTTTTTAGCTGTATGTGCTACTGAACGAGCAATCGCTTCAGCTACGTCAGAGGCATCATAAGTTTTTAATTTGAATTTATCTTGTCCACATAATTCACGTTCAGTACGTACACAAATGCTTGCCATTGTTTTAACAGCTTCTACTGGGTAGTCCCCTGCTGCTGATTCACCAGATAACATTACAGCATCTGTACCATCAAAGATAGCGTTCGCTACGTCCCCTGCTTCCGCACGAGTTGGACGTGGGTTACGTTGCATTGAATCTAACATTTGTGTAGCTGTGATTACTGGTTTACCACATGCATTACATTTCTTAATTAAAGCTTTTTGAACGATTGGAACTTCCTCTGCAGGAATTTCAACACCCATGTCTCCACGAGCAACCATTAAACCATCAGATAATGCTAAGATTTCGTCAATGTTGTCAATACCTTCTTGGTTTTCAATTTTTGGAATAATTTGAATATGAGTTGCATTGTATTCTTCTAATAAATCTCTAATTTCTTGAACGTCAGATGCACGACGAACGAAACTTGCTGCGATATAATCAATATCATTTTCAATACCGAAGATGATATCTGCTCTATCTTTTTCAGTGATTCCTGGTAACTTAGTGCTTACGCCTGGAACGTTAACACCTTTTTTATTTTTAACAACACCGCTGTTGTTTACTACTGTTACGATTTCACCATTTGCATGGTCAATTTCAGTAACTGTTAATCCTACTAAACCATCATCGATTAAGATAGTAGATCCTACTTGAACATCATCGATTAATTCTGGATAAGTAATAGAAATTTTTTCTTTAGTTCCTAAAACTTGAGTCATAGAAATACGTAATACATCACCAGTGAAGAATTCTAATGCTCCACCTTCCATATCATGTGTACGAATTTCTGGTCCTTTTGTATCTAATAAAATAGCAATCATTTTACCAGTTTCTTGACGTACTTTTTTGATATTGTTAATACGTGCTAAATGTTCTTCATGGTCACCATGAGAGAAGTTTAAACGTGATACGTTCATTCCTGCTTCTGCTAATGCTGTTAATTTTTCAATTGATTCACTTGCTGGTCCAATTGTACATACAATTTTAGTTTTTTTCATAAAAAATTACTCCTTCATTAAAATGAAATTTCTTTATTTAATTGATATAATTCTAAGTTTGGTACATGTTTACCATTTGCTAACGTTTCTACGATGTCATTATAAACAACTTCTTCGCCACGAACACCTACGCAAACTCCACCAACGCCTTCTTTTAATAGGTCGATAGCTTTGGCACCTAAACGACTTGCTAATACACGGTCACGAGCAGTTGGTGAACCACCACGTTGTACGTGTCCTAATACTGTTACACGAGTATGGAAATCATCATCGTATTCCCATAATTTCTTCGCAAATTCATCACCACTCATTACCCCTTCAGCTAAAAGGATAATAGTATGTTTCTTACCATTCAAGCGACCACGTTTTAAATCTTTGGCTACTTCAGCAATATCGAAATCTTGCTCAGGAATTAAAATTTGCTCTGCTCCACTTCCAATACCAGTCCATAGAGCGATATCACCTGCATTACGTCCCATTACTTCAACGATAAACGTACGAACGTGACTTGTTGCAGTATCTCTTAAACGGTCTACCGAGTCTAATACTGTATTAATGGCAGTATCAAAACCGATTGTATAGTCAGTACCTGGAATATCATTATCAATTGTTCCTGGAACTCCAATTGTTGGGAACCCTAATTTTGTTAAAGCTACAGCACCTTGGTAACTTCCGTCACCACCGATAACAACTAAACCTTCGATACCGAATTTTTTCAATTGTTCAATCCCTTTTTCTTGACCTTCGCGGTGTGCAAATTCAGGATAACGAGCAGAATATAAGAAAGTACCTCCACGGCCAATCATATCTCCTACATCAGAAGCTTCCATTTTACGGATGTCTCCTGCAACTAATCCTGCAAATCCATAGTTAATTCCATAGACTTCAAATCCTTCATAAATTCCTTTACGAACGATGGCACGAACTGCAGCATTCATTCCTGGTGCATCCCCACCACTTGTTAAAACAGCAATACGTTTCAAGTTATTCACCTCTTAAAGTTAATTTTGGAACTCTTTTCCAATTTCTTTTCCTATTTTACCACTTTTCTACAAAAATGTCTTTTCTTTTCATTACTGAAAAGGTTTTTATTTTATAATTTTTACATTTTCTTCTCCAACAATGGAAGAAAGTGCTTGAATAGTCAACGCATCGACCTCTAATCCGGTATTAAAATTTAACCGAACGACTTGCTCTTTACTTTCTATATACAGTAAGACATCTGTATCTCCAGGATTATTTATTACAACATTTCGAATTTTATTAAAAATATCTCTATTTTGTAATGATTCAGTAATTTTCAAATAGCATTTCATAGAAATTGCCTGTTTCAATCCTTCGATTTCAAAAAGAGTTAATCCCTGTTGAACCTGAACTTGCCATTTATTTTGCGAATTTTTTTTCGTTTTTCCTTTCAATAACACAACTTGATTTTCTTCTAATATTGAAAAAACAAGAGGATATACTTCTGAAAATACAACAAACTCCATCTCTCCGGTTTCATCTAAAATAGTTCCAAACGCCATTGGTTCGCCTTTTTTCGTACGAATTTTACGAATATTTTTCAACACTCCCAATACAGATATGAATTTTGATTCATAGATGGTTGAAATGCGTTCTACTTTCTTTTCACGATACAAGATTTCATAAGGTTGTGTTGGAAAGGCGGAAACCGGAAATCCTAACACTGCCATTTCTCGTTCGATTTTTTCCATTAAATTTTCTTCCTCTTCCTCAAAATATTTTGGATACATTTCCTCACTTAAAGCTAAAGGAAGATTAGTTCCATGGAATTTTACACTTTCAATAACAGCATCAATCGTTGCTCGTAATGTCGGGCGATTTTTGTCAAACTCATCAAAAGCTCCGGCGTCTATGAGTGCTTCAAATGCTTCTTTTTTACAAAAACGTCTATCCACTCTAAAAGCAAAATCCATAAAATCAACAAATGAACCATGTTGTTTTCTTTCACACAAAATTTCTTGAATAAAGTCTCTTCTCAATCCCTTTATCGCATTTAACCCGATAAAGATTCCATCTGGCATTGCTGTATACTCTTCACGACTCGTATTGATAGATGGATTTTTAATGGAAATTCCTCGTTGTTTTGCTTCAACGAAATAATTTTGTAATTTAGTCGAACGTTCTCCTACAAATCGTAAAATCGCAGTATAAAATGCAATTGGAAAATGAGCTTTAAAATAAGCTAATTGATATGCTAATAAGGAATAAGCAAAAGCATGGGAACGGTTGAAGCCATAGTTGGCAAATCGTTCAATATATTGATACACTTCCATTGCACTAGCAATATCAATTCCTCGTTGTTTTGCGCCTTCAATAAAATATTCTCTTTGTGTTTCAATCACTTGATGGTCTTTTTTCCCTATCGCTCGCCTTAAAACATCTGCTTGGCCCAATGTAAACCCAGCCATTTGAGACGTTACTTGCATGACTTGTTCTTGATACACCATAACCCCATAAGTCGACTTTAAAATACTTTCTAATATTGGATGAGGATATTTTACTATTTCTTTTCCATGCTTACGTTTTATAAAGGTATCAATTTGCTCCATTGGCCCCGGTCGATACAAAGCATTCACAGCTGCAATATCTTCTAAATTCGTTGGGCGAAGTTTTTTTAATACACGACGTATTCCATCGGATTCAAATTGAAAAATGCCATTTGTGTCAGCTTGTTGAAATAATTCAAGAGTCTTTTTATCATCTAATGGAATGTCTTTTAAAACTATCTCTTGTTGATAAATGGTTTTCGTTAAAGCTATCGAATCATGTAAAATTGACAAATTCGTTAATCCTAAGAAATCCATTTTTAACAAGCCAATTTGCTCCACGTATTTCATTGTATATTGTGTAATCGGCAGTTGTTGGTCTTTATACATTAAGGGAATGACTTCTGTTAATGGTTTATCATATAATACAACTCCGGCTGCATGTGTAGATAAATGACGTGGCAACCCTTCAATACGACAAGCTGTTTCAAAAATGAATTGATTTTTGGGATTTCTAGATACTAATGCTTGTAAATTTTTAGACTGTTCATAAGCTTGTTTTAAAGTGATTCCTAATTGATTCGGAATAGTTTTCGACCACTCTCCTGCTTGAAGCGTAGGAACACCTAATACACGACATACATCTCTTATCGCTTGCTTACTCCCAAATGTTCCAAAAGTCGCAATTTGAGCTACATGATTTTCCCCATATTTTTGACGGACATATGCTAATATAGCTTCTCTTCGATTATCTGGAAAATCCAAATCAATATCAGGCATCGTATATCGTTCTGGATTCAAAAATCGTTCAAATAATAATTGATACTCGATTGGATCTACTTTTGTAATATTTAATAAATATGAGACTAATGAACCTGCTGCAGAACCACGTCCAGGTCCTGTTTGAATTCCTGCTTCATGAGCGTATTTCATAATATCCCATACAATTAAGAAGTAATCATCAAACCCCATTTGGTGAATGATTGACAACTCATAAACAAGTCTTGATTGATACTCATCCTTTACTAACTCCTTTTCTTCTAACGATCGTTGGCAAAGTTCTTGTAAATATTCTTGGCTCGTCTTTCCTATGGGCACTTGAAATTTTGGTAATAATAACGGATGCTTGGGTAATTTCCAGTTCAAAGAGTCAACAAACTCTTGTAAATTTTTCATGACTCTTCCTTCTAATACTGGTGTCCATTTTTGAGTAAGTGTTGATTCATCTTGTAAATAATATTGTCCACTTACTTCTGCTTGACTTGTACTTACAGTGGTTCCTTCTCCAATAGCTTTTAATACTCGATAACTAAAATCATCTTCTGCTTTTAAATAAAAAGTTTTAACAAATGGTAAAAATTTCATCGAAAAATCATTTCCCCATTCTTCTAATTGCTCTAAAGAAATTGGGAGAGTTGGAATGTGTTCAATTCCAAGATGAATATGTTCAAAATAACGTTCTTCCGCCTCGAACAACCAACGTTGAAAAGCCACTTCACCATTTTGACATTCCAATAACCATTCACTATTTTCTTGAGGGAAAACCAATTGCACATGGCTAGAAGCATCCTGAATTTTTTGTTCCATTTCTTTTGTAACAATTTTAGTTTTTTGATAATGCGTTGATAATTCGATTAATATTTGATAGCCGATTTCATCTTTTGCGTAAACAATCACTGAAGATAAGGCTTCTGCATTTCTCCATTGTTTATATTGAAAGATACAGCCAATAATAGGTTCGATATTTTGTTGACGGCATAATTGGTAAAATTCAACCGCTCCATGTAAGACACCTTCATCAGTTAAGGCTAGTTTTTGATACCCTAACGCCTTAGCAGTTTGTATATATTTTTTTAAATCAATTGTACTTTTTAATAAGCTATATCCACTAATTACTTGTAAAATTGTAAATGTCATAACGAATCCTTTCTTTCATCTAACTTTTCATTCATTATAACGGCTTTACAGAATTTGGACAAATATTGTGGAGATTTTTTGAAATTAATTTTGCTTGTCTGGAGAAACGTTGTTGACTATAATAGAGAAGAAAGAAGGTGTCGAAATGAAATACCTCGCTACATTTTTTTGGGGATTTATTTTAAGTCAAGTTACTTATTATTTAGGATCTGCTTTAGCGCAGTCTCCTTATAATTTTACAAATGCAGTTATTGTTGGAGTTCTCCTTTCATGCGGAGTTGTTGTGATTCAACATCTTTTTATGAAACCCACTAATACTTCCCAACAAAAGCATCATGAATAAATAAAAAAGCAACTCTCACGAGCTGCTTTTTTATTTTTGCAATTCTTATAAATATATTTTCTAACAAAGTATAGTAACTCAAACATGAGACCCGAAGGGGCTGCTGCCGTTCTTAACTACAACAGATTAGTCTTATTTAAAACACCCCTTCATTAATGAATGACCAAACCAAAAAGACAATCCGTAGCAGCTCAAGTACTAGAAGTCATTCGGCTGCTAGTACAGGAAATTTCGAGACCTAGGCTCGAAATTTAGGCATGAGAGCCGAAGGGGCTGCTGCCGTCCTTAGCTACAACAGATTAGTCTTATTTAAAATATTTATTATTCTTATTATTGTTCGATCTCACGTTCTTGTGCCCATTCAAAGTGGAATACGCCAGGTTTGTCCACACGATTATAAGTGTGAGCTCCAAAATAGTCACGTTGCGCTTGAATTAAGTTAGCTGGTAATACTTCTGAACGATATGAATCATAGTAAGCTAATGCACTTGAGAATGTAGGAACAGGAATTCCTGCTTGAACAGCTGTCACAACAACTTCACGCACTGCTTCTTGATAAGATTCTGTTACATATAAGAAGTATTTATCTAATAATAAGTTTTTCAATTCTGGATCACGTTCAAATGCATCTGTAATTTTTTGTAAGAATTGAGCACGAATAATACATCCAGCACGGAAAATTTTTGCAATTTCCCCATAATTTAAGTTCCAATCAAACTCTTCACTTGCTACACGCATTTGAGCAAATCCTTGCGCATAACTCATAATTTTAGAGAAATACAAACCTTTACGAACTGATTCGATTAACGCTTGTTTTTCCGTATTTGATAATTCAGGAACTTTAATTGGAGATAATTCTTTACTAGCAATTTCACGTTCTTCTTTTAATGTAGAAATATAACGTGCAAATACAGATTCTGTAATTAATGGAAGTGGCACACCTAAATCTAATGCACTTTGAGAAGTCCATTTACCTGTCCCTTTATTTCCAGCAGTATCCATAATGACTTCAACCATTGGTTTACCTGTTTCAGGATCTTTTTTCGTTAAAATATCAGCAGTAATTTCAATTAAATAACTATCCAATTCACCAGTATTCCAAGATTTGAATACTTCTGCAGTTTCTTCAACTGTTAATCCACCTACACGACGTAAAATATCATAACTTTCAGCGATTAATTGCATATCCCCATATTCGATACCGTTATGAACCATTTTTACATAATGACCAGCTCCATTTGGACCAATATAAGTCACACACGGTGCGCCATCATCTGCTTTCGCAGCAATTTCTTCTAAAATCGGCGCTACTAAATCATAAGCATTTTTTTGTCCACCAGGCATAATGGCAGGACCTTTTAATGCTCCTTCTTCTCCACCAGAAACTCCTGTACCGATAAAGTTAATACCGGAATTTGCTAACATTTCATTACGACGCATAGTGTCTTTAAAGAAAGTATTTCCTCCATCAATTAAAATATCACCTTTATCTAAATGTGGTAATAAACTTTGAATCGTTTTATCTGTTGCTTCTCCAGCTTTAACCATTAATAAAATTCTTCTTGGTTTTTCTAATGAAGCTACAAATTCTTCCACTGTATAAGTTGGAACTAATTTTTTGTCTGGATGTAATGCAACCACCTCATCTGTTTTTGAAGACGAACGGTTAAAAATTGAAACCGAATATCCACGACTTTCAATATTTAAGGCTAAATTACGACCCATTACTGCCATACCAACGACACCAATTTGTTGTTTTGACA